>NZ_JBHXVE010000005.1:355199-377165 GCF_042672505.1 Streptomyces sp. NPDC127190
CCGGAGAGTGTCCCCGGGGGGGGGGTTGTTTTCCCGCGCGCGCCCCCCCCCCCGCCCCCCCCCCGCCCCCCCCCCCGCGGGGGGGGCGGGGGGGCCGCGTCGGGGCAAGCGGGGCAGGGCGGATCAGCGCAGGGCCGGACGGCTCATCCCGGCGTCGATGGTGTAGTCCGAGCCGGTGATGCTCGGGACCTTCCCGGAGGCGAGCAGGACCACCAGGGTGGCGACCTCCTCGGGCTCGATGATGCGGCCGGTGGCCAGGCCGGTCATCTTCGGGACGGCCTCGATGAACTCCTCGGGGGTGAGTCCGGCGCTGCGCGCGGTCTGCGGGTTGGTCCACACCCGGGTGCGGACCGGGCCGGGCGAGATGGTGTTGACGCGGACGCCCAGCGGGGTGAACTCCGCGGCCAGCGACTTGCCGACGCTGGCGAGCGCGGCCTTGGCGGCCGAGTAGTGGCCGAGGCGCGGGTCGGCGAGGGTGGCGTTGACCGAGCCGATGTTGATGACGGCGCCGCGCCGCTCGACCAGGCTGGGCAGCGCCTCCCGGGTGGTGCGGACCGCGGTGAGGACGTTCAGGCCGAACGCCTCGCGCCAGGTGTCGTCGTCGATGTCGAGGAAGCCCGCGGCCAGTTTGACGCCGCCGCCGACGTTGTTGACCAGGATGTCGATGCCGCCGAACTCGCCCAGCGCGTGCCCGACCAGGTCCCGCGCGCCGTCCTCGGTGGCCAGGTCGACGGTGCGGGTGTACGGGGTGGCGGCGCGCAGCTCGGGGCCGACGGTACGGGAGCCGCCCAGCACCCGCGCGCCCGCTTCGGCGAGGGCGCGGACGCAGGCCAGCCCGATTCCGCTGCCGGCTCCGGTGACCACGGCGGTTCTGCCGGTCAGGTCGAATCGCATGGCTACTCCCGTGAGGTGGATGAGTGTTCGGCGAAGAAGCGCCCGGTGGGGCCGCCGTGCGGCTGCGTCGCGACATCGGCGATGTACCGGGCGGCCTGCTCGGGGGGCTGGTGCGGGCCCGGCATCATGCGGGTGCGGACGCGGCCCGGGTTGACGGCGTTGACGCGGACGCCGGTGCCCTCGGTGGTCGCGGCGAGCATGGTGGTGAGGCCGTTGAGCGCGCTCTTGGACAGCGAGTAGCCGGGGGTCTTGGGGAACAGCCGGCCGCCGAACTCCGCGGTGGTGCCGCTGGAGACGACCAGGGCGTGGCCGCTGCCGCGCCGGATCATGGCGGGGAGGAACTCCTGGAGCACCCGCCAGGTGCCGAGCAGGTTCACCCGCAGGGTCCGTTCGACCAGCTCCAGCGGTACGGCGAGGGGCTCGGTGCCCGCGTCGAGCAGCACCCCGGCGTTGCACAGCAGGATGTCCGGCGCGCCGACGGTCTTCGCGGCGCGGGCGACGCTGTCCGGGTCGGTGGTGTCGAGGTCCGTCCAGCGGGTGCCCAGCTCCTCTGCGGCGGCGCGGGCCTGCTCGGGGTCGCGGGCGGTGAGTACGACGTCCAGGCCCCGGCGGTGCAGTTCGGCGGCGACGGCGCGGCCGATGCCGCGGTTGGCGCCGGTGATCAGGGCGGTGCCTGTGGTCATGGAGGCTCCTGGGGTCCGGCGCCGGTCAGTGCAGGCGCACGCGCAGGTGTTTGACGCTGTTCATGAAGTTGGTCTCCGGGCGGGCGGGGGCCTCGACGAGTTCCAGCCGGGGCAGCAGGTCGGCGACCCCGTCCAGGAACTCGCGCAGCTCCAGGACGGCCAGGCCGTTGCCGATGCACACGTGCGGTCCGCCGCCGCCGAAGCTGAGCTGGGGGTTGGGCGCGCGGCCGAGGTCGAACCGGTCGGGGTCGGTGAACACCCGCTCGTCGCGGTTGGCGGAGCTGTACCAGACGACGACCTTCTCCCCCGCCGCCACCGGCTGCCCGGCGATCTCGGTGTCGGTGACGGCCCGCCGGGCGAAGTGGGTGACCGGGGTGACCCAGCGCAGCACCTCGGTGGCGGCGCCCGGCAGCAGGTCCCGGTCGGCGCGCAGCCGGGCGAGCTGGTCGGGGTGGTCGAGCAGGGCCAGGACGCCGCCGGTGACGGAGCAGTAGGTGGTCTCGATGCCCGCGGTGATGAGGGTGGAGGCGAACAGGCCGACCTCGTCCGGGGTGAGCCGGTCGGGCAGGCCGAGCCGTTCGGCGCCGTCCAGCCGGGCGCCCAGCAGCAGCGAGAAGCAGTCGTCGGCGGGGTGGGCGGCCCGGTGGTGGGCGAAGTCGTGCAGGTAGGCGTGGATCTGCTGGAAGGGGTCGGGCCCGGCGTCGTCGCCGTACTCCTGGTCGCCGAGGTTCACGGTCCGGCGGGCCCAGTCGAGCATGGTGGCGCGGTCCTCGTGCGGGATGTCCAGCAGTTCGAGCAGCACCTCGAAGGGGAGGCGCAGGGCGATGTCCTCGGCGAGGTCGAACTCGCCCTTCTCCCGGGCCTCTTCGAGGAGGGAGTCGACGATGGCCCGGATCGGGTCCCGCAGGGCGGCCAGCCGGGCGGGGGCGAACACCTTGAAGGTCAGCTTGCGCACCCGGGTGTGCTCGGGGGCGTCCAGGAAGGTGATGATCGGCGGGCTCGGGTCGACCTTGCGGATCGAGGTCATCGTGGTCGGGCTGGAGGAGAAGGTCCGCGCGTCCCGGGAGACGGCGGACACGTCCCGGTGCCGCACCACGTGCCACAGCGGCTCGCCGTCCGTGTCGGTGCCCCGGCTGACCGGAGCGACGTCGCGCAGGTGGCGGAAGTGTTCGTAGGGGATTCCGTCGGCGAAGGACTTCGGGTCCATCAGGTCGAGGTGGTGGACGATCATTGCGCACCCCTTCCGGCCGGCTGCGCGGCGGGTGCGGCGCAGGCGTCGGCGAAGGCGAGTTCATGGCGGATGCCGAGGGCGAAGTGGGCGGTGAGCACGCGGCGTTGCGCGGGGGTGGACCGTTCCGCGAGCCGGTCGGCCAGCTCGGAGAACGCCTCGACGGCGAAGCGGTACGACTCGCCGGGGTGGTAGGCGGTGATCCAGGGCAGGTAGCGGCTGCCGGGTACGGCGTGGTCGCGCAGGTGGTCGGAGACCTCGGCGTTGAACCAGACCATGGGCAGCAGCGCTCCGACGCCGGCGTGGTACGAGGAGGCCGCGGAGGTGGTGAAGAAGGCGGCGTGGGCCGCCACCGCCGGCGCGACGGGCTCCTCGGCCGCGTCCGGCCCGGGCAGGCCGAGGCCGGGGGCGAGGTCGGCATAGGCCGCGCGCAGGCCGTCGCGGGCGTCCAGGGTGCCGACCACGGACTGGCCGAACAGGCGGGCCCCGGCGTCGTCGGGGGCGTCGGCGGCGCAGCGGGCCAGCGCGCGGGCGTAGGCGGGCAGCAGGTACGCGGTGTCCTGGTGGACGAACCGGGCCAGCGCCGCGGCGGGCAGCGTGCCGTCGCGCAGCCCGGTCCAGAACGGATGGTTCAGCACCTCGTGCAGCACCGGTGCGCAGATCTCGCGGAGCTCCTGCCGCATCGCTCTCCCTCTCGCCGCGTCGTCCGTCGGCTCGGGACGGTAGTGACGCGCGCTCGAAGGAGGCTGGTGCCGCTCTCGACCGGTCAGCCGGCTCCGGGTCCGGCGAGGGCGGTCAGTTCCTCCCACGACCAGCGCAGACGGGCGGAGCGCAGGTCGTCGGTGACGGCGGTGAGCCAGCGCAGCTCCGCCGCGGCCATGGCGCGCTGGTACTCCGTCTCCAGCCAGATGACGCGGCCGAGTCCGTCGTCGTCCGCGTCGGCGAGCGCCGCGTCCAGGGCGTCCACGGTGCGGGAGAGGGCGGCGGCGCGGTCGTCGAGGACGGTCAGCGCCTCCTCGGGGGTGAGCATCAGCGCGAAGGAGAGCGCGACGGGGAACTGCGGGTACTCCGGCTTGGGCGTGCCGAGCATGTCGAGCAGCCACGCGCGGGCGACCCGGCGGCCCTCCTCGGTGACCCGGTAGACGGTGCGCTCGGCGTACTGCTCGTCGCGCTCCACCTCGTGCACCTCGACCAGCCCGGCGGCGAGCAGCCGCTCGATCGTCCGGTGGATGCTCGTGCGCTGGCTGACGTTGACGACCTGGTCCTTGCCCCACTCCTTGATCAGCCGCTGCATGCCGTACGGGTGCAGCGGCTGGTAGTGCAGCAGCGACAGGACGGTCAGGGCGAGCGGGGAACTGCGCGGCGCTGGGGCGGACATGCGCACAGTGTACGTCCCACCGTAACTAGTTGCGTTGAAACTAGTTTCTGTGCAACCATCATGGTGCCGGGCAAGACAGCGAGACGGCATCGGGAAGACACGACCAGTCGAGGGAGAGGACCACCGACATGACCACCACCGAGCGCATCCACGCCCGTGGCACCGTGACCAAGCGGCTGGGCAAGTGGACGGCCGCCGACACCTTCGACGTCCGCGGCCGGGACGCGGGCGTCGTGCTCGACCTGCGCGCCCCGGAGGTTCCCGAGGACGTGCAGATCACCGTGGACCTGCGGCACAGCACGCTGAAGCTGCTGGTGGGCGAGGGTGACGTCCTGGACGACGGCGACGTCACCTGGCCCGCCAAGGGCCGGCTGAAGGACGCCCAGGGTCCTTCCGGCAAGACCGGCCGCCGGATCCACCTGTACGGCACCGCCACCGACAGCGAGATCCGGGTGCACCGCGGTGGCGTGGCCATCGTGTCCGCGATGCTGTCCCGGGAGTACCTGGACGACGCCCGGCGCGCGTTCAAGGAGCACCGGCACACCACCGTGGACGACCCGTCGCGCGGCTGAGGCCGCCGCTACCAGGCGACGGGGAGCGAGTGCACCCCGTGGAAGACCTTGTCCTCGCCGGCCGTCGGGACCAGCTCCGCCGGGACGGCGAGGCGCAGGCCCGGCAGCCGGCGCAGCAGCGCGCCGAAGGCCAGCTTCATCTCGAACCGGGCCAGCTGGGCCCCCAGGCACTGGTGCACACCGTGGCCGAAGGCCAGGTGCGGCGCCTGGTCGCGGGTCAGGTCCAGCTCGTCCGGGGCGGTGTAGACGGCCGCGTCACGGTTGGCCGAGGCGAGCGAGAGGATCAGCGTCTCGCCCGCCCGCACCGTCTGCCCGGCCACCTCCAGGTCCTCGCGCGCGGTCCGGGTCAGCCCGAACTGGACGATGGTGAGATAGCGCAGCAGCTCCTCGATGGCGGTGTCGAACAGGCTCTCGTCGGCCCGCAGCGCCGCGAGCTGGCCGGAGTGCTGGAGCAGCGCGAACGCCCCGAGCCCGAGCATGTTCGCGGTCGTCTCCAGGCCGGCGATCAGCAGCAGCGCGCCGATCCCGACGACCTCCTCCTCCGTCAGCGCGGCGGCCCCGTGCAGCAGGTCGCTGAGGATGTCGTCGCGGGGCCGGTCCCTGCGGTCCCGGACCAGCTCGGCGAGGCCGCCGTACAGCCCGTCCCGGGCCTCGCGCAGCGGCTTCTCCGCGGTGTCCAGGGACAGCATCGCGAGGATCCAGCGCTGGTAGTCCGGGCGGTCCGCCTCGGAGATGCCGAGCATCTCGGTGATGACCCTGGTCGGGATCGGCTGCGCGAACCACTCGACCAGGTCGGCCGGCGAGCCGTGCTCGATCATCGCGGTCAGCTGCTCGTCGATGATCTGCTCCAGCCGGGGCGTGATCTCACGGCAGCGCTTGCGGGTGAAGTAGCGGCTCACCTGACGCCGGTAGCGGCTCTGCTCCGGCGGGTCCAGCGCCGAGAAGACCCCGGGCGGGACGTCCAGCTCGTCCTCGGGGAGCGGGAGTTCGGTCGCCGGGGTGACCTGGATCAGCGGCGGACTGGTCCGCGGGTCCGCCAGCGCGGCCCGCACGTCCTCGTACCGGGTGACCAGCCAGCCGACCCGGCCGCCGGGCAGCCGCAGCCGGCTCATCGGGCGTTCGGCGCGCAGCCGCGCGTACTCCTCGGGCGGGTCGAACGGGCAACCGCGCCGCGCCGGCAGGGTCATCGGGTCGGGAAGCGGCATCGACATGGGCACACCTGTCCTCTGAACCTCTGAGCCTTCGAGCCTGTGGTGGTCCGCTCCCCGGCCTCCGGCGGGCCGGGGCCGCGGAGCCGCTCGTCACACCGGCCGGTACTCCAGCAGGGCGACGTCGCCGGGCGCGGGATCGTTGGCCGGGGCGAACCCGGCGTCGGCGGCCAGCCGGTTCCACTCCGCGCGGCCGCGCTCCCGGCCGCCGAGCACGGCGAGCGACTCGACGTCGATCAGCTTGCCGATGTCCCACTCGCCCGGGCCGCGCAGCAGGTTCTCCACGATCAGCAGCCGGGCGCCGGTGTCGCCGATCGCCGCGCGGATGCTGCGCAGGATGAGCACGGCCTTGTCGTCGTCCCAGTTGTGCAGCGTGTTCTTGATGAAGTACGCGTCGCACCCGGACGGCACCGCGGCGAAGAAGTCGATCGGGGCGATGGTGACGCGGTCCTCCACGCCGGAGCCGTCGAAGACCGCCTTGGCCTCGGCGACGGTGTGCGGCTGGTCGGCCAGCACCCCCGTGGTGCCGGGGTTGCGGCGCAGCAGCTCGACCAGGAAGTGGCCGCGGCCGCCGCCCACGTCGGCGATCCTGGCGAACCTGCCGAAGTCGAACTCGTCGAAGATGCGCTCCGTGCCGGGGTAGCGGTTCTGGAGCATCGCCCGGTCCAGCACCGCGGCCTTGTCGGGGTTGGCCTTCGTGTACTCGTAGAACGGCAGCCCGAAGGCGTGCGTGAACGCCGATCCGCCGGTGCGCAGGGTGTGCGCGACGTCCTCGTAGGGGCGCCAGAGCATCGGGTCGGTGGCGAACAGGAACATGTCGCGGATGCCGCCCTCGGCGTCCGAGACCAGGCCCTCGGAGACCGGCAGCAGCGCGAACCGGCCGTCCTCGCCCTCGTGCAGCACGCCGGCGGCGGCGACGGCCCGCAGCACCCGGTAGAGGGCGTCGGGGTCGGTGCCGGTCGCGGCGCTCAGCTCGGCCACCGTGCGCGGGCCGTCGGCCAGCGCGTCGGGCACCTTGACCTCCACCATCGCCCGCAGCGCGCCGATCGCCCACTTCGCGTAGACGAATCCGAGCACCTGCTGGCGCGGCGGCAGGCTGCGGTCGAACCATCCGTCCATGCCCGCGGGCTGCGGAGGGCCGTCCTGCGCGTTCATCCTCGTCCACCTCTCGTCGGGGGGCTCCGGCCGCCGACAGCGTCCCGGCGCCGGCTCGAATCCGGGTGGAACGGTGCTCGGTCGCGGCGGCCGGGTTCGACCGGCGGTCGAGGAGTACTCGAAGCGGCTGCCGGACGCTCGGGGCGGTACGCAACCGACGAAGGGGACGCCTATGTGCGGCATCACTGGCTGGGTGGACTTCGGACAGGACCTCTCGCGGGAACGGCCGGTGCTGGAGGCGATGACCGACGCCCTGGCCGCCCGCGGCGTCGACGGCCGGGGGCTGTGGCTGGACGGCCACGCCGCGCTCGGGCACACCCGGACGGCCGTCATCGACGTGGCGGGCGGCGCGCAGCCGCTGGCGGTGGAGGTGGAGGAGGACGGCCGTACGGCGGCCGTGATCGTCCACAACGGGGAGGTCTACAACTTCAAGCAGCTGCGCAGCGAACTCCAGGCACGCGGCCGCCGGTTCCGCACCCGGACGGACACCGAGGTGGCGCTCCAGGCGTACCTGGAGTGGGGGCCGTCCTTCGCCTCCCGCCTCGAGGGCATCTTCGCGTTCGCCATCTGGGACGTGCGCCGCGAGGAACTGGTCCTGGTGCGCGACCGGCTGGGCGTCAAGCCGCTGTTCTACACCCCGCTCCCGCGGGGCGTGCTGTTCGGCTCCGAGCCCAAGGCGCTGCTCACCCACCCCGCGGTCCGCCCGGTGGTGGACCTGGAGGGCCTGCGCGAGCTGTTCACGGTGGCCAAGCAGCCGGGCCGGGCCGTCTTCCGGGACATGCGGGAGCTGCTGCCCGGCCATACGCTGACCATCGGCCGGGACGGCGCACGGCAGCACACGTACTGGGCGCTGACCGCGCGCGAGCACACCGACGACCTGCGGACCACCGTGGGTACGGTGCGCGATCTGCTGGACGACATCGTGGAGCGCGAGCTGGTCGCCGACGTGCCGCTGTGCACCGCGCTCTCCGGCGGCCTGGACTCCAGCACGGTCACCGCCGTCGCCGCCGCCCGGCGGTGGAAGCAGGACGGCGAGCGGATCCGGACCTTCGTCACCACCTTCGACGGCTACGTGGAGAACTTCCGCAAGGACGACGTGCGGTTCTCCCCCGACGAGCCGTACGCGGCCGAGGTCGCGGCGCACGTCTCCTCCGACCACGTCAACATCAGGCTCGACCCGCACGCCCTGATGGACCCCGGCACCCGGCTGAACGTGGTGCTCGCCCAGGACGCCCCGTCCACCCTCGGCGACATGGACACCTCCAACTACCTGACCGCGCGCGAGATCAAGACGCACTCGACCGTGGCGCTGGTCGGCGAGGTGGCCGACGAGATCTTCGGCGGCTACAACTGGATGTTCAAGCCGGAGTGCGTGGCCGCCGACGTCTTCCCCTGGGTGGTCAACGAGGGTCTGCACCCGGGCAACCGGGGCGGCCAGGGGCGCGACCTGTTCGCCGTCGGCTTCCTGGAGAAGCTGGACATGGCCGGCCACTACGCCGACAGCTACCGCGAGGCGGTCGCGCAGGTGCCGCACCAGGCGGGCGAGAGCCCCGAGGAAGCCCGGATGCGCACCATCGGCCACCTCACCCTGACCCGGTGGCTGCCGATGCTGCTGGACCGCGGCGACCGGCTGTCCATGGCGCACGGCCTGGAACTGCGGGTGCCGTACGCCGACCACCGGCTGGTGGAGTACCTCTACAACACCCCGTGGAGCCTCAAGACCTTCGACGGCCAGGAGAAGTCCCTGCTGCGGGCCGTCGCCCGGGACCTGCTGCCGACGTCCGTGCTGGAGCGCAAGAAGAGCCCGTGGCCGGTCACCCAGGACCCGGCCTACACCCGGATGCTGCACGCGGAGCTGGCCGCCCTGGCCGCCGACGACAGCGCGCCGATCCAGCCGTACCTCAACCACGAGGCGGTGCGGCGCACGCTGGACCACCCCGGCGACGCGCACGACTGGCCGAGCCGGATGCACCTGGAGATGGCCCTCCAGTTCAACACCTGGCTGCGCCACTACGGCATCGAACTGGCGATCTGAACGGAGAACCGTATGACCGACCTCGCGTCCGAACGGCTCGACCCCCGCATCGCGCACGCCCAGGAGGTGTACACGCGCGGGAAGCTGGCCATCTACGACAAGTGGGTGCTGGGACTGTTCTGCTCGGCGGTGTGGCGCTGCCCGGCGCACGTGATGCGCCGTCTCTACGACACCTCCGTCGGCCGGCGCCACCTGGACATCGGGCCCGGCACCGGCTACTTCCTCGACAAGTGCCGCTTCCCCGACCCCGATCCGGAGATCACCCTGCTCGACCTCAACGAGGAGTGCCTCCAGATGTCGGCGGCGCGGATCGCCCGCTACCGGCCGCAGACCTGCCGGGCCAACCTGATGGAGCCGCTGCCGCTGCCCCCGCAGCACTTCGACTCGGCCGCCATGAACCTGGTGTTCCACACCATCCCCGGCGGCTGGGACGGCAAGGGCGTCATCCTCAAGCACGTCGCAGAGACGCTCCGCCCCGGCGGCGTGCTGTTCGGTACGACCGTGCTGGCCGAGGGCGTGCCGATGAACCGGCTCACGCACAAGCTGCTCCTCGAACAGCACCGGCGCGGCAACTTCCAGAACCAGGGCGACGATCCCCAGGGTCTGGAGAGCCAGCTGGCGAAGTACTTCCCGGAGTACCGGGTGCGGATCCGCGGCGCGGTCGCGCTGTTCCGCGCGACCGCCGGCTGAGGTCCGGCAGGCAATACCAAGGGCGCCGGTCCCGTGCGGGACCGGCGCCCTCGTCGTGCGTCAGGCGGTGACGGACAGGACCTCGCGGAGCGCGTCGGTGAGTGCCGCCGCCGGATCGGCGGGAAGCTCCTCGCCGCGCCAGGCGACATAGCCGTCGGGGCGGACCAGGACCGCGCCGCCCTGGCCGAGGCGGTAGCGGGTCGCCCACTCGGACTCGACATCGGTCAGCTCGGCCCCGGAGGCGGCCGGGCCGACCCGGTAGGCCCGCACGGGCACCGAGGTCTGCTCGGCGGCCTTTGCCGCCGCGCTCTTCCACTCGTCGCCGGAGGGCCCGGTGAGCAGGACGAACGCGTCGTGGAACAGGTCGTGCACGCCGATGCGGCCGCCCTCGTGGTCGAGCCACAGGTGCGGCGCCCGGGTGCCGGGCCTGGCGTACTGGTCGACCTGCTCGCCGATGACACCGGTGTGCTCCGCGCCGATCATCGCCGAGGAGCGGTAGCGCTGGGCCAGGATGCACAGCGTCGGCTCCAGCGGGTCCTCCTGCGGGGTGGGCCCGAACCGCGACTCCTGGCTGCGCACGGTGAGGTCGGCCAGCTCCACGGCGACGGCGCGCCGCTCGTCCTCGTAGCTGTCCAGCAGACCGTCGCCGGCCTGCCCCTTGATCACCGCGGCGAGCTTCCAGGCCAGGTTGTGGGCGTCCTGCACGGCCGAGTTGGCGCCCAGCGCGCCCGCCGGCGGCCACACGTGCGCGGCGTCGCCGACGAGGAAGACCCGGCCGGAGCGGTAGCGGTCGGCGACCCCGACCGCCTCCTCCCAGGAGGCCTTGTCGATGACCTCGACGGGCACGTCCCGGCCGATCAGGGCCTGGGCCGCGGCGGCGCACCGCTCCAGGGTGTAGTCCTCCGGGGACTCCTCGGCGGGGTCGTAGGTGAGCGCGACGCCCCAGTGGTTCGGCAGGGCGTGGGTGACGAAGCCACCCGCGACACCGTTGCCACCGATGATCCAGAACAGCGCGGTCTTCTCGATCAGATCCGACAGATCGGCCTTGATCACGAAGGAGACGTAGGAGCGGATCGTGCCGCGGCCGGTCCGCGCGATGCCGAGGCCGTCGCGGATGGTGCCGCGGTAGCCGTCACAGGCCACCAGGTAATCGGCCCGCACGGTACGGCGTTCGCCCGTGCCGCGGTCCTCGATCACCGCCGTGACGCCGTCCGCGTCCTGCTCCACCGAGACGCACTGGGTGTAGTGCCGGAGCTCGGCGCCGTTCGCGCGGGCGCGCTTGGCCAGCACCGGCTCCACGGTGCTCTGGTCGGCCATGCCGAACTCGCCGGCGGTGAACTCGGGCAGCGCGCGCGGGGAGTCCTGCGCCATGATCCAGTGCCACTCGGAGCTGAGGTTCTCGCAGCGGACGACGCCCGAGTCGGCGTCGAAGGGACGGCCCGCCTCCTTGATCTCCGCTTCCAGGCCGAGCGGCCGGTAGATCTCCATCGTACGGGGGTTGATGCCGCGGGCGCGCCCCTGGACCGCCACACCGGCGTGCCGGTCCACGAGCAGCGACCTCACTCCCTGGTGCGAGAGGAAGAGCGATGTCGCCAGCCCGGCATAGCCGCCGCCGACGATCAGTACGGGCACGGTCTCGTCGTACGGGGTCACTTTCATGCATTCCTTTCCGATGTGGTTTCGGCCCGGTCGTGCAACCGCCAGGCCGCCTCGCAGAAGGCGAGCTCGTAGCGCGCCCCGTGCAGGAAACCGTCCTCCAGGAGGGTGAGTTCGGCCTCGGACGCGGTGGCGGCGAAGTCGTCGACGAGCGCGAGGTAGGCCTCGACGTAGTCGTCGAAGCCGTCTCCCGGGCAGTACTGGTCGATCCAGTCCGTGTAGCGGGTGCCCGGCACCAGGCGCCGCCGCAGTTCGACGCAGACCTGCTGGTGGAACCAGGTCATCGGCAGCAGGCCGCCCAGCGCCGCCGCGAAGGAGGTGGCCGAGACCGCGGTGAGGAAGGAGGTGTGGGCGAGCGTCGCCCGGCTGATGCCGCCGTCCGGCTTCAGGTGCGGGAACCGGTCGGCCAGCACGTCGAGTTCGCGTGCCATCCGGTCGAGCGAGTCGAACGTCGCACCGGCCGCGCCCGCCAGCAGCGCGCCCTGGGCGGGGAGTTCGGCGACGGATGCCGTACGGGCGAGGGCGCGCGCGTAGGCGGGCACGGTGAAGCGGAAGTCCTGCTCGGCGAAGTGCCAAAGGGCCTCGGGCGGCAGGGTGCCGTCGCACAGGCCCGCCCAGAAGGGATGGGCGCGCACCTGCCCGAGGAGCGGTTCGGCACGGGTCCGTAACCGCTGACGGAATGCCATGGGACTCAACCCCCTCCTGCCCCGTCGGGCGAGTTCTACCAGGTGTCGCTCCCCTCGAAACTCGACCACGTCGATCGAGAACGGCTCGAGTCCCACCGGAGCGTCAACCCGCTGTGAACAGGTGCTCGTGGCGCGTCAGCCAGGCGTCGAAACCGGCCGGCTCCCGCCCGGTCAGGCTGCGCACGGTGGGCAGCGGCACCCCGCCCCTGCGCGGGTCGGGGTCGGCCTGGGCGTCGAGCAGTCCGGCGGCGAAGGCGGCCGGCAGGCCGCCCGCCGCCATCGCCTCGGCCGCCGCCTCGCGGGGCGCCTCGACGTACTTCAGCGGGCGGCCCAGCAGGGCGGCGACGCGGGCAACCTGCTGGGGCGCGGTCAGCGCCTCGGGACCGGTGATCCGGTGGACCCGGCCGCCGTGCCCGGCGGTGGTCAGGCAGACGACGGCCACCGCGGCGACGTCCGCCGGGTCGACCACCGCGCGCGGGATGTCCCCGTACGTCTGGTACACGGTCCCCTCGGCGGCGATCGAGGCCCGCCACTGGAGGACGTTCGACATGAAGGCGGCCGGGCGCAGCGCGGTGAACTCCGCGCCGGTCCGGGCGAACGCCCGCTCGGCCTCCGCGTGGGCACGGCCGTAGGAACCGGCGGCGGGCTCGTCCGCGGCGACCGAGGACAGCTTCACCACCCGGCCGACCCGGCACCGGCGCACCGCGTCGGCGACCACCGCCTCCTGGGCGGCGGCGTCCGGCCCGGCGGACACCACGAAGACGGCCTCGGCCCCGTCCAGCGCGGCCCGCACGGTCTCCGGCCGCCCCAGGTCCCCGACGGCCACCTCGACACCGGGCCCGCACCGGACCCGGTTCGCGTCCCGTACGAACGCCCGCACCGCCCGGCCGCCGTCCCGCAGTCCGGCGACCACCTCGCGCCCGACGGTACCGCCGGCACCGATCACGACAATCACGTCGACTCCTGTCCGTGCGTCACGTCGCCTCGCTCAGGGGGGCCGGGAGCAGGGGCGGGGGCTGCCAGTCGCCGACCGCCACCAGGCCCTGCTGGGACGCCGTGGGCGGGGTGCGGCGCAGCCGGGCGTTGCGGCGCAGGATGCGCCAGCGGCGCTCGGTGAGCTTGAACTCGCCCATCCGCCGGGAGGCTTCGACGATTTCCTGGGAGCGCGGCCGGCGCTGCTCGTCGTAGCGGGCGAGAGCCGCCGGGACGTGGGGGTCCGCGGCGAGCGCCGCGCACAGCACGGCCGCGTCCTCCAGGGCCTGGCAGGCGCCCTGGCCGAGGTCGGAGGTCATGGCGTGGGCGGCGTCGCCCAGCAGCGCGACCCGCCCGGAGACGTACGAGGGCAGCGGCTGGGCCAGTTCGTAGACGTCGTGGCGCAGTACCCGGCCGGCCGGGGTGGCGGCGATCAGCTCGGGCACCGGGTGGTGCCAGTGGCCGAACCGCCGCCGTACCTCGGCGTGTTCGTCGGGGAAGCGCAGCCCCTCCGGGGTGTTGGCGACGGCGAACCAGTAGACGCGGTCGCCGCCGAGCGGCATACGGCCGAACTCCAGCCCCCGGCCCCAGCTGCTGCCGCCGGGCTCGGCCGCGCTGTCCACGCCCTCGGCGATGCCGCGCCACACGCTGTGGCCGCTGTACACCGGCGGCGCCACCCGTGGCCAGCGCGCGCGCCGGATCCGGCTGAACGCACCGTCGGCGGCGACGACCAGGTCGGCGTGCAGGGTCCGCTCGCCGACGGCCGTACGGTGCACGGCCCGCACCCCGTCGGGCAGGTCGACGACACGGGTGACCTCGGCACCTGTGCGCAGGGCGCGGTCCGGCAGGGCCGCGCGGAGCACGGCGTGCAGCTCCGGCCGGGTCAGCACGATCAGCGAGAGGCCGTGCGCGCGCAGGAAGCCCGGGTCGGCGGGGGGTTGCAGGCGGCGCCCGGAGGCGAGTCGCAGGCCTTCGCCGCCGGGCGCCATGACCGCCGCGCGCCGCCGTACCTCGTCGCCGACGCCCAGCAGGTCCAGCGCGCGCTGGGCGTTGGTGAGCAGCGAGATACCGGCTCCGGCCTCGCGCGGTGCGGGGGCGCGTTCGAGGACGGTCACCTGCCACCCGGTCCGGTGCAGGCCGACGGCGGCGGCCAGGCCGCCGATCCCGCCGCCCACCACGACGGCGCTGCGCCCGGTGCCGGGCAGCCGCGCCATCAGCTGAGGACCGCTTCGGCGAGCAGGTCCAGGTGGCCGGGGTCGGCGGTGACCGAGAGCAGGAACAGCTCGTCGCAGCCGGCCGCCGCGTAGCCCTCGGCGGCCGCGCGGAGCGTTTCGCCCTCGGTGATGGCGCCCTTCGCCAGGTGCTCGGCGAGCTGCCCCATGTAGCCGTAGTACGAGAGCATGTGCGCGCGGGCGTCCTCCCTGCCGTTCGGGCCGAGCGCGGCGTAGCAGTTGGCGCCCATCCGCGGGGTTCCCGCGCGGCCCTCCTCCGCCCAGAGCTTGCGGAAGGCCTCGACCTGCTCGGCGTACCGCTGGGGCGGGCCGCCGGGCGAGATCCAGCCGATGGTGTGGCGGGCGGCCCGGCGCAGGCCGGCCGGGGAGTGGCCGCCGCCCCACAGCGGGATCTCGCCGCGCACCGGGCGGGGTCCGACACCGGCGTGCGGCCCCTCCCCCGCCCACATCTGCCGCATCTCCTCGATCGTGGCGTCCAGGCGGCGGCCGCGGGTGCGGAACTCGGTGCCGGTGGCCGCGTAGTCGTCCTCGCGCATGCCGGCGGAGACACCGACCACCAGGCGGCCGTCGGAGATCCGGTCGAGGCTGGCGAGCTGCTTGCCCAGCTCGACGGCGCTGGGCCGGTAGGCGGGCAGCAGGATGGCGGTGACCAGCTTGATCCGGGTGGTGACCGCGGCGGCCGCGGCCAGGGCGACGATGCTGTCGTAACTGTCGTACACCACACGGTCGGTGACGGTCAGGCTGCTGAAGCCGAGGCGGTCGGCCCGGCGGGCGAACTCGATCAACCGGCTGCCCTCGGCGCCGGGCACGCCGATCGGCAGGCAAACGCCGATGTCCACGGTGGTTCCTCCTCGGGTGACGGTACGTCGGTCGGTCAGTCCTCGTCGCGGTCGCCGCCGCGGCGGGTGTGCATCGCGTCGGCCATCCGCTGCTTCACGGACGGGATCCGGGACGCGACGTGGAGCTGGGCGCGCAGGGCGGCGAGGGCGAGCCGGCCGAGGTACGGCCGGTGGATCAGCTGGTCGCCGCCGGTCTGGGCCTTGGAGGCGAGGACGGCCTGGAAGCCGTAGTCGATCATCTTGGTCTCGTAGCCGCGGACGGCGTCGTGCAGGCTGGCGCGGCCGTCCCGGAAGGCGGTGAGCCTGCGGGTCAGGAGTGCGGCGTCGCGCAGCGCGGTGTTGGCGCCGACGCCCTGGCCGGGCGTCATGGTGTGGATGGCGTCGCCGATGAGGGTGATGTTGGTGGTGGGCCACTGGGGCACGGGCACCGAGGTGCGGATGTTGATGGGGAAGCAGGTGCTCGGGTCGGCGAGCCGGAACAGCTCCCGCAGGTTCGGGTGCCAGTCGGCCGTCATCTCCCGGACCAGATCGACGAGTTGGCGTCCGTCCCGCTTGAGGACGTCGGGCGGGAACTTGTCGGTGGACGCCCAGAAGCCCCAGTTGACGTAGTCGCGGGTGTTGTCGAAGAGCAGGCCCGGCCACTGCCGGACCAGGTCGGCGTCGTTGCCGCCGATGCCGTGCTTGAGCAGGCCGTCCCGGTCCCACGGGAACTCCATGGTGTGCAGGATGCAGCTGTACCCGTGAGGGGCGAGGACCAGGCCGATGCCGTCGGCGACGGCCTCGGGGAGCAACGCGCGGGACTCCGCGGTGAGCGGGAGCTTCGCGGCGATCGAGACGATGCCGGCGTCCTCGACCCGGGCGTGCGGCAGATACTGCCTGCGCACCCGGGAACCGGCGCCGTCCGCCGCCACCAGCAGGTCGCCGGTGTCCTCGCCGCCGTCCGCGAAGTACGCGGTGACCCGGCCGTCCGGGCGCTGCTCGTAGTGGGTGAACGTCCTGCCGAACCGGATGACGTCCTCCATGCCGGTGAACAGCACCTGGCGCAGCGTCATCCGGCTCACCGAGCGTTCGCCGCTCTCCTCGTCCACGGCGGGGCGCAGCGGCAGGTCGATGCTGGTGCGCAGCCGCTCGGTGAGCATGACGAAGTGGCGCGGCGGGCGGGCGCAGGTGGCCTTGAACGTCTCGTACAGCTCGGGGGGCAGCACCTGCTTGAGGGCCGCGCTCCCGTCCGGCCCGATCCCGACCCGGTACCCGTGCAGTCCGGCGCTGCGGGTCCGGTCCCGCTCGTAGACGACGACGTCGAACCCGGCCCGCCGCAACCCGTGCGCCAGCGCCATGCCGCCGGTGCCGGCGCCGATGACGATGACGCGGAAGGGGACGGGGGCCGGTGCCTCGCCGGCCCCGGACGCAGGCTTCAGCGGTTCGCTGCTCATGGGGTGGTGTCGCTCTCCTCGGAGGTGAGGCCCTCGACCTGGATGGAGCGGGTCGGGCAGCCGCGCCAGGCGCGCCGCAGCTCGTCGCGGAGGGTGTCCGGGGGCCGGCCGTCGAGGACCACGACGCGGCCCTCCTCGTCCTGGTCGAACACCTGCGGCAGCCGGTAGACGCACAGGCTGCTGGTCACACAGGTCTCCCGGTCGGCGGAGACACGCAGGGAACCCATCGCCGTCACCAGCTCACGGGGATCTCGGCGTAGCCGGCCAGGAAGCCACCCTCCGGACGCTTCAGCTCCTCGCCGGGCACCGCGAGCCGCAGCCCGGGCAGGCGGCGCAGCAGGGCCTCGGTGGCCTCCTGGAGCTCCATCCGGGCCAGCGCGGCGCCGGCGCAGAAGTGGATGCCCGCGCCGAAGGTCAGGTGGTGGTTCTCCGTGCGGCGGATGTCCAGCTCGAGCGGGTTCTCGAACTCGTCGGCGTCCATGTTGGCCTCCTGGGAGAGCAGCACCGTGGAGCCCTTGGGGATGACCGTGGTGCCGTCGAGCAGCTCGATGTCCTCGACGGCGTAGCGCAGCGTGCCCAGCGAGGTGCCCATGATCTGGTAGCGCAGCAGTTCCTCGACGGCCGAGGGCACCAGCGACAGGTCCGCCTTCAGCTCGGCGGTCACCTCGGGCCGGTGCAGCAGCACGGCCATGCTGGTGCCGAGCTGGGAGGCGGTGGTGACGTAGCCGGCGATCAGCAGGGTCTTGACCCAGTGCTGGAGCTGGTAGTCGGTCAGCTTCGACGGGTCCTCGCGGCTGATCTCGATCAGCTCGCTGATCAGGTCGTCGCCCGGGTTCGCGCGCTTGGAGTCGATCAGCTCGGTCAGGTAGTCCCAGTACTGCCGCCGGCACTCCTCGACCTCGTCCTCGGGCAGCCGGGAGACGGAGAGGAAGCCGTCGATCAGCCGGCGGAACTTGGCCCGGTCCTGCGGCGGCACGCCCAGCATGTGGCAGATCACCAGGATCGGCAGCGGGTAGGCGAACGCCTCCATCAGGTCGACCGGCTGCGGTCCCTCGGCCATCTCGTCGAGGAGGTGCCCGACGATCTCCTTGACCACCGCGCGCAGCGCCTCGATCCGGCGCGCGCTGAACGCCCGCATCACGACGGCGCGTTCGGTCAGATAGCGGGGCGGGTCGTTGTCGATGTTGGGGTCGCCGAACAGGTCGTTGCTGGCGGAGACGCGGGAGGCCCGGCCGAAGGTGTTGCGGCTGAGCCGCTCGTCGGCGAAGAGCCGCCGTACGTCCTTGTACCGGGTGACCAGCAGCGCGGGTTCGCCGCTGGGCAGCGTGATCTCCAGCAGCGGCTGCTCGCGCAGCGTCGTCCAGCTCTCCGGTATGTCCGGTGCGGGGGCCCATGGAAGGGGATACCCGACGGGGCACCGATCGCCGCTCATGTCTGAACCGCCCTCTCCTGCGCGCACTGCTCGGACCGGGCCAGCGTGCGCATCCGCCCTGGGGACCCGCTCGAAGCGCGGTCGAATACCGCGGAGCCGGTACGGCCCAGCGCAGGTCGAGCGAGACTCCATCGGGCGCTGCGACATTCCCCCCGGTACACCTCCGTACGGAAACCAGAGGGAGAGCAATGAGCAGTCAGATCCCGACGCAGCCGGCGACCGCGGCGGAGTACCTGCCGCTGGCCTTCGGATTCGCCCTCCACCAGATCGGCGCGACCGTGAACAGCCTCGGCGTCCTCGCCGCGGTGGCGGACGGCCCGCGCACCGCCGAGGAGCTGATCGAGACGACGGGCGCCCACCCGCGCAGCCTGCGCCGGCTGCTGTACGCCGCCGTCCGGGCAGGGGTGCTCTCGCTGGACGCCGACGGGTACCGGGCGACCCCGGTCGCCGAGCACTTCGGGCCGCTGTCCGACATGCACGCGGCGGCGCCGGTGTGGCGGGCCTGGGAGGTGCTGGAGGAGTCGGTGCGCACCGGGCGTTCCGCGTTCGAGATCGCCAACGGCGCCCCGCTGTTCGACTACTTCGAGAAGGACGCGGAGCTGGCTGCCACCTTCCACGCCGCGATGACTGGCGGCAGCGACGTGCAGTCCCCGGCGATCGTGGAGCACTTCGACTTCACCCGGTTCCGGCACGTGGTGGACGTCGGCGGTGGCCGCGGCACCCTGCTCGCGGCCGTGCTGGGGGCCAACCCGGAGCTGCGCGGCACCGTCTTCGACACCGACAACGGGCTGGCGGAGACCGCGGGCGTGCTCGCCGAGGCCGGGCTGTCGGAGCGCTGCGGCATCACCGAGGGCTCGTTCTTCGACTCGGTGCCCGCGGGCGGTGACCTGTACCTGCTGAAGAACATCCTGCACGACTGGAACGACGAGGAGAGCGCGCGCATCCTCGGCAACATCCGCAAGGTGCTGCCCGCCGACGGCCGCGTGGTGGTGTTCAGTTCCGTGCTGCCCGAGAACGGCGCGGACGCGGACCCGGCCGACGCGCTCGGCGCCGCCATCTCGGACATCGAGATGCTGGTGATGACCACCGGCCGGGAGCGGACGCTGGAGGAGTACCGCCGGGTGTTCGAGGCGGCCGGTCTGGAGCTCACCGCGACCACCCCGCTGCCCTGCCCGTACCAGTACCACGCGCTGGAGGCCGCCCCGGCCGCGTCCTGACCTCCGCCCGCACTCCCCGGAAGCCCCCACCGAAAGAACCGCATGACGACTTCTTCCGACCCCGTGGCCCTCGCCGATCCGAGCGACCTCGACCCGGCCCGGTGGCGGGCCGCGGTCTTCGTCCTGGTCGCGATGGCGCTGGACCTGATCGACACCTCCATCGTGGTGGTGGCCCTCCCGGGCCTCCAGCGGCAGCTGCACGCCGACGGGGCGACCTTGCAGTGGGTGGTGGAGGCGTACACCCTCACCTTCGCGCTCAGCCTGGTGACGGCGGGGCGGATCGGCGACCTCCTGGGGCGCAAGCGCGTCCTGCTGTGGGGGATCGTGCTGTTCGTCGTGGCGTCGCTGAGCTGCGGCGTCGCGCCGAACGCGGGCGTCCTGATCGCGTCCCGGGCGTTCCAGGGCCTCGGCGGCGCGCTCGTGGTCACCCAGGGGATGTCGACCTTCCAGGTGGCCTTCCCGGACCGTGAACGCGCCCGGGTCTTCGGGCTGTTCGGCGCCCTGTCCGGGCTGTCCTCGGCGCTCGGCCCGATGTTCGGCGGCCTCCTGATCAACGCCGACCTGTTCGGGCTGGGATGGCGGCCGATCTTCCTGATCAACCTGCCGGTGGGGCTCGTCGCACTGGCGGGCGTGGCCGGCTGCGTCCGCGACTCGCGGGCGCCCGTGGCCAGGCGGCTTGACCTCCTGGGCGTCCTGCTGGTGACCGCGGCCCTGCTCGCGGTGCTGTTCCCGCTGGTGCAGGGCCGCGAACTGGGCTGGCCCGCCTGGTCGTTCGCGCTGATGGCCGGCTCCGTCCCGCTCGCCGTGGCGTTCGCGCTGCACGAGCGGGCCAAGGAACGCCGGGACGGGTTCGCGCTGGTGCCGCCCGCCCTGTTCGAACGGCGCACCTTCACCGTGGGACTGGTGCTGCTGACGGTGTTCTTCGCCGCGGTGGCCGGGTTCTTCTTCCCCTTCACCTACTACCTCCAGAACGGCCTGGGCTTCTCGCCGTTCACCGCCGGCCTGGCGGTGATGCCGTACGCGCTCGGCGCGATGACCACCTCCTCGGTCTCCCCGACGGCCACCCGGCGCTTCGGCCGGGTGGTGCTGGCCGCCGGCATCGCCGTCATGACGGCCGGCACGGTCGCGCTGCTGCTGACGGTCCGGCACCTCGGGCCGTCCGCCGGCACCTGGCAGCTCGCCCCGTGGCTGCTGGTCACCGGCCTCGGCATGGGCCTGGTGGCCTCCCCCCTGGTCCAGCTGGTGCTGTCCGGGGTGCCCGACCGGGACACCGGGGCGGCGTCCGGCGTCCTCAACACCGTCAACCAGCTGGGCTCGGCCGCCGGTGTCGCCGTGCTGGGCGTGCTGTTCTTCGGCCTGCTCGCGGGCCACCGCGGCTTCCCCGCGTCCTTCTCCCAGGTGCTCTGGTACGAGACGGGCCTGCTCGCGGCGGCCTTCCTGCTGGTGTTCCTGCTCCCCGTCGGCGCCGCCCTCCGACCGGCGCCGGAAGACCCCGGGCCACAGGCTCGCCCACACGAAGGAGACCCGGCATGACAGCGACCGCTTGGGACACCGGCACGGCGGCCGGCCTGCTCCGGCTCGGCAACCGGTTCTGCGACGCGAAGGCGCTGCTCACCGCGGTCCGGCTGGACCTGTTCACCGTGCTGGACAAGGGCCCGGCCGACGCCGAGGAGCTGCGCGCGCGGCTCGGGCTGCACGGGCGGGGCCTGGCCGACTTCCTGGACCTGCTCACCGCGCTGGGCCTGCTGCGCCGCGACGACGCACGCCGCTACCGCAACGCCGAGGGCGCCGCCCGCTTCCTGGTGTCCGGCCGGCCCGGCTTCATCGGCGGCTTCCTGCGCGGCTCGGACCTCAACCTGTACCCGGTGTACGGGCACCTGGCCGAGGCCCTGCGCACCGGCGAGCCGCAGGCGCACACCGACTACACGGGCATGCTCGACGACCCCGAGGCGACCGGCAACTTCGTACGGATGATGGACGGGCTCACCCAGGGCCTGGGCGCCCGGCTGACCGAGGCCTACGACTTCTCCGGCCATCGCTCGGTGCTCGACGTCGGCGGCTGCCGGGGCGGCCTGCTCGACCAGATCCTCACCCGACACCCCGGCCTGGAAGGGCATGTCTTCGACCTGCCCCAGCTGGAGCCGTTCTTCCACGAGCACATGGCCGAACGGGGCCGCACCGGTACGGCGGTGTTCCACCCCGGCGACTTCTTCCGCGACCCGCTGCCCCCGGCCGACCTGGTGATCCTCGGCCACATCCTGCACGACTGGGACCCCGCGCAACGCCGCCATCTGCTGGGCAAGGCGTTCGACGCGGTCGGTCCCGGCGGCGCGGTCCTGGTCTACGACCGGATGCTCGGCGAGCGGGCGGACGACACCGAGAACCTGGTCGCCAGCCTCAACATGCTCCTCGTCACCGACGGCGGCGCGGAGTACACCGTCGCGGAGCTGACCGCCGAGGCCCGCGAGGCCGGGTTCACCGGCATCACCCACCGGCCGCTCGGCGACTACGACACCCTGGTCGTCGCCCGCAGGCCCTGACCGCCACGCACGGCAGCGCCCCCCGGCTCCCACCCCCCGCGGGCGGGCCGCGCCGGGGGGGCCCGCCACCCCCCCGCCAGCGCGGGTAGGTCCGCGCCGCGGCCGAGAGTGTAATA
>NZ_JBHXVE010000006.1:0-162811 GCF_042672505.1 Streptomyces sp. NPDC127190
TAACTCACCCCGGAGCCGTTCCACTTCCCTCAACCTCATGCAGGAAAGCTGCCCACCACCAGGCGAGAACACCCGACGTAACGAAGCACTACTAGGTCACCTCGGGCACCAGCGGGGCGCCCACGGGGCCGCCGTCGCGGTACCGCGCAGCGACCGCTCCAGCCCGAAGGAACCGGACCCGCGGGGCTGCCGCTCGACGGGCTCGTGATCGAGGTCGACGTCTGCGTGGACGTCGATGAGCCCCAGCGCGGCCGCCTTCACCCCGGCCTCGAACCGGGACTCCGCCCCCAGCACCTCCATCAGGCTCGCCACGCACCGCCGGTAGGTGCGCACGGAGATGCCGAGCTGGCGGGCGGCGACCTCGTCCTTGCGGCCCGAGCCGAGCAGTCGCAGGATCTGCGGGGTCTTCTCGTCCAGGACGTTGCGCTGGTAGTGGAGGAACCGGTCCAGGTCGCAGGCCCCGTCCCAGGCCGCGTCGAGCAGGGCGACCAGCGGCTCGACCACGACGGGGGAGTGCACCAGGACACAGCGGCGGCTCCGCCCGGGCTGCCACATCAGGATCCGCTTGCGGTCGAACACCACCATCCCGTGCAGATCCACGGTGCTGATCCGGACCCGGGCCCCGTTCTCCCGGCTGATCCGCTCCAGGAACTCCAGCCGGCCGTGGCCGTCCAGCTCGTCGGGGGGGCAGATCACGGACGTCGTGACCGACCGGCCGGCCAGGGCGGTGATGCTCTCCCGGGCCCGCTCGATCTCCTCCCGGCCGTACCCGTTCATCTGGCAGTTGACGAAGAGCACTTCCCTGCGCACCGTCCGCAGCAGACTCTCCGTCAGCTCGACGTACTCGACGGCGTGCTGGTCCGCGATCTCTCCTCGGGCGGGCTGCGCCGGAACCCGGACGACACGCGGACCGGCGCGGCCGTCGATCCGACGCAGTACTGCCTCGACCTGCTGTGTGCCTGTCACTGGACACCTCTCTTCACCGTGCGCGGATCGAACCGTTCCATGCCGCCCGCCGGCGGGTCCGGCGGACGGCGGTCCTGTTCAGTCGAGCGAACCGCGGTGGGGCCGGCTCATACGGGGCCGGTCCCGGTGCGGAAGCGGTTGATGGCGCTCAGGTGGCGGGCGCGCAGCTCCGCGTCCCGCACCCCCAGCCCTTCGTGCGGGGCGAGTGCCAGGACGCCGACCTTGCCGTGGTGCAGATTGCGATGGACGTCGTAGGCGGCCTGCCCGACCTCCCCCAGCGGGTACACCCGCGACAGGGTCGGATGGATCCGCCCCTTGCCGATCAGCCGGTTGGCCTGCCACGCCTCGCGGTAGTTCGCGAAGTGCGAGCCGATGATGCGCTTCAGCGACATCCACAGGTAGCGGTTGTCGAACTGGTGCTGGTAACCGGAGGTCGACGCGCAGGTGACGATCGTGCCACCCTTGCGCGCCGCGTAGACCGAGGCGCCGAAGGTCTCCCGTCCCGGGTGCTCGAAGACGATGTCGACGTCCTCGCCACCGGTCAGCTCACGGATCCGGGAGCCGAACCGGCGCCACTCCTTCGGGTCCTGGGTGTGCTCGTCCTTCCAGAACCGGTAGCCCTCGGCACTGCGGTCGATGATCGCCTCGGCGCCCATCCGCCGGCAGATCTCCGCCTTCTGCTCGCTGGAGACCACACAGATCGGGGTGGCGCCGCCGACCAGCGCGAGCTGGGTCGCATAGCTGCCGAGCCCGCCGCTCGCGCCCCAGATCAGCACGTTGTCGCCGACCTTCATGCCCGCGCCGTTGCGGGAGACCAGCTGCCGGTAGGCGGTGGAGTTCACCAGCCCGGGGGCGGCGGCCTCCTCCCAGGTGAGGTGGCCGGGCTTGGGCATCAGCTGGTTGGACTTGACCAGGGCCAGCTCGGCGAGCCCGCCGAAGTTGGTCTCGAACCCCCAGATCCGCTGCTCCGGGTCGAGCAGCGTGTCGTCGTGCCCGTCCGGGGACTCCAGCTCCACGGACAGACAGTGCGCGACGACCTCGTCGCCGGGCTTCCAGGCGTTGACCCCCGGACCGGTGCGCAGCACCACACCGGCCAGGTCCGAACCGATCACGTGGTACGGCAGGTCGTGCCGCGCGGCGAGCGGTGAGGTACGGCCGTACCGCTCCAGGAACGCGAAGGTCGGTACCGGCTCGAAGATCGAGGACCAGACGGTGTTGTAGTTGACGGAGCTGGCCATGACCGCCACCAGCGCCTCGCCCGGGCCGAGTTCCGGGGTGGGCACCTCCTGGACGTGCAGGGACTTGCGCGGGTCCTTGTCCGCGCTGCTCATCCCGGCGAACATCTCCGTCTCCTCGCGCAGCAGCACGGCCGCCCGGTAGGACTCGGGCACCGGCAGCGCGGCCACCTCCTGCGCGGACAGCCTGGGGCGTCCGGACTCGCCGGACTCCGCCAGGACCGACGTCAGCTGGTCCCTCACCTGCCACCGTCCGCGCTGCGGAAGGCGTGCAGCCGGTCCTCGCCGATCCGCGCCCGGGTGGCGGGGTCGGTGATCCCGAGCCCCGGCTCGGGAGCCAGGCACAGCACACCGACCTTGCCGATGTGGCGGTTGGTCTGGATGCTGCGGGCGGCCTCGGCCACCTCGTCCAGCCGGTAGACGGCCGACAGGGCGGGGACGATCCGGCCCTGCTGGATCAGCCGGTTGGTCTCCCACTGCTCCTGGAGGTTGGCGCCGTGGCTGCCGATGATGCGCTTCAGCTTCATCCACAGGTAGCGGTTGTCGAACTGGTGCTGGTAGCCGGTGCTGGAACCGCAGGTGACGACCGTGCCGCCGCGCCGGGCGAGGAACACCGACGCCGCGAAGGTCGCCTTGCCGACGTGCTCGAAGACGATGTGCGGGTCCTCGCCGACCGCCTTGCGGATCGCCTTGCCCAGGCGCTTCCAGCCCTCCGGCCGCTGGAGGCTGCCGGGGTCGCCCTGCTCGATCTCGGTGCGGTCGATGACGACGTCGCAGCCCAGGCCGGCCAGGATCTCGGCCTTCTCCGGGGAGCTGACCACACCGATGGACGTGCCGCCGCCGTTGCGCACGAACTGCACGGCGTAGGACCCGAGTCCACCGCTCGCGCCCCAGATGAGCACCACGTCGCCCTGCTTCATCCGGGCGCCCCGGTCACTGACCAGCATGCGGTAGGCGGTGGCCGCGCACAGTGGGTTGACGGCCGCCTCCTCCCAGGACAGATGCGCGGCCTTGGGAAGCAGCTGGCTGGCGCGCACCACCGTGTAGTCCGCGAGGCCGCCGAAGTTGGTCTCGAAGCCCCAGGCGCGCTGGTCCTCGCCGAGCATGCTGTCGGCGTGGCTGGCCGGCTCCTGGTCGTTCACATGGGCCGTGGCGATCACGACGTGGTCGCCGGGCTTCCAGTGCTGGACGGCGGAGCCGACGCGCACCACCACACCGGACGCGTCGGAGCCGAGGACGTGGTACGGCTGGTCGTGCCGGGCGTGCCAACCGCCCTGGGAGGCAAGGTGCTTGAGGAACCCGAAGGTCGGCAGCGGCTCGAACATCGCCGACCAGACGGTGTTGTAGTTGATGGCGCTGGCCATGACCCCGACCAGCACCTCGTCCGGCGCCAGTTCGGGCATGGGCACGTCGCCGACGTGCAGGGACTTGCGTACGTCCTTGTCCTCGACACCGACGAACAGCTCCGTGTCCTCGGCGCGGACGAAGGCGGCCCGGTACTGCTCGGGAACCGGGTGCCGCAGCAGCTCCTCGGCGCTGCTCCCCGTCGTGACGGCTTCGGTCAGGGTCGTCATGGTCTTCCTTCGGTGCTCGTGGGGTCGGTCGGGGATCACGGGTGGAGGAGATGGTCGGGCGCGCCGTCCAGCAGGGCGCGGGCCAGCCGTGCGCAGGCCGCCGGCGGCTCCTTCGCCACCTGCTCCCACAGCGGGGCCAGCCGCGCCCGCGCGCCGTCGCAGACGACGGCCGCGAGGTCCTGGGCGTTCGGCTCGTCCCGCGGGTCGGCCTGGGCGGCCCGCGCCAGGACGACGGCCATCGTGAACAGCTCGGTGGCGATGCGGTTGACGGCGATCAGCGTCTGCTGCCGCTCCAGCAGCTCGGCGGCCGGCTGGGCGCCGGTCAGCTCGCGGCAGATCCGGGCCAGCCGCCCGACGTCCTCGCGCACCGCCTGAAGGTGGGCGCGGTTGCCGGGCGACAGGGCACCCGGATCCAGAGCGCCGTCGGTGCCGGGCAGCTCCTGGCCGCCGTCCCGGTAGTAGCCGGCGAGCATCCGCGCGGCCAGATACCGGTCGAGGTTGAAGTCGACGCCACCGGCGACCCGCATGCCGCGGATCTCCCGCTGTGCCTGCTCCACGGGGTGCGGGGCCAGCCCGCGCGCCGCCTTGCTGTCCGCGGTCTCGTACCCCCGCGCGCCCAGCAGCGACACCGTACGGTCCACCACCCGCCACGCCGTCATCGAGGTGAGGTTCTTCAGCGCGTCCCGCTCCCAGTTCAGGGCGGTGGCGTCGGTGTGCAGCATGGCCCAGCGGACCGCGCTGTCCATGGCGTAGACGTCCGCGACGGACTCGGCGAGCAGCTGCCGGATCGCCTCGTACGACGCCAGCTCCCGGCCGTCCACGGCCCGCTCGGCGACGAAGGAGCGGGACCACTCCAGGCAGCGCCGGGCGAGCGCCATCGACGGCGCGCTGGTCACATAGACCCGGGCCAGCGCGTGGATCTCCGCGTACGGCGAGGCCCTGCGCCACTCGGCCTGCGCGGGCAGCGTGTGCCCGGCCGGGACGAACACCTCGGTCAGCCGCAGATGCGAGATCGGGGTGGCGTGCAGGCCCATGAACGCGTGGTGGGCGACCACCTCGAAGCCCTCGGCGGGCAGCTCGACGAAGAACAGGCCCACCTGGTCGCCGTCCCCGCCGCCCTCGACGGTCGCGGTCACCGCGACCAGGCCGGCCGCGGCCCCGTTGGTGATGAACATCTTCTCGCCGGTGAGCAGGTACCCGGACCCGTCCGCGGTGGGCCGGGCCACCGTGGACCGGCCCGTGTTGCCCGCTCCCTCGGGCTCGGTGCTGGCCAGCGCGCCCACGGTGCCGGCGGCCACGTGCTTGGCGAGCAGCTCGCGCAGTTCGCCGTCGGGCACCGCGGGCAGGAAGGCGATCGGGCCGAGGGCGTTGTGCGCGGACAGCAGCATGCTGAGGGCCGGGGCGCGCTCGGCGGCGGTCTCCAGCACCCGGAAGCCGTTGTAGTCCGACAGCGCCAGGCCGCCGTCCTCGCGGGGCAGCAGCATCGCCAGGAAGCCGGCCTCGTGGAGCGCGTCGAGCAGCCCGCCGGGCAGCTCGCTCCGGCCGTCCAGGCCGTCCGGGACATGGGTGTCCAGCACCCGCGTCATCGCCCGGACCGCCTCGTCCCCGGCCCGCCGGTCCGCCTCGGACTGCCGGG
Organism: Streptomyces sp. NPDC127190; assembly: GCF_042672505.1. Classification (NCBI taxonomy): domain Bacteria; kingdom Bacillati; phylum Actinomycetota; class Actinomycetes; order Kitasatosporales; family Streptomycetaceae; genus Streptomyces; species Streptomyces sp. NPDC127190. The sequence continues at coordinate 5,412 of NZ_JBHXVE010000006.1, forward strand.
GGAAGGAGCGCAGCCGGTCCCAGGGGAACCCGCCCCGGCTCATCTCCTGAAGGACACTCACGGTCATATCAGCTTCCTCAGCGCCTGCATGAACGCCTCCGGATGTTCCCGGAGGTAGAAATGTCCGCCGGGGAACAGCTCCACGGTGCACTCGGCCGTGGTGTGCTCCCGCCACTGGGGCAGATACGGCGACGCCAGGTCGCTCTCCCCGCCCAGCACCGAGATCGGGATGTCCAACGGCTCCTGGCGGACGTGCTGGTAGGTCTCGAAGATGGTGAAGTCGGCCCGGTAGGCGGGCAGCACGAGCCGCACCAGCTCCGGGTCCGCGAGCAGCGGCGCGGGCAGCCCGCCGTAGCGCTCGTCGACGGCGGCGAGCAGCTCGTCGTCGCCCAGGGTGTGCAGCGGGCTGCGCGGGTGCGGCAGGTGCGGCGCCGGGTAGGCGGACAGCACCAGCCGCTCGGGCAGCGGACGGCCCGCCGCGCGCAGCGCGCGGGCCGTCTCGAAGGCGGTCAGCCCGCCGAGGCTGTGCCCGAAGAACACGAACGGACCGGCGAAGTCGACGGACTCGACGAGGCTCTGGACGAAGGTGTCGATGGAGTCCAGCGGGGTCTCCATGACCCGGGTGCCGCGCCCGGGCGGCTGGATGCCCCAGACCTCCACGTCCGGCAGCTCGTCCGCCCAGCGCACGTACTCGCCCGGCGAACCGCCGCTGTGCGGGAAGCAGTACAGGCGCAGGGACGCCTCCGGGCGCCGCCGTCGGCGCACCAGCCAGGGTGACTTGTCGGCCATCAGTGCTCGCTCTCCTTCAGCCGGCGCTCGGTCAGTTCGGCGAGGCCCGCGACGGTCGGGGTGGTGAAGATCTCCCGGGCCTCCAGCGGGATGCCGTAGGTGTCCCGCAGCCAGGCGGCCAGCCGGGTGACCAGGACGGAGTCACCGCCCAGGTCGAAGAGGCTGTCGTCCGGGTCGACCTCGTCCAGGCCGAGGAGCTGCCGGAAGGTCTCCGCGATCCGCTCCTCGGTCTCGGTGCCCGGCTCGGCCGCCGCGGCCTCGGTCCGCGGCCGGGCGGCGGGGGAGGCGGTGCCCGGCGTACGGCCCAGCCACGCGTCCGGAGTGGCCTGCGCGGTCCCTCCGGCGGTGCCGGGATCGGCCGGCTCCACCAGGAAGTGGCGCCGGTCCAGCGGGTGGCCGGGCAGCTTGGCGCGGCGCCGGCCCGCCGCGTCCTGCACCCGGCCGAAGTCGACCGGGGCACCGGTCAGCCAGAGCCTGCCGAGCGCCTCCAGGGCGACGGACAGCGCGGAGGCCGGATCGGTGGGGTGCGGCTGGGACTGGAGCACCAGCTGGTGGTCGCTCAGCTCGGGGTGCTGACGCGACAGCGTGGTCAGCGTCATGCCCGGCCCGACCTCCAGCAGGATCCGCTCCGGGTCCGCGAGCAGGGTGGAGACCGCGTCCCCGAACCGGACCGCGTTGCGCATGTGCGCCATCCAGTAGGCCGGGTCGGTCAGCTGTCCCGGCTCCGCCCAGGTGCCCGTCATGTCGGACACGAAGGGCACGGTGGGCTCGTGCAGCTCGATCGCGGCCACCGCGGCCCCGAACTTGTCCAGGACCGGCTCCACCAGCGGCGAGTGACCGGCACCGGAGATCTTCAGCTTGCGGAAGTCGATCCCCTTCTCGGTCAGTTGCGCGGCCAGCAGGTCGATGTCGGCCTCGCGGCCCGACACGGTCACCTGCCCGGGGCCGTTCACCGCCCCCACCGTGACGGAGTCGGGCAGCAGCGGTACCACCTCCGCCTCGGGCCGTTTGACGGCGAGCATGGCCCCGGCCTCGACCGTGGACAGCAGCTGCCCGCGCAGACCGACCAGGGAGATGCCGTCCGCGAGCGAGAACACCCCCGCGGTGCAGGCCGCGGCGTACGCCCCGAGGCTGTGGCCGACCAGGGCGCTCGGCGTGATGCCCCAGTGCTGCCAGAGCCGGCCCAGCGCGTACTCCAGGATGAACACCGCGGGCTGGGCGACGGTGATGGTGTTGATCCGGCGCCCGGCCTCCGCCACCGCCTCCGCGTCCCGCGGGTCGGGGTAGACGATGCTGCGCAGGTCCAGGCCGAGGCGCTCGTGCGCCGCCTCGAAGGCCTCGTCGACATGGCGGCGGAACACGGCGTTGTGCTCGTACAGGTCCCGCGCCATGCCGACGTGCTGGCCGCCCTGACCGGGGAACATGAAGGCCACCGGCCGCTCGGCGGGCGCACCGGCGGACGTCGGCACCCGGCGGGCGTTCCCGGAGGTCAGGGCCCGCGCGACCTCCGCGGTGTCCTGGCCCACCACGAACCGGCGGAAGGGATAGGTACGCCGGCCCCGCTGGAGGGTGAACGCCACGTCGGCGAGCGGCAGCCCGGGCTCCCCGGCGAGGCGCTCGGCGAGGTCCTCGGTCAGCCGGTCCAGCGCCGCCTCGGAGGCGGCGGACAGCGGCAGCAGCTGCGGGGTGCCGGTGGGCCGGGCGGGCTCGCGCGCCGGCGGCTGCTCGACGACGACATGGGCGTTGGTGCCGCCGATGCCCAGCGCGCTGACCCCGGCCCGCCGTGGGCCGGCGGACGGCTGCCACGGGCGCAGCTCGGTGTTGACCCGGAACGGGCTCGTCTCGAAGTCGATCTCCGGGTTCGGGCGTTCGAAGTTCAGGCTCGGCGGGATGACGCCCTTCTCCACCGCCAGGACGGCCTTGATGAACGCGACGACACCGGCGGCGGCGTCGGTGTGCCCGATGTTGGTCTTGACCGAGCCGAGCCAGCAGAACCCCGAGCGGTCGGTCCCGGCCCGGAACGCCTTGGTGAGCGCGGCCACCTCGATGGGGTCGCCGAGCCGGGTGCCGGTGCCGTGCGCCTCGACGTAGCCGATCGAGTCGGGCTCGATCCCGGCGGCCAGGTGCGCGGCGCGGATGACCTTGGCCTGGCCGTCGATGCTGGGCGCGGTGAAGCCGATCTTCTCGCCCGCGTCGTTGTTGACGGCCGACCCGCGCAGCACCGCGTGGATGTGGTCACCGGCGGCGACCGCGTCCGACAGCCGCTTGAGCACCACCACCGCGGCGGCGCTGCCCCCGACGATCCCGTCGGCGTCCGCGTCGAACGCCCGGACGTGGCCGTCCACCGCGAACGGGCCGCCCTCGGTGTACCGCACCGGCAGCAGCGGCACCCGCACCCCGGCACCGCCGGCCAGCGCGACGTCGCAGTCCCTGGACGCCAGCGCCTGCGCGGCCAGGTGGATCGCCGTCAGGGAGGTGGAGCAGGCGGTCGCCACCGTCACCGCGGGGCCGTTCAGCCCCAGCTTGTGGGCGGCACGGCTGGTCAGGTAGTCGGGCGCGGTGGAGATCCGGAACTGCCAGTCGTCGGCGAACGGCAGCTTGCCGCGCTGCGACTGGAGCGTGGAGTAGTACGTCGTCATGCTGCCGCCGGCGAAGATGCCGACGGACGGGCCGTCCGGCTCCGGCACCAGACCGGCGTTCTCCAGCGCGCTGTGGGCGACCTCCAGGAAGACGCGCTGCTGGGGGTCGATCAGCAGGGCCTCACGCGGCGAGTAGCCGAAGAAGGCCGCGTCGAACTCCGCGGGGGAGTCCAGCAGACCGAACGCGGTGAGCCCCTCCCCGTCGGGCTCGACCGGGCCCAGATAGGTGATCGACTCGACGCCGTCGCACAGGTTCTCCCAGAACGCGCCGACATCGGCCGCCCCGGGGAAGCGCCCGGCCATGCCGACCACGGCGATCGGCTCGGGACCGCCCGTGCCGCCGGCGCGCTGGCCGGGCGCGACGAGCGGCTCCGCCGCCTCCCCGCTGAGATGCGCGGCCAGGGAGTGCACCGTGGGGAACTCGAACAGGGTCATCAGCGGTGCCTTGATGCCCAGATCGGCCTCCAGCCGGTGCTGCACCCGGGTGAGCAGCAGTGAGTGCCCGCCCAGGTCGAAGAAGCTCTGGTGCGAGCCGACACCCTCGACCCCGAGCACCTCCTGCCAGATGCCGGCGATCCGCCGCTCCAGCTCACCGGCGGGCGGCCGGACCGTGGCCGCCGCCTGCCGGACGGGCGCCGGAAGCCGCTTGGCGTCGACCTTGCCGCTCGGGTTGAGCGGCAGATGGGTCAGCGTGACGAACGCGGCCGGGACCATGTACTCGGGCACCGCGCGGGACAGATGCTCGCGCAGCTCGGCCGGGGCCGGCTCGGTGTCCGGGTCCGCGGGCACCACGTACGCCACCAGCTGCCGGTCGGCGGGGTCGTCGGACGGGGTGTCACCCGCCGCGCGCACCAGCACATGGGCGTCGCCGACCCGCGGGTGGGTGCGCAGCGCGGCGGTGATCTCGCCCAGCTCGATGCGGTACCCGCGCAGCTTGACCTGCTCGTCCATGCGCCCGATGAACTCGATCTCACCGTCGGCACGGAGCCGGGCCAGGTCCCCGGTGCGGTACATCCGGGCGCCGGGGTCCGCGGCGAACGGGTCGGCCACGAAGCGTTCCTCGGTCAGCTCCGGGCGGTTGCGGTAGCCCCGCGCCACACCCACGCCGCCGATGTACAGCTCGCCGATCACGCCGGGCGGCACCGGCCGCAGCGCGCGGTCCAGCACCCGGACCGTCCAGCCCGGCAGCGGCCGGCCGATGGGCGGGTCCCCCGGCTCGTCCTCGCGGGTGCGGACCGTACCGGCCGTGCTCAGCACGGTGGCCTCGGTCGGGCCGTAGGCGTTGACGAAGCGGAACGGGGTGCCGGGGCGGGGCCGTGCGGTCAGCCGCTCACCGGCGACCAGCATCATGCGCAGCGTGGTGTCCGCGTCCCACTCCCGGTCCAGCAGCGGCGCGGCCAGGGCGGTCGGCAGGACGGTGAGGGTGATGGAGTTCTCCCGCAGCCACGCCTGGTAGTCGGCGGCGACGAGCACCGTGGCCCGGTCCGGGCAGTGCAGGGTCGCGCCGGCCGCCAGGGCCGGCCAGATCTCCAGCTGGGACACGTCGAACCCGGGGGAGATCAGCAGGGTGGCCGCGTCCTCGGGGGTGACGTCGTACTCCCGGACGTACCAGGAGGCCAGATGGCCGAGCCCGCGGTGCGGCACCTCGACGCCCTTGGGGCGGCCGGTGGAACCGGACGTGAAGATGATGTACGCGATGTCGTCGGGCCCGGCCTCGTCCGCGACGGCGTCCCCGGTCCGGCCGTCCTCCGCGCGGCCGTCCCGTACCGTCAGGCACCGCCGGGCCGGGAACCGGTCCCGCAGCTCCTCGCTCGTGATCACGGCGAGCGCGTCGGCGTCCTGAAGCATGCCGTCCATCCGCGCCTGCGGCTGGCCGGGGTCGACGGGCAGGAACGTGGCGCCCGACTTGAGCACCGCCAGCTCCGCGAGGACCAGGTCGGCGCCGATCGGCAGGCAGACGGCGACCACCGTGCCCCGGCCGGCCCCGGCCTCCCTCAGCCGGGCGGCCAGGCGCTCGGCGCCCTCGTCCAGCTCGCCGTAGGTCATGGTCCGGCCGGCCTCCACCACGGCGGCCTTGCCGGGCTGTGCCTGCGCCTGCCGCTGCACCCGGCGGTGCACCGGCAGTTCGTGCGCGGCCGGGTCCACGGGCTGCGGGGCGCTCCATGCGCGCAGCCGCTCCGCGGCCCGGTCCTCGTCCAGCAGCCGCAGCTCGCCGACGGGGGTGTCCGGGGCTTCCAGCGCGTGGGCCAGCAGTTCCTGGAAGGCCGCGGCGATCGACTCCACCGTTCCGGCGTCGAAGAGGTCCGCGTTGTACTCCCAGATCAGCGCGATGCCCTCGTCGCCGGCCCGCTCACCGGAGGCGTGCTTCTTGTCCTGGGGCACCACGATGAGGTGCAGGTCCATCTTCACCGTGTCGTTGAACGGCTCGGTGATGGACGACTCGCAGTCACCGAACCGGGGCGCGGCCTCGGTGTGGTCGTGCGCGGTGACCATGGTCTGGAACAGCGGGGGGTGCGCCGGGGTGCGGGGGACACCGAGGGCGTCGATGACGACCGGCAGCGGGCACGCCTGGTGCGCCGCGGCGTCCAGGACCGTGTCCCGCACCTGCTTCAGCAGCCGGCTGAACGGCAGCTCGGCCGAGACCCGGGTGCGCAGCGCGGCGCTGTTCATCACCATCCCGACCATCTCTTCTTCCGCCGGGCTGCGGCGGTTGGCCAGGGGGGTGCCGACGCAGATGTCGGTGTCACCGCTGTAGCGGTGCAGGACGGCGGTGAAGCACGCGAACAGCGCCATGAACGGGCTGACCCCGTCGCTGCGGCGCAGCCTGCCGAGGCCGTTCAGGAGCGAGGCCGGGACCTCGCTGTACACCCGGCGGCCCCGGGTCGTCTGGACCGGCGGCCGGGGCCGGTCGGTCGGCATGCTCAGCACACCGGAGTAGTCGGCCAACTGCTGCTGCCAGTAGGCGAGATGGCGCTGCATCGCGGGGCCGTCCTGCTCCGCGCGCTGCTGCCGGGCGTAGGCGCCGTGCTGGAGCGCCGGGGCCGGCAGAGCGGCGTCCCGGCCTGCCGCGCGGGCGTTGTACAGGGTCTCGACCTCGCGCAGCTCGACGGCGAAGGACCAGCCGTCGTGCAGGATGTGATGGGCCACGACCAGCAGTTCGTGCTCGTCGGGGCCCAGGCGTATCGCCAGCCAGCGCTCCAGCGGGTAGTCCGCGAGGGAGAACGGCCGGGCCAGCTCCGCCGAGACCCGGCGGGCGCGAGCCGACTCCCGTTCGTCCTCGGGGAGTCCGGACAGGTCCGCCCGCTCGATGCGGGCCGGGCGCGGCTCGTGGACGACCGGCACCGGGGTGCCGTTCTCCTCCCGGTAGCTGGTGCGCAGTGCCTCGTGGCGCCGGTAGACCTCGGTGAGGGCCCACTCCAGGACGTCGAGGTCCAGCGCGCCGCGCACCCGGATGCTCCGGGAGCCGTTGTAGACGGGGTCGTCCGGGGTGAGCTTGTGCAGGAACCACATCTGTTCCTGGTTGGCGGACATCACCCGCGGTGCGGTGCCGTCCCCGGCCGCACCGCGCCCGGGGTGGGACGCGGCCGGAGTGGACGTGACGGCGGCTTCGCCGGCCGCCGCGGCGGCGGCCACGGCATCGGCGAGTTCGTCCAGCGTGGGGTGGACGAAGATGTCGCGCACCGGGATCTCGACACCGAGCCGTTCCCGGACGCGCACCACGATCTGCGCGGCGAGCAGGGAGTCGCCGCCCAGCTCGAAGAAGCTCTCCTGGGGGTCGAACCGCTCGATCTGGAGCACCTCGCGCCAGATCGAGCCCAGCGTCTCCTTGCCGGACGCGGGGTCGTAGGGAAGGGATGTGCCGGTGGTGGGGTCTTGCCGGCTGCCGGGGCTTTGCTCGGCGGAACGCACAGTGGTAACTCCGGATCACGGTCGGACGTCGGAACGGGTGCCGCGCGGGGTGCCGGGGGAGCGCGCGGTGGTGACGACCGCCGGGGTGACCGGCGGTCGTCGCGTGGGTGGTACGGCCGCCGGGGCGGTCGGTGGCCGGTGGGCGGCTCGGCGTGACCGCCGGGTCGCGGCGGTCAGTTGGTGGCGGACAGGTCGCGTTGCGCGCTCTTCGGGCCGGCGGCGGCGCGCCGGCGGGCGAACAGGGCCGCGGCCACCGCGAGCACGATGACCGCCAGCACCTCGATGCCGGTGGCGGTCAGCGTCAGCGCGGTCATCGAACCGCCGCCCATCGCCACACCGCCGAGGGCGCCGCCGGCGGCGATGCCCAGGTAGGTGGAGGAGCTGTTGAGGGAGAGGGCGACGGTGGGGGCCGGGATGTCCAGGCTCGCGATGCGGTGGTTCTGCCCGGTGGGCAGCGACCAGCAGGAGACGCTGATGACGGCGAGGATCAGCCCGAACAGCCCGCGGCCGACCCAGGAACCGCTCGGCGTGGGAAGCGTGAACAGGGCGAGCACCAGCAGTCCGACGGACAGCACCGCGGCGGACCCGAAGTAGGCGCGGTCGCCGCCCCAGCGGTCGGCGGCCCGGCCGCCCACCGCGCTGCCGGCGACCGCGGCGACGCCCCACACCAGCAGGAAGACGCTGACTCCGGTGGAGTCGACCTTCGTGGTCTTCATCGCCAGCGGTGCGATGTAGGTGAACATGGTGAACACACCGGCGCATGCGAGCGCGTTGGACAGCAGGGCGGCCAGCACCCGCGGGTGCGCGGCCACGCCGAGCCGCTCCCGGATGGTGACCGACGGCGGGGTCGGCACCTCCGGCAGGGCCACCATCAGGACGATCGTCGCCAGCAGCGCCATCGCCGCCACCAGGACCAGGGTGATCCGCCAGCTGCCGATGGCGCCGACCAGCGTGCCGATCGGGACACCGAGCGCGGTGGCGGCGGACATGCCGCCCGCCACCAGGGCGATCGCCCGGCCGCGCCACTCCTCGGTGGTGACGCTGACGGTGACCGCGATGCCGCAGGGGATGTACAGGGCGGCGCCGAAGGCGGCCAGCACCCGCGCGAGCATGAGGACTTCGTAGGTGGGGGCGACGGCGCCCAGCACGTTGGACACCACGAACGCGATCAGGGCGGCCACCAGCAGCTGCTTGCGCCGCACCCGGGCGGTCATGGCCGCGAGGATCGGCGCGCTGATCGCGTAGAGCAGGGCGAAGACCGTCACCAGCTGTCCGGCCACGGACGTGGTGACGTCGAAGTCCCGCGCGATGCGGTCGAGCAGGCCGCTGATCACGAAGCCGTCGGTGCCGATGCTGAACGCACCGAGGCTCAGCGCCAGCAGCAGAATCCGGTTCGGCATCTGGCTAGATCCTCTCTTCTGCTGACGGGCGATGCTGCGGGCCGATGCCGGTGAGGACTCTGGGGGGCATGTTCTTTCGGATCCCATCGGGCTGGGGGCTGGCTGAGGTGGGGGGACGGCAGCAGGGGGCGGGAGCCGGGCGGGAGCGTGCGTGGGCGGCCGGACGGCGGCGCCGCCCGGCTGTGTGCGGAACAGGTCTGTACATGATCCGGGAAACGGACCGAAAAGGGATATCCGTGACCGGCGATAAGCGCCGTCGGTAAACCCGGTGTCACGTGAATTCAAGGTTACGCGGACTCGGCCGATACTCTGCGGCTCATCTCTGTCCCACCCCCGTTTCACTCCCCCGTAAACCCCGCAAGATGATGCCGGTTTTGCGGCAGCACTGAAGTTAGCCTCGGCTCACTAAGAGAGTCAAGCTTGGGGCGGACGACCGCATTGTGACGCGGAACTCAGTGCCCGCATCGCCCACTTGACCTGCGGAGACGAGGCGTGGAGCGGCGATCCGGGAGGTGCAGGAAATTGCACATCGGGATGATCTGCAAAAAGTTTCACCTCACACGCGGTCGCGCCGCTAAAACGGCCGGGGGTGAGGTGCAATTGTTTGCAGTCGGGCCCTCCGGGGGCCCTCCGGGGGCCCTCCGGGACGCCGTACGGCCATGCCCGTGTCCCCAATAAATGCCGAGCGGATCTCCCGCGCGGAATGTACACTCCACGACGCGGCGGCGTACGCCGTTCTCCGCACCCCGTCCGCGGCCGGCCGATCCGAACCGGTGCGGCGAAGCGAAGAAGCAAAGGAGTGGCGGACGTTGAACACCCCCGAGCACAACAGCCCGTGGATACGGCGCTTCCACCCGTCCCCCGAGGCCCGCATCCGGCTGGTCTGCCTGCCGCACGCGGGCGGCGGCGCCACCTACTACCACCCGCTCTCGGCGGCTCTGGCCCCGGACGTCGAGGCTCTGGCCGTCCAGTACCCCGGCCACCAGGACCGCCACCGGGAGCCCTGTATCGACTCCCTTCCCGAGCTGGCCCGCCGGCTCGTTCCCGAGCTGCTGCCGCTGACCGACCGGCCGTTCGCGGTGTTCGGACACAGCATGGGCGCCTCGCTCGGCTTCGAGGTCGCCCGGCTCCTGGAGCACGAGCACGGCGTCGTCCCGGCCGCGCTGTTCGCCTCCGGGCGGCGGGCCCCCTCCGAGCACCGGGAGGAGTTCCTGCACCAGCAGGGCGACGACGTCCTGGTCCGCGACGTCCGCGAACTCAGCGGCACGGACGCGCGGTTGCTGGCCGATCCCGAGCTGCTGGACATGGTCCTGCCGGCGCTCCGCAGCGACTACAAGGCGATCGAGACCTACCGCTACGTCCCCGGCCCCGACCTGAGCTGCCCGGTCACCGTCCTCATCGGCGACGAGGACCCCCGGGTGACGCTCGACGAGGCCCGGTCCTGGACCGCCCACACCACCGGGGACTTCGCCCTGAAGGTCTACGGCGGCGGCCACTTCTACCTGACCCGGCACACCGACGCGGTCGCCCGCGAGATCTCCGGCCGACTGCTGTCCACCACCGGCGCGTCCCGGTCCTAGCCGCTCTGCTCCCCGGCCCGGGGCGCCGCCGTGAACCCGGCCGCGCATCAGCAACAGCGTTCCCTCTCCCGGGCCGTACGCGGTGCGCGCGACCTTGGGGGTCTCCGCGGTCGGCAGCGGCTCGGGCGACCTCAGCGCCCGGTACCGGACCCACGCCGCGTCCGCCACGGTGGTACGTGCCAGTGCGCTTCCGGTGTGCTCAGGAGCGGACGCGGAGGTCGTGCCGCCGCATGAGACGCACCATGAGGTGGTCGATCTGCTTCCGTTCCGCGCGGAGCGAGGCGTTCTCGCGTTCCAGCGCGGCCAGCCGGATGTGGGCGTCCTGCGGCAGCGCGGTTTTGTGGCCGCCGAGTTCCGGATGCTGTTCCAGAATTCTCTGCTCCAGGGCCCGAAGGCGCTGCGACGGGTCTATTCCGAGTTCTTCGGCGAAGCGCCGTTTCACATCCCGGTAGACATTCAGCGCGTCCGCCTGCCGGCCCGCGTGATAAAGCGCCCTCATGAGCTGGGACTGGAGAGTCTCCCGGAAAGGGTGCTCGGCGGCGCTCGCCATCAGCTCCGGAATGATGCGATGGTGCCGGCCCAGTCGCAGCTCCAGTCCGAAGCAGCGCTCCAGTGCGCTCATGCGCTCCTCGTCGAGCCGGGCCGCGGCCGCCCGGACGAGTGGGCCGGTGAGCCCCTCGGCGGCGGGGCCGCGCCACAGGCCGAGTGCCGAGCGCAGCAGCCGTACCGCCTCCGCGTCGTCCCCCGCGGCCTCGGCCCGGGCGGCCCGGTCCACCCGGGCGGTGAAACGCCGCACGTCGACGCGGTCTTCGGGCACGGTGAGGCGATAGCCCTGGCTCTCGGTGCTGATCACATCCGGCAGCCCGCCCTCGGCCAGCACGCGCCGCAGCCGGGAGACGCAGATCCTCAGCTGCACCTCCGCGGTCTGTGGAGCCCGGCCGCCCCAGATGCCGTCGATCAGCCGCGCGCCGGTGATCGTCTTGCCGACGTCCAGCAGGAGCAGCGTGAGGAGCGTCTGCTGGCGGGCCCCCGCGACAGTGATCTCCGTACCTGCCGCAATGATTTCCAATGGGCCAAGGATATTGAAGGAAAACGTGCCGTCAGCGATGTCCAGTCGCATTCAACTCCCCCTCCTTGGCGATGCTTTGGGCGACGCAACGCTACCTCCGTACCAGTCGGTAACAGCCTGTGACGAGCGCCACGAAATAAAGTTGCGTGGTGCGGTAAACCGAATGGGTTGGTCGGGCAACGTGAAGTCGGGTGAGGTGCAGGAAGAGCAATGTACCGGTTATCGGAGTCCGTGTTCGGTGGAGACGTGTGCCGGTGCGGAAGAGGTGGCCGGCCGCGGCTCAGCCCAGCAGCCGGGCCAGCTCGACCCGGGAGGCCACGCCCAGCTTCCGGAAGATCTGCCGCAGGTGGTAGTTGACGGTGTGCGGCGAGCACGACACCCGCGTCGCCACCTGCTTGTTGGTCAGCCCCTGTGCGACCAGCCGCGCGATCCGCTGCTCGGCCGCCGTCAGCGCGCTCCCGGCCGGTGCGTCGGCCCGCTCCGGGCGGGCCGCGGGCTCGGCGTCGGCGGGCCGCTGCCGGCCCTGCGCGCTCTCCCGGAGCAGCGCTTCCAGGCGGGCCACGGCGGCGTGTGCGCCGATCGCGTGGTACCGCTCGGCCGCGGCCCGCAGATGGCGGCGCGCCGCGCCGGTGTCGCTGCCGGGCCGGCCGAGCAGCAGCGTCCCCAGGTCCTCGCTCGCCGCGGCGGCGGCCCAGGGTGCCCGGTGCTCGGTCGCCGCGTGCTCCAGGGCGTCGGGGTCCTCGTACAGCAGCCCCCGGGCATGGGTCGCGGCGGCGGCCAGGCCCGGGTGCGCGGGGTTCCGCTCCGCGAGCCGCTCGACGCGCCGGGTGACCGCGGCGGCCAGGGAGTTCTCCTCCGCGGCCAGGCTCAGCCGCACCAGCCGGGCCGCGGCTGCCGGGTCGCGCACGAACAGCGACGGCCTGGTCAGCAGATCGGGGTAGCGCTCCACCAGCAGGCCGACGGCGCCGCGCGCGTCCATGCCGGCCGTGGCCACCTGGAAGTCGGCCCAGGTGTGCCGCAGGGAGAGGAACGAGCCGGGCTGGGCGACGAGTTCCATCCGGGCCCGCCACACCTGGTCGGCGGCCTCGCCCCGCTGGCCGCGGGCCAGCGACAGCAGCGACAGCAGGGACAGGCCCTGCGAGGCGGGCAGCCGGGCGTGGGTGCGCTGGGCGAGCGAGACCCCGGAGGAGATCTCGGCCTCCGCGGCCTCGGTGCGGCCCGCCCCGAGCAGCAGCCGGCCCCGTACGACCGCCGCCTCGGCCCGGGCCCGCTGGTGCCCCAGGCGCTCGGCCAGCTCGCTCGTCCGGGTCAACGCGGCCTCCGCCTCGGCGAACCGGCCGAGCTGGGTCAGCTTCACGGCCAGTGCGAGCGAGGGGTACGGCCGCCAGCCGGGCGGCAGGACGGCGTGGTCCCCGGCCAGCGCCTCGCGGCCGCAGCGGAGCGCCTCGTCGAGATGTCCCGCCGCCCACTCCAGGTTGGACAGCACCACGGCCGCGACGACCGGGACGGCCCCCGGTCCGCCCGCCCGGACCATGGCCCGGGCGCGCTCCCGCCGCCCCTGCTCGTCCGGGCCGAACAGCGAGAGGACCCGGGACGCCTCGGCCTGCGCGGACGCGGGGTCACCGGTGGGGGAGAGGATCTCGGCCAGCGCCAGGTGGGCCGCCTCCGCGGTCCGCGGGTCCAGTGGGCCGCTCGGGTTGTCGTGCGACAGGAAGAGGGCGGACACCAGGGCGTCCGGGGTCGCGTGCGCCTCCGTGGCCGGCTGCCCCGCCGGCCGGGCGGCCGGCGCCCCGCGCAGCAGAGTCCGGCGCACCGGTGCCGGGATCCGGGCGTGCAGCGCCTGGCGGACGTCGGGGGACCGGAAGGCGAGGCGGTCACCGGTGAACCGGATGAGCCCGGCCTCGACCGTCTCCTCCAGGGCGGGCAGCATCGACAAGGTTGTCACCGACTGCACCCGGGCGATCTCCTGCAAGGTGAACACATCGCCGACGAGCGCGGCAGCCTGGGCGAACTGCCAGGCGGACTCGGACAGTTCACCGTAGACCGGGGCCGCGTCGCGTGGTGCTTCGTGGGGGGCTGCGTGGTCCAGCATGCGGGTTTCCATCAGCTTCGCTCGGCCGAACTCCTGGGTCGTCCCGAGAGTCTGCGGGCCGGCGGGGAAGCCGGACAAGCCGGAACGGCCGTACCGGGCGCCGCGGATGCCGCGGTGATACGCCCGTGATACACGGCGGATACGCGATCGTCACCGGGCCACCGTGGTCACCCGGTGCCGGCGGCACGGGGAGAACACGGTGGCCCGCAGGGTCGTAGACGAACGGACGAACGAACCAACAGGCGGACGGACGGAGGAGCCCGTCTCACGCCTCGGCGGTCTTCTCCTGAGCGGCGATCCGCCGGAAGACCCCCATCATGCCCATCACGACCAGCACCATCGCCAGACACACGGAGGTGGCCGCCACCATCGCGTGCGGGTAGGCGGTACCCGGCCGCCCGTTCCCCGCGGCGGCGAAGAACACCGCACCGACGGCCGCGACGCCGGCCGAACTCGAGAACTGCTGCGCCGTGGTGAGCGCACCCGACGCCATGCCCGCCTTCTGCGGCGGCACGCGCAGCAGGGCCGCGCCGATCAGCGAGGGCAGCACGACACCGTTGCCGAGGCCGACCAGGCACAGGCAGCCGCAGATCCAGGCGACCTCGGTGTCCGCACCGGCCGCCCGCACCCGCAGCAGCAGCGCCAGCAGCCCCAGGGCGGTCACCGCCGAACCCCCGATCAGGGCGTTCATGCCGAAACGGGCCGTCAGGCGCTTGCCCACCAGCGACGACACCATGTAGCTCACACCCATCGGCGTGAACGTCAGACCGGCTTCGACCGGGCTGAGCGAGAGGCCGCCCTGGAGCAGCAGCGTCAGCGTGAAGATGAAGCTGCCGAAGTAGATGTAGAAGGCCGCGCTCGCGATGATGCCGGCCCGGAACGACGAGCCGTGGAACAGCGTCAGGTCGAGTACGGGGGAGCCGCCGCGCGCCCCCAGCGTCCGCTCCCACCACAGGGTCAGCGCGCCGAGCAGCACACCGCCCGCCATGGACAGCCAGGTCCACACCGGCCAGCCCGAGGAGTGACCGAGCGCCAGCGGCACCAGAAGCAGGGCGAGGGAGGCGCTGAGACCGGCCGCGCCCACCGGGTCGATGCCGGCGCCCCGTCCGGAGTGGGCCGGGGGCAGCACCCGCGGGGCGCACAGCGCGACCAGTGTGCACACCGGCACGTTCACCAGGAAGATCACACGCCAGCCCAGTCCCGCGATGTCGGCGTTGAGCAGCAGCCCGCCGAGGAGCTGTCCGGCGATCGAGCCGATGCCCGCCGTCACCCCGTAGGCGGCGATCGCCCGGGGCCGCTCCGCCGGAGCGAACGTCGCCGTGATGGTCGCCAGCACCTGCGGCGCCATCAGCGCCGCGGTCAGTCCCTGGAGCAGCCGGGCCGCGATGAGCTGCCCCGGGCTCACGGCGATGCCGCACAGCAGTGAGGCGAGGCCGAACCCGGCCATGCCGATCGTGAACAGCCGCCGGTGGCCGTACAGGTCACCGAGCCGGCCGCCGGTGACCATGCCGCTGGCGAGGGCGAACGCATAGCCGCCCACGATGAGTTCGAGGGCCGTGGCACCGGCCCCGAGGTCGCTTTCTAACGACGGCGCCGCCACGTTCACGACGAAGAAGTCGAACTGGGTGACGAAGGTGCCCGCCAGCAGAACGGTGAGCACGGCCGCGATGGACGGTCTGCGCGGGGACGTCCCGTCGGCCGAGCGGGTGTGCGCAGGGGTGGAAGAAGCCGCTTCGGTCATCTTTTTCCTCGTTGCATGCGCTGAGCGGTGTTGGGGGCAACGGTGATCCGTGCGGTGCACGTACGCCGGCCCGCCTCATCGGTGATCACAACATCGTACGAGGCAAGGGTCGGACCGAGGGACAGTGCAGTCGCCACCGCGGTCACCACACCGCTGCGCACCGGCCGGTGGTGCGTGGCGTTGACATCGACCCCGAGGGCGATATGGCCGCCGCCCGCGTGCATGGCCGCGCCGATGGACCCGAGGGTCTCGGCGAGCACCACGGACGCGCCCCCGTGCAACATGCCGTACAACTGCTTGTTGCCGTTCACCGGCATGGTGCCGACGAGCCGTTCGGGCGACGCCTCGACCAGCTCGATGCCCATGCGCGCGGCGAGGGTCTCGGGGCCGCCGGGCCGGGTGATCCACGCCGACAGGTCGGCGCTCTCCTCCGGCCCGGCGGCGGAGGACTGGGTCATAGGGCCGCCGCGTCCTTCGTCTCGGTGGCGAACCGGCCGGTGGCCGAGGCCGTGTAGGCGTCGAGGTCCGCGTACTTCTCCCGCAGCCTGCGCTTGAGCACCTTGCCGGTGGGGCCGGTCGGGATGGCGGCCTTGTCGAGGGTCGTCTCCAGCAGCGCCAGCGGCGGCTGGCCGGCCTCGCGCAGCGCCGCGTTGGCCCGTGCCAGCAGCTCGGCCGGGTCCGCGTCGGCGGGCGCCCGGACCACGGCCACCGGCGCCGGGACGCCCGCGCGCCTGCCCGCAGCCACCGCGCAGTCCGCCGCCTCCGGCAGGGCGAGCAGCAGGATCTCCTCCATCAGCACCGAGTAACCGGGGCCCTCGGGGGTGTGGATCGTGTCCACCGCGCGGTCCACATGGAAGAAGTCCTCGCCCTCCCGGTAGGCGAGATCGCCCGACAGCCAGTAACCGGCCAGCTTGCTGCGGTAGTACGTGTCGGCGTCGTTCCAGTACCCCGGGATGACGGACTTGCTGCGCAGCCCGAACAGGCCGACCTCGCCGTCGGCGGCCGGGGTGCCGTCCTCGCGCAGCACCGCCACCTCGCCGGCCGGCACCGGGTTGCCCAGGAAGCGGGGGCGCGCCGGGGTGTCCTGGGTGATGTAGCGGCGCAGCGTCGCCCAGCCCAGCTCCGAGGAGCCGAGGCCGTCGCTGAACACCGAACCCGGCCGGCGCTCGCCGTCCACCACATGGTGGCCGTACCGGATAAGCTTGCGGATGTGCGCGTCGTGCGCCGAGTCACCGGTGTTCTGCCACTCCCGGACCGAGGTGAAGTCCTCCGGGTCCAGCTCCATGGAGGCCAGCTCCGAGTACGTCTGGTTGAACGCCAGGATGCGGGTCGGACGGTGCTCCCGGGCGCCCCGCGCCACTCCGGGCCCGGACTGGTCGGAGAAGGAGATCAGCGGCAGGCCGCACAGCAGCGAGTAGAAGGTGTACGCGATCGCCGACGAGTGCGACTGCGGCGCCGCCGACAGCATCACCGTCGGGTCCTCCGGCACGGACAGCCGCCAGCCCGGACCGTACAGGCTCTGCCGGTGCGCCCAGATGACCGGCTTCGGGATGCCGGTGGTGCCGGAGGAGTGGCACAGGAACACCGGGTCGTCGTCGCCGTGCCGGTACAGCGCCCGGTCGGGCAGGCTGCGCCGGCCGAGGATCCGCGCGTCGTCGGCGGTGACGGTCCAGCGCAGCGTCGCCAGCTTCTCCTGGCGGCCGTCCAGCAGGGCCAGGTGGGCCGCGTCGGTGAACAGCCCGACCGGGTCGGTGCGCGCCATCAGACCGAGGGCGAGGTCCGGTTCCATGCGCCCGTTGACGAGCAGCGGTATCGCGCCGATCCGGGCCAGCGCCGCCAGATGGACCTGGTCGTCGAAGGAGTCCTCGATGTAGACCGCGACCCGGTCGCTGCGCCGCACCCCGCGGTCCCAGTAGAACGACGCCCAGGACTCGGCCAGTTCGTCGAGCTGCCGCAGATTGAATTCCGACTGCGGCACACCGTCGACATTCATGACCGGACGATCGGCCACCAGGCAGGTCAGATCCGGATGCGGACTGAGTTCGAGCGCCTTTCTCCACGCATTCCCGCCGCCCACGGACGTGTCTTCGTAAATGCGCCGGCGGGCGTCCTGATCGAGCATGGATCGCGTCGTGAGCGGCATGTTCACCTGGCCTTGGTCGGGTGCAGACAGATGCGCGGCGAGGGGGCGCGCCACGTCGGTGACGACGGTAGACGCCGACCCGTGGCGGCCGTAACTACTCGAACGAGTAGGTGAGTCGGTGGGGTGCCTACTCGTTCGCGCGGTGTGCGGGCACCGACTGCCGGGCTAGCTTTTCGGCCATCGGCAGAAGGGAATCCACCAGTGACCACGCAGAGAAAGCTCGCAAGCGAAAAGCTGCGCGAGATCGTGGCGACCGTTCTGGAACTGGAACCGTCCGACGTGGGCGAGTCCGACCCCTGGGTGGATGAACTCGGCATGACGTCCCTCGAAAAGGTCGAGGCCATCACCCGCATTCAGGAGAACTTCGGCACCGCCCTGACACCGCGGCAGGCGGCGGCGATCGGCTCGGTGGCCGACGCGCTCGCCGTCCTCGCCCCGGCGGACGCCGCGGCCGGGCAGGCCGACCTGGTCGGGCGTCTGGTGCGGCACCGGATCGACGCCAAAGAGGGCGACCGGACGGCCTACACCGACCCCGACGTGGGCCGGGTGTCGTACGCCGGGCTGCACGCGGCGGCCCGTGACTACGCCGCCGAGCTGCGTGCGGCGGGCGTCCGGCCCGGGGAGCGCGGCGTGGTGATCGCCGAGGACTCCGTCGCCACCGTGGCGGCGGTCCTCGGCCACTGGTGGCTCGGCTCCGTGCCGGTCGTGGTGAGCCCGCTCCTCGACGACGCCGACATCGCCTTCGCGGTCGAGGACTGCGGGGCCCGCGTGGTGCACGTCGACGGCTCCGACGCCAAGCGCGCCGCCCTGCACCAAACGCTCGCGCACCTCCCGCGCCTCGACGGCGAGGACACCCGCCGCAGGATGACGGAAGGTCACGCGCCCGCCGCCGACACCCCGCCGCCGCACACCGGGCCCGCCGACGCCGAGGCCCTCGTGCAGTACACCTCCGGCAGCACCGGCACCCCCAAGGGCGTACGGCACTCGGCGGCCGGCCTGCTGGCCATGATCGACGGCTTCGGCGGCGTCCTGGGGCTGCGCCCCGACGACACGCTGCTGACCACCGCCCGCCTGTCCTTCGGCTACGGCTTCGGCAACGCGGTGCTCTGCGTCCTCGCGGCCGGCGCGAGCGCGGCCCTGATCCGCGGCGTGGTCGACCCGTACACCGCGGCCGAGGCCCTCGCCACCCACCGGCCCACCGTCTTCTGCTCGGTACCCCGGCTCTACGCCGCCCTGACCCAGCTGCCCGGCCAGGACAGCGCCGCCTACGACGCCGTACGGCTGTGCACCACGGCCGGCGAGAACTGCCCGCCGGCGCTCGCCGAGCGCATCCGGGCGGCCTTCGGCGCCCCGCTCGTGAACTGCTTCGGCGCCACCGAACTGATGCATGTCGCCCTGGTCGCACCGGCCGACCGCACCCCCGAGGGCGCGCTCGGCTTCCCCGTCCCCGGGGTCCGGGCCACCGTCCGCGACGCCGACGGCACCGAACTGCCCGACGGGCAGGAGGGCCGGCTGCACATCGCCGGCCCCACCGTCGCCCTCGGCTACGTCAACCGGGCCGAGGCCGACCGGGCGGCTTTCGCCGACGGCGGCGCCTACACCGGCGACCTGGTACGACGCGCCCCGGACGGCTCCTTCGCCTACCTGTGCCGGGCCGACGACATCCTCAACATCGGCGGCTACAAGGTGGTTCCGGCCGAGATCGAGGGCGTCCTGCGCACCGTCGAGGGCGTCGCGGCCTGCGCGGTCGTCGCCGGCCGCGACGCCGACGGCCTGGAGCAGGCGGTGGCCTGCGTCCAGCCGGCGGACGGCGCCGACCCGGCCCGGGTGCGCCGCGCCGTGATCAGTGCCGCGCGGCGCGGACTGCCCGCGCACAAGCGGCCCTCCCGGGTGGAGCTGTTCCCCGAACTGCCGACGACCGTCAGCGGCAAGACCGCGGCCCACACCCTGCGCACCCGGGTGGCCGAGGCATGACCTGGGACATCATCGGCCTGGGCGCGGTCAGCAGCGTCGGCGCCGACGCCCGCGCCACCTACGACGCGCTGTGCGCGGGCCGCGACGGCCGCGCCCCGGTCCGCGTCTTCGACCCGGCCTTCTACCAGGCCCGGCACGCCTACGAGATCGACGACCGCGGCCCCGGCGGCGACCGCCCGCTGCGCGCCACCGGCTGGCTCCTCACCGCGGTCGAGCAGGCCCTCGCCGACGCCGGACTGGACGACGACCTCAGCGAGGTCCCCGTGCTCGTCGGCACCACCCTGCGCGAGCAGCGCAGCGTGGAGCTGTGGTGGCGCGAGGGCGCCCGAGTGGCCACCGACGAGCTGCACTTCGGCAGCGCGCTGCGCCGCCGCTTCCACGCACGGACCAGCTACACCTTCGCCAACGCCTGCGCCGCCTCCCTGTACGCCCTCGGCATGGCCGCCGACCTGATCTCCCTCGGCCAGGCCGACACCGTCGTCGTGGCCGGCGCCGACTCCATCGCGGAGTCCACCTTCGCCGCCATGGACCGGGCACAGACCCTGGTACCGGACGCCGCACGCCCCTTCGACCGCGGCCACAAGGGCATGGTCATGGGCGAGGGCGCCGTGGCCGTGGTCCTCACCCGGGCCGGAGCGCGGCGGACGGGCGTCGCGGCCCGGCTGCGCGCCGTCGGCCTCAACTGCGACGCGGGCCACCCCACGGCCCCGGACCCGGCGGGGGTGGAGGCCGGGATCCGTGACGCCCACCAGCGGGCCGGGGTGCGCCCCGGCGACATCGACCTGGTGATGCTGCACGGCACGGGCACCGCCCGCAACGACGAGACCGAGGCGGCGGTCATGTCCCGGCTCTTCACCGACGCCCCGGGCCCGCTCATGACGGCCGTCAAGTCGGGCGTGGGGCACACGCTGGGCGGCTCCGGGCTGCTGAGCCTGGTGACGGCCGTACTGAGCATGCGGCACGGCGCCGTACCGCCGGTCATCGGACTGACCGACCCCATCGAGGAGGCGGCGGGACTGCGCCTGGTGCAGGGCGCCGCGGCGCCCGCCCCGATCGCACTCGCCCAGGTCAACGCGTTCGGGTTCGGCGGGATCAACGCCGTCGCGGTGGTGGAGAAGGCGTGAACAGCGAACCGACAGCGGGGGTGGGAACAGGCGTGAACAGCGAACCCACGGCACACCGTTCGGCGGTGGTGGTCACCGGAGCCGGGCTCGCCGTACCCGGCCTCGCGGGACCCGCGGACCTCCTGCACCGCGACCGCGGCGGCACGCCGTTCGACCCGGAGACCGGCCTGAAGGGCCGAGAACTGCGGCACAAGGACCGCGCCACCCGCCTCGCGCTGCGCGCCGTCGAACCGGCGCTGCGCGACGCCGGGCTGTACG
Organism: Streptomyces sp. NPDC127190; assembly: GCF_042672505.1. NCBI lineage: Bacteria > Bacillati > Actinomycetota > Actinomycetes > Kitasatosporales > Streptomycetaceae > Streptomyces > Streptomyces sp. NPDC127190. The sequence goes on from NZ_JBHXVE010000006.1 coordinate 26,130, forward strand.
GCCCGGACGGCCCGGACCTCGACGGCGCCCGTACCGCCACCGTCGTCAGCTCCAACACCGGGAACTACGACAGCGTCTGCGGCTACGTCGACACCGCCGCCCGGCAGACCTCGCGGGCCATCAGCGCGACCGGACTGCCGCAGACGTCCACCAGCGCCATCGCGGGCTGGATCGCGGCCGGCTACGGGCTGCGCGGGCCCGCGGTCACCCTGTGCAACGGAGCGACGAGCGGACTCGACGCCCTGCACTGGGGCCGCAACCTGATCGCCGCGGGCCGCGCCGACACCGTCGTCGTGACCGGCGTCGAACCGGCCAACGAGGTCGTGGCCAAGCTGCTGGGCGCCGACCCCGTGGACGGCGCCGCCACGGTCGTCCTGGAGTCCGCCGCGCACGCGGCCGGGCGGGGCGCCCGGGTCCGCGCCCGGTGGCGGGGATACGACCGCGGGCACGACCACGCGGAGGTCCTGCGCGCCGCGGCCGACCCGCGGGCCGAGCCGATCGGCCTGTGGCTGACCGGCGCCCCCGAGGACGACCGGCCGCACCTGCCCGAACGGGTCCGGCTCGCCTGCCTGGCCGACCGGCTGGGGGAGTGCGGCGGAGCCCTCGGCGTGCTCCAGTGCGCCGCCGCGGTCGCCTACTACGACGAGGGCGGCGACGGCCTGGTGCTGGCCACGGCCCACGGCACCGACGCGTCCGCCGTGGCGGCCCTCCTGCCGCCCCGGGCGGCGGCCCGCACCGCCCTGTGACCCCACAGCCTCCCGAGAAAGGAACCCGACCGTGCCCGACACCACCTCCGTCTCCGTCGACCTGGAAGAGCTGCGCGCCCTGATGGCCGTCACCTTCGAGCTGTCGCCCGAGGAGGTCACCGACGACGCCCACTTCACCGAGGACCTGGGCATGGACTCCCTCATCACGCTGGAGATCGCCACCCGGCTGGAGGACCGCTACGGCATCGACGTCACCGACGACGAGCTGAAGACCATCAACACCCTGGCCGGCGTGCACGAGCTGGTCCGGCAGAAACTCGCCGCCGCATGAGCGCGCCGACCGCCCCCACGTCCCCGGCCGCCCCGGAGGACACCGGCCGGCCCGTGGCCCTGGTCACCGGCGGCTCCCGCGGGATCGGGCGCGCCGTCGTGGCACGGCTCGCCCGGGAGGGACACGACGTGGCCTTCTGCCACCGCTCCAACGAGTCCGCCGCGAAGGAGGCGGCGGACGCCGCGGCCGAGGCCGGCGCCCGCGTGCTGCACCGCACCGTCGACATCGCCGACGCCGAGCAGGTCCGGCGGTTCGTGACCGAGACCGAACGCGAACTCGGCCCGGTGCGCACGCTCGTCAGCGCCGCCGGCATCACCCGGGACCGGCCCCTCGCCCTCATGTCCGACGACGAGTGGCACGACGTGCTGTCCACCAACCTGGACGGCACCTACGCGGTCTGCCGCGCCGTGATCACCCGCATGATGCGCCGCAAGGCCGGCTGCGTCATCACCCTGTCCTCGGTCGCCGGGGTCCACGGCAACGCCCACCAGACCAACTACTCGGCGTCGAAGGCCGGGATCATCGGCTTCACCCGGGCCCTGGCCAAGGAGTGCGGCCCCTACGGCGTCCGCGCCAACGTCGTGGCGCCGGGCTTCATCGACACCGACATGACCGCGGCGCTGACGGACACCGTGCGCGAGCGGCTCCGGGAGCGGATCCCGCTCGCCCGGTTCGGCCGGCCCGACGACGTCGCCCACCTCGTCGCCTTCCTCGCCTCCGACCGCGCCGCGTACATCACCGGCCAGGTCCTCGGCGTCGACGGCGGACTGGTCGTGTGACCGGCCCCCCGACCGTCGTACGCCCGCACCTCGCATGGGAGAGACATCAGTGGACAACGCCCTGCTCGACCTCCGTCACCAGGAGGCCCGGCAGCAGCCGCCCTGGGAGGACCTGGCCCAACTGGCCCGGGTGCGCCGGGCCCTCGCCCAGCGCCCCGCCCTGGTCCGCGCCGAGGACGTCGCCGTCCTGCGCGGGCTGCTCGCCGACGTCGCCGCGGGCAAGGCCGAGGTCGTCCAGGCCGGCGACTGCGCCGAGGACCCCGACGACTGCACGGACCGGCACGTCGCCCGCAAGAGCGCCGTCCTCGATCTGCTGGCCGGGGCGCTGAAACTCACCACCGGCCGGCCCGTGGTCCGGGTGGGGCGGCTGGCGGGACAGTTCGCCAAGCCCCGCTCGCAGCCCACCGAGATCGTCGCCGGACGGGAACTGCCCGTGTACCGGGGTCACTTGGTCAACGGACCGGAACCCGACCCGGAGAGCCGCCGCCCGGACCCGCTGCGCCTGCTCACCGGGTACATGGCCGCCGCCGACATCATGGGGCACCTCGGCTGGACGGCGGGCCCGCGGCCGGCCGGCACCGAGGCCGTGGTGTGGACCAGCCACGAGGCGCTGCTGCTCGACTACGAACTGCCCCTGCTGCGCCGCACCGAGGACGGCGCCCTGCTGCTCGCCTCCACGCACTTCCCGTGGATCGGCGAACGCACCCGCGGGCTCGACGGCGCCCATGTCGCCCTGCTCGCCGAAGTGGTCAACCCGGTGGCCTGCAAGGTCGGTCCGGGCATGACCCCCGACGAGCTGGTCGCCCTGTGCGAGAGGCTCGACCCGCTGCGGCAGCCGGGCCGGCTCACCCTCATCGCCCGCACCGGCGCCGACCGGGCCGCGGCCGTGCTGCCCCGCCTGGTCGCCGCCGTCCGGGCCGAGGGGCACCCGGCGATCTGGCTCACCGACCCCATGCACGGCAACACCGTCACCGGCCCCGACGGGCGCAAGCGGCGGCACACGGACACCATCCGGCGGGAGATCGAGGCGTTCCAGACGGCCGTGCGCGAGGCGGGCGGTGTGGCCGGCGGGCTGCACCTGGAGACCACCCCGGACGACGTCCTGGAATGCCTGCCCGGCGGCCCGTACACCGCCCCCGGCGCGCCGGCCCGCGGCCCGTACACCAGCCTGTGCGACCCCCGGCTCAATCCCGCCCAGGCGCTGGAAGTCGTGGCCGCCTGGCGGCCCTGAGACATCCCGGCAGCGAAAGGAAGAGCATGCAGGACAAGACAGCCATCGTCACCGGAGCCGCGGGCGGGATCGGCGGCGCGGTCGTCGCCGCCCTGGCCCGGGCCGGCGTCCGTGTCGCCGCCGTCGACCGCGAGGCCGACCGGCTTCACAAGTGCGCCGACGAGGCGACCGGGGGGCCGGCCACGGTCACGCCGTACCCCGCGGACGTCACCGATTCCGGCGCCGTCCGCGACCTGGTCGACTCCGTCGAACGGACGCTGGGCGCCGTGGACTTCCTCGTCAACGCCGCCGGGGTGCTGCACCTGGGACCCGTCGTCGGATACGGCGACGAGGAGTGGGCCCGCACCTTCGCGGTGAACGCCACCGGCGTCTTCCTCATGTCCCGTGCGGTGGCCGAGCGGATGGTGCCCCGCCGCTCGGGCGCGATCGTGACCGTGGCCTCCAACGCGGCCCGCACCCCGCGCGCCGAGATGGCCGCCTACGCCGCCTCCAAGGCCGCCGCCGCCCACTTCACCAAGTCGCTCGGCGTCGAGCTGGCGCCGTACGGCATCCGCTGCAACGTGGTGGGCCCGGGCTCCACCGACACGCCGATGCTCACCTCGATGTGGCGGGACGAGTCGGACCGCGAGGCCACCCTGCGCGGCCGCCCGGAGACCTACCGACTCGGCATCCCGCTGGGCCGCATCGCCCGGCCCGAGAACATCGCCGACGCCGTGCTGTTCCTGCTGTCCGACGCCGCCGCGCACATCACGCTGCACGACCTGACGGTCGACGGCGGAGCCAGCCTCGGCGCCTAGCGCCCCGCTCCCCGCCCGCCCTCCGAGAGGACCGCCATGCCAGGCATCCCGCCCATCGCGCCCTACCCGATGCCGACCAGCGGCGAGCTGCCCGCCCGCATCCCGCGCTGGACGGTCGACCCCGCCCGCGCCGTGCTCCTCGTGCACGACATGCAGCGGTACTTCCTGCGCCCGCTGCCCGACCCGCTCCGCGCCGAACTGGTCCGCAACACCGCCGCGTTGCGCGACCACTGCGCCCGCGCCGGCATGCCCGTCGCCTACACCGCGCAGCCCGGGGGGATGACCCCCGAGGAGCGCGGACTGCTCAACGACTTCTGGGGACCGGGCATGCAGGTCAGCCCGGCCGACCGGGAGATCACCGAACCGCTGGCCCCGGCCGACGGCGACTGGGTGTTCACCAAGTGGCGCTACAGCGCCTTCTTCAAGTCCGACCTGTTGCAGCGGATGCGCGCGGCCGGACGCGACCAGCTGATCGTCTGCGGTGTGTACGCCCACGTGGGGGTCCTGATGAGCGCCGTGGAGGCCTACACCCACGACATCGAGACCTTCCTCGTGGCCGACGCCGTCGCGGACTTCAGCGCCGCCGACCACCGGATGGCCCTGGAGTACGCGGCCCGCACCTGCGCCGTCGTCACCACCACCAAGGAGGTCCTCGGATGACCGGCGTGCCCCCGGCCGATCCGCTCGGCCGCGTCCTGGCGCCCGAGCCCGGACCCTTCGCGCTGCTGCACCGTCCCGGCTCGGCCGACCCCGGTGTCGTGGACGTGCTCCTCGGCGAGGTGTCCACCCCCGGCACGCTCGCCGCACTGCCGCTGCCCACCACGCCCCGGCAGCCCGGAGCCCACCACGAACTGCTCACCGTCGTGCCCTTCCGGCAGGTCGCCGAGCGGGGCTACGCCTGCGCCGACGACGGGGCGCCGCTCATCGCGCTGGAGGTGCGCGAGCAGGCGGCCGTACCGCTCGCCGACGTCCTCACCCGCGTCCCCGACCGGGGGATCCGGCTGTCCGGCGGGGACTTCGACGTGTCCGACGAGGCGTACGCCGACATCGTCAGCCGGGTCGTCGCGGACGAGATCGGCACCGGCCAGGGCGCCAACTTCGTCATCAAGCGGTCGTTCGTCGCCGAGATCGCCGACTACGGCGTGGCCGACGCACTGACCCTGTTCCGGCGGCTGCTCGAGCGCGAGTCGGCCGCGTACTGGACCTTCCTGATCCACACCGGTGGGCGCACCTTCGTCGGCGCGTCGCCGGAGCGGCATGTGAGCCTGCGCGACGGCACCGCCGTGATGAACCCGATCAGCGGCACCTACCGCTATCCGGCGGGCGGACCCACCCTCTCCGGCGTCCTGGACTTCCTCGCCGACCGCAAGGAGGCCGACGAGCTGTACATGGTCGTCGACGAGGAACTCAAGATGATGAGCCGGGTCTGCCCGGACCAGGTGCGCGTCGTCGGCCCCTACCTCAAGGAGATGTCCCGGCTCGCGCACACCGAGTACTTCATCGAGGGGCGTACGACCCGCGCCCCCCAGGAGATCCTGCGCGAGACGCTGTTCGCCCCCACCGTCACCGGCAGCCCGCTGGAGAGCGCCTGCCGGGTGATCGCCCGGTACGAGCCCGGCGGCCGCGGCTACTACAGCGGCGTCGCCGCGCTGATCGGCCGGGACGCGCGGGGCGCCCGCACCCTGGACTCCGCGATCCTCATCCGCACCGCCGACATCGACCGCACCGGGCGGCTCGCGATCGGCGTCGGCGCCACCCTCGTACGCCACTCCGATCCGGCCTCCGAGGTGGCCGAGACCCGGGCCAAGGCGGCCGGTCTGGTCGCCGCGCTGCGGGACGCCGCACCGACGGGCTTCCGGGACCACCCGCAGGTCCGCTCGGCGCTGCTCCGGCGCAACGACCCGCTCGGCGGGTTCTGGCTGGCCGGCCGCGTGGAGCCGGCCGCCGAGGGCGCCCTGCTCGACGGCCGGCGGGTGCTGGTGGTCGACGCCGAGGACACGTTCACCTCGATGATCGAGAAGCATCTGCGGTCGCTGGGCCTGGAGGTGACCGTACGGCGCTTCGACCAGCCGTACGTCTTCGACGAGCACGACCTCGTCGTCATGGGACCCGGCCCCGGCGATCCACGCGCCACGGCCGATCCGAAGATCGCCCACCTGGACGGCGCCGTCCGTGAACTCCTCGGCACCGGGCGGCCGTTCCTCGCCGTCTGCCTCAGCCACCAGGTGCTCGGCCGGGCGCTCGGCCTCGACCTGATCCGCAGGGCGGTGCCCAACCAGGGCGTGCAGCGGGAGATCGACCTCTTCGGCCGCCGTGAACACGTCGGCTTCTACAACACCTTCGCGGCCCGCAGCGCCCGCGATGTCATCGACGGGCCGTACGGCGCCCGGGTGGAGGTCAGCCGGGACCCGCGCACCGGCGAGGTGCACGCGCTGCGCGCGGAACGCTTCGCCTCGATGCAGTTCCACGCGGAGTCGGTGCTCACCCGGCACGGCCCGCGCATCATCGGCAGCTTCCTGGCAGGCCTCGTGCGGGACACCGCGCCCGCGTCCCGCCGGACCCCCGTATCCCTGGCCGTCGCAGCCGCCGACGGCGTACCGAGCAAGGACCGTTAAGGACATGAGCGGAATACTCCACGGCAAGAACATCCTGGTCACGGGGGTGCTCAGCGAGAAGTCGATCGCCTTCCACGCGGCACGGCTCGCCCAGCGGGAGGGCGCGCGGGTGGTCCTTACCGCGTTCGGGAGGCGCAGCCTCGTCGAGCTGACCGCCAAGCGGCTGCCCGAGCCCGCGCCCGTCGTCGACCTGGACGTGCAGAACCAGGAGCACCTGGACACCCTCGCCGACCGGGTCGCCGAGCACCTCGGCGAGGAACCGGCGCTGGACGGCGTGGTGCACTCCATCGCCTTCGCCCCGCAGGACGCCCTGGGCGGCAACTTCCTGAACACCGGCTGGAGTTCGGTCGCCACCTCGCTGGAGGTGTCGGCGTACTCGCTCAAGGCCCTGACCGTCGCGGTGCTGCCGCTGCTGGAGCGCCGCGGAGGAGCGGTCGTCGGCATGGACTTCGACGCCCGGCAGGCCTGGCCGCACTACGACTGGATGGGCGTCAGCAAGGCGGCGCTGGAGGCCGTCAACCGCTATCTGGCCCGCTATCTGGGCGGCCGGGGCATCCGCTGCAACCTCGTCTCGGCGGGCCCGATCCGCTCCATGGCCGCCAAGTCCATCCCCGGCTTCACGGAACTGGCCGAGGCGAGCACCTCGCGCGCGACGCTCGGCTGGGACCTGGAGGACCCCGAGCCGGCCGCCCGCGGGGTGGTCGCCCTGCTGTCGGACTGGTTCCCGCGGACCACCGGCGAGATCGTCCACGTCGACGGCGGCACCCACATGGCGGGGGCGTGAGCAGGGACTCCCCGCGCGCTCCGCGGCGGACCTTCCCCAGGCGCCCGACGACGAGCGATCTGATCGACCCGGCGGACCGGTCCACGGCCTTCCTCTTCGGGGACGGGGCGGGCGCGGTCGTGGTCGGCCCGGCCGCCGAGCCCGGTATCGGACCGACGGTGTGGGCGACGGCGCTGCTGGTGGGCTCCGGAGCCGGACTCTCCTTGGCCGCGCACGTGGTGGTCCTCCCCTGAGGAGGCGGCTCGATGTCCGTTATGCGGAAAACTACTTCCGAAGCAGCTTGCGCCGGGTGCAGGGGAACCCCTAGCGTCAACCGCCATGGCGTCTCCGAGTGGCAGTCCGTTCCCCTTCTTCGCCTTGGTGGTGACGGGCGTCGCGATCGCGGCACGGGCGCTCTCCCGCAGCCGGGGCCACGAGGAGCTGCCCGACCCGGCCGGCTGGGCCCTGGCCCGGCGCGGCCTGGGCCTCGTCGCCACGGCGGTACTCCTCGGCGGCACGGTCTACACGGCGTACACGGTCGTCGCGGTGCCCGGACTGACGTACGCCACCGGCGGGTTCGGGCTCTACGCCCTCACCTACACCCTGCTGCTCACCCCCGCCGCCCTCTTCGTGCTGCCGCGCCTGCACGCCATGGCGCGCCGGTACGACCTGCTCACCACCGCGGACTTCGCCCTCGCCCGGTACGGCTCGCACGCCCTGTCCCTCGCGGTGGTGCTGTCCGGGCTGCTGGCCACCATGCCGTATCTGGCGCTCCAAGTCGTGGGCCTGGCAGCCGCGTTGCGGGCGATGGGCGTCGACCTCGCCGACCCCCGGGTGGTGCTGGGGATCGTGCTCCTGTTCGCCCTGGTGACCGCCGCCCTGCTGCCGCGCGGCCTGCGGGTGTGCGTGCGCGTCGCCGGGTTCAAGGCGGTCCTCATGACGGTGCTGCTGGTCGTCTCGCTGGCGCTGGTGGTGCACGGCGGCGCGGGCGCCGGGCGGGTCTTCGAGGAGGCCGGACGGCGCCTGGCCGGCCAGGGGATGAGCCTGGTGCCGCCCGTGGGAACCCGTGCCGCCTATGTCACGCTCGCCGTCGGCAGCGTGCTCGCCCAGCTGATGTACCCCCAGGTGCTCACCGTCGCCCTGGCCGCCCGCGGAGCGGACACCGTCCGGCGGGCGGTCCTCGCCCTGCCCCTGTGGACGTTCGCCCTCGGCCTCTTCGCCTACCTGGGCTTCGCCGCGCTCGCCTTCGGCGTGACCACCCCGCCCGGCCACGCCGAACTCGCCGCGCCGGAGCTGCTGCGCCGGCTGGCCGAACCCTGGCTGGCCGGACTCCTCCTCGGCGGCCTCGCCGTCGCCGCCCTGCTGCCCGGCGCCGTGATGGCCGTCTCGCTGGCCATGCTGGTCACCCGCAACGTCTACACCGAGTACTTCAACCCGACGGCGACCCCCAAGCACGAGGTGCGCATCGCCCGCTTCGCCGCCACCGCCGTCGTCCTGGGCGCCCTCGTCTTCGCGCTGCTGCTGCCACCGCAGGACGCGGTCAACCTGCATCTGCTGGGCGGCGTCTGGATCATCCAGACGGTGCCCGCCGTCGGATGCGCGCCCTACACCCGCTGGTTCCACCACCGGGCCCTGCTGGCCGGCTGGGCGGCCGGCATGGCGAGCGGCACCCTGCTGACCGTCGTGCACGGCTTCGACTCCGTGGTGACCCTCGGCTCCGGAACCGGACGGATCTCGCTCTACACCGCCCTGGTCGCACTCGCCCTCAACCTGGCCGTGGCCGTGCTCCTCACCCCGGTCCTGGACCGCCTGGGCGTGGTCCGCGGCCCCGACGCGCTCGCCCCCGGCGACCCCGTGGCGCGGCGCGGCTCCCGCTTCGCCTTTCGCATCGACTGACCCATCGAGCCGCAGTGAACAGGAGGAGTACCGGATGACCCCCACCCCACCACTCACCCGTGCCGGTCACCGCGGGGAAGCGGAGGAGACGACAGCGGTGGCCGAGCACACCGCCGCGGTCGCGCCGGACCCCGACCCGGAGAACGACCCGGACCCTGACCCGGACACCGACCGGGACACCGCCGTCGCCGCCCTGTTCGAGACCCACCACGCCGGTCTGCTCCGCCTGGCCGTCCTGCTCGGCGCCGGGCCCGACGCGGAGGACGTGGTGGCCGAGGCCTTCTACCAACTCCAGCGCCGCTGGGGACGGATACGGGACAAGGACGCCGCCGTCGGCTATCTGCGCGGGGTGATCCTCAACCTGACCCGGATGCGTTTCCGCCATCTGCGCGTGGTGCGCCGGCACGCCCAGCAGAACGTGGAGTTCACCGAGGACTCGGCCGAACAGCACGCCTTACTCCGCGACGAACACCGGCACGTGGTCAGCGCGTTGCGCGCCCTGCCGGCCCGGCAGCACCAGGTGCTCGTGCTGCGATACTGGCTGGATCTGAGCGAAGCGGAGATCGCCCGGACCATGGGCATCTCCCCGGGCGCCGTGAAATCCCACGCATCCAGAGGCATGGCGAAACTCAGCAGCATCCTGAAGGGAGCCGAGGCGTGAACGGAGGGACGGAGGAACGGTTGCGGTCGGCTCTCGCCGGGCTCGCGGACACCGTCCGGGAGCCACCCGACGCCTACCACCGGGCGCGCCGGCAGTGGCGCCGCCGGGACCTGCGGCGCCGCGCCCTCACCGTGGCGATCGTGCTGGTCATGGTCGTCATCGCGTGCGGAGTCGGCATCTGGGCCCTGTCCGGTGCCTCCCCGGCCCGGCACGTCATCTTCAACGGCGGCCGGCAGGACACCACACGGGACCGCAGCATCTTCCCGCCCGGGTCCCCCTGACGCACCCGCGCCCACACACGACGGCCGTCACCGGCCTGTTCCCCCTCAGGGGCGCCCCTGAGCGATCGTCAGGGGCGCCCTCAGCCATCCGCCGTCGAACGCGCGGCCGAAAGTCGCTATGATCACCGCGGCAAGGCTGTAGCGCAGAGGTCGTCGCGCCCACGCATCGAGCTGGAGGACGTCGGTTCGAATCCGACCAGCCTTGCCGCCCTTGTCGTGGAGGAAAGTCGATTGGCGTCGGTTCGTCCTGGGCGGGCGGAGGGCGATGCCGCCCTCGGCGAGCCGGGCACCGGCGATGGACCGGTGGAGTGGTGATGACGCAGCCGACACCCGTACGCTGCCCCGCGATCGAGCACCCGGACATCCCGGTCAGCGACCCCGCCGCCCTGGAGCCGCTGCTCGACCGACTGCGGGCCGCGCCGGCGGTCGACACCGACGAGGCCTTCCCGCTCGGCACGGTCCGCGCGGACGGCCGGGTCGACCTGTGCAAGCAGGGCCTCGGACCCGGCGGCGCCGCCCGGCTGATGCCCGTCGCCGCCGCCTCCCCGCACGCCGTGCACCTCCTGCTCGGCACCAACGCCATCGGGGACGAGGGCGCCCGCACGGTCGCCGGCGCGCTGACCGACGGCCACGGTCTGCACACCCTCTACCTCGGCTGCAACCGCATCGGCCGCGCGGGCGTCGGCGCGCTCGCCGACGCGCTGACGACGGACGGCACCGTCCGCGCCCTGTGGCTCAAGCGCAACCCGCTGGGCGAGGACGGCGCCCGCACGCTCGCCGCGATGCTCCGCCGCAACACCGCCCTGCGCACCCTCGACCTGGTCAACACCGGCCTGACCCTCGACGGTCTGCGGGCCCTGTGCGACGCCCTCACCGGCCGGCCGAGCCCGGTGGAGCGCCTCTTCCTCGGCGGCAACGGCCTGACCGCGGCCGCCGCCCCGCTGCTGGCGGCACTCATCCGGGAGGCGGGGGTGCGCGAGTTGTACCTGCCCGCCAACCACCTCGGCGACGAGGGCGCCGCGATCCTCGCCGCCGCGGCCGACCCCGCCCGTCCGGTCCGCCTCGGCCTGGGCGGCAACGGGATCGGCCCCGCCGGCGCCCGCGCCCTCGCCGGCTCGCTGGACGGCATCGAGGCACTCGACCTCGGCCGGCCGCTGTCGGAGCGCAGCCTCGGCGCCCCCGCCAACACCACCGGCGACGACGGTGCCCACGCCCTGGCCGCCGCCCTGCCGGGCAGCCCGCTGCGCCGGCTGGAGCTGCGCCACACCGGCCTGACCGGCCGGGGCGCGAAGACCCTGCTGGCGGCGGTGGACGACAACTCGCCCCTGGAGTACGTCGGTCTGGGGCCCGGCCTGCCCCGCAAGGTCAAGCGGTCCTTCACCGAGCGGCTGCGGCCGGCCGGCGGGGCGCATCCCGACCTGCGCGCGATAGGAAGTGTCTACCGGTGAGCGCCCCGGGCGAGTTCCCCTCGCTCCCCGCGGGGGAGGCGGCGAGCCGGAGCCGGGTCCGCCGGTACGCGGTGCCCCGCTGGATGATCGAACATGCGACAGCCGCCCGGCTGGCCGGTGACTGGCGGGCCGCCTGCGCGGCGGCCCGGGTCGACGTCGCCGTCGACCTCCGCGCCGTCGCCGCCCGCTGCGGCGCCGAGGTCGCCGCGGCGCTCGAGGACGACCTTTGCCACCTCGCCCCCGACCTGCTGCGCTGGCACCTGCCCCGGCTGCTCGGCGGACGGAGCACACTCGACACCGGCGTCACGGTCGTCCTCGCGCGCTACCTCCCGAAGGCGCCGGACGAGGGCGCCCGGAGCACGCCGTACCTCTACGTCACCACGCCGCCGATGACCGAGGGGCCGCAGCGGATCGCCCTGCGGTTCGGCAGGGTCGCGACCGAGCAGACCGCCGGCGTCTTCGGGCGGCGCACCGAGGACTGGCGCCATGCACGGCACCTGTGGGACGCACGGCACGCCGCCGAACTGAGGGAACGGTGCGGCGGCAGCCCGCACCGGCCGCCGTTCTTCCACGCCGACGCCACCCCGCTCGGCCCCGGTGAACTGCCGGCGGCCGACCCCGGCGACACCGACCCGGCGGCCCGGACCGAATGGGCCGCTCTGCTCCAGCACCGGGGTGAGCCGGCGGCCGCCTTCGCCGCCGCCGGCATCGAGCTGGACCTGACACCGCCGCCCAGCCGGCGCCGGTTCCAGGCTGACACGCAGCGCATCCTCGCCGGGCTCGCGATCAACCACACCCGACTGGCGCCCGAGGTGCACCGGCAGGCGGCCGCGGGGGTCGCCGACGCCTTCCTGATCGCCGCCAACTGGCGGGAGTACGCCCTGCTGGAGCCCGCGGACGCCGGCGGGCTGCGCGTGCGCATCGTCGACCGGGACCAGGTCAAGGACCTGCCTTTCCTCGCCGAGGCCCTGTGGCGCAGACTCCCCGACCTCGACCTGCTGTGTCTCGGCGGCGTCGCGCCGGAGCACCTGCATCCCCTCGTCCGCGAGGCGCTGTTCCCGGCCCTGAAGGTGGCGCCGGGCGAGGCCGGCCCGCCCGGGCCGACGGCCCCCGCACCCGTGCGGGTCCGCTGCCGCGGCGAGTGGCACGAGGTGGCGTTCCGGCCCGGTGGCCTGCTCCGGATGCCGCACACCGACGAGGAACAGCAGCGCGAACGAGCCCTGCGCGCCTTCGGCGGTGCCGTCGCCGGATGCTTCGCGGTCGAGCAGACCTGGACCTCCGGAGCGGGCCGCCTGCCGAAGGCGCTGCGGGCGCAACGCCAGGAGCTGTTCCAGCGGGCCCAGCACGGTGACACCCCCGGCGTGCTGGAACTGCTGGACGCGGGTGTCGATCCCCGGGTCCGGGACGCCAACGGGCGCACCCTGCTGCACGTCCTGAACCTCCTCGACCACGAGGAGCTGCTGCCACGGCTGCTGGCGGCCGGAGTCGACCTGGAGGCCCGCGACCAGCGCGAGCGCACACCGCTGTTCACGGCGGTCAACGACCTCGGCTCGAAGGCGCTGGTGGAGGCGCTCGTCGCCGCCGGGGCGCGGCTCGACGTGATCGACCAGGACGAGCTGTCCCTCGCCCATCTCGTCCGCCGCTACAAGCGCCGAGACCTGGCCTTCCTGCGGGAACGCGTGGAGTCGGAACACCCCGGCCTTGGCGGCGACTGGTGGGACGAGTGGTGGGAGGACCAGGAGGAGTACGACGGGGACGACCCCGACGACGAGGAAGGGCTGTCCCTGTGACCACCGACCGCACCGCCACCGCCGCCGCGTCCCCGGGCCCGCTGGCGGCCGCGGACGACCTCAACCGCAGACTTCGGGTACGACGGACCGAGCCCGCCGCCAACCCCCAGCTGGAGGCGCTCGCCCTCGCCGTGACCGCCAATCAGCCCGTGCTGCTGTGGGGAGAGCCGGGCATCGGCAAGTCGGCCGCCCTGGAACAGCTCGCGGCCGGACTCGGCCTGCCGCTGGAGACGGTCATCGCCAGCGTGCACGAGCCGTCCGACTTCGCCGGACTGCCCGTCGTGGGCGACGACCCGGCCGTGACCGGCGTGCCGATGGCCCCACCGGACTGGGCGGTCCGCCTCGCCCGGGCCGGACAGGGCCTGCTCTTCTTCGACGAACTGTCGTCCGCCCCGCCGGCCGTGCAGGCGGCACTGCTGCGGGTGGTGCTCGAACGCCGGGTCGGCAGCCTGGTGCTCCCGGAGGCGATACGGATCGTCGCCGCCGCCAACCCGCCGTCCAGCGCCGCGGACGGCTGGCATCTCAGCCCGCCGCTCGCCAACCGGTTCGTCCACCTCCAGTGGACCCACGACCCCCGGACGGTCGCCCGCGGCCTGGCCGGCACCTGGCCCGAGGCGGCCGTGCCCGTCGTCGACGCCGCCCGGGTGCCCGGTGCGGTCGCCCGGGCCCGCGGCGCCATCTCCGGCTTTCTCACGGCCCGGCCCGGCCTGGTCCACCACATCCCCGGGGACGCCGAGAGCCGTGGCCGCTCCTGGCCGTCCCCGCGCACGTGGGAGATGGCGCTCAAGCTGCTCGCCACCGGGTACGCGGCCGGCGCCGGCCGGGAGGCACTGGCCGCCGCGCTCACCGGCGCCGTCGGGGACGGGGCCGGCATCGAGCTGCTGTCCTACCTCGAACACCTCGATCTGCCCGACCCCGACCGGGTCCTCGCCGATCCGGACGCCTTCGCCCTGCCCGACCGCGGCGACCGGCAACTGGCCTTCCTCATCGCGGTGGTCGCCGCCATCCAGGGCGACCTCACCCGGCCCCGCTGGGAGGCCGGCTGGGCGGTGCTGGCGAAGGCCGTGGACGCGGGCGTACCCGACGTGGCCGCCCGCGCCGCCACCGACCTCGCGGCCATGCGCCACCTCGACTGGCCCGTACCGCCCGGCATCGACGCCTTCCTGAACCTCCTCCAGCTGTCCGGCGCGCTGCCCGGCACCGGCCGGTGAGGCGCAGAAGGATGCCGGAGGACCGCGAGGGCGCTGGCGATACGCGGGGTGTGGCGGGGGATGGGGGTCGCGCCTCGGGTGTGGCGGGGGACGGGGGCTGTGCCCCGGGTGCGGCGGAGGACGCAGGTGGTACCCCGGGCATGGCGGAGGCTGCGCGCACTGCCCCGGCTGCCGCGAAGGAGGCCCGCCGTGCGCTGGACATGACCAAGCTTCTCGCCGCGCGGTACCGGGCGGCGAGCGACCGGCCGTATCTGGCCTCGGCGCTGTACGCCCTCACCGTCGTACCGAGCACCGAGGTCCCGACGATGGGGGTGGACCGGCACTGGCGCTGCTATGTGTCGCCCGCCTTCGTCGACGCGACACCGGTGCCCGAGCTGGCGGGCGTCTGGGTGCACGAGGCGGCGCACCTGCTGCGCGACCACCACGGCCGGGCGGACCGGCTCCCCGCCGCCGCCCAGCGCGACCGGCACCGGGTCAATGTCGCGCAGGACTGCGAGATCAACGACGACCTGCTCGCCGACGGGCTGCGGCTGCCCGACGGACGCATGGAACCCCGCCTCTTCGGCCTGCCCGAGGGCGAGCTGTTCGAGGCCTACCTGGACCGGCTGCCGCCGCAGGTGCGGACGCCGGACTGCGGTTCGGGCGCGCACGGCCGCGCCGCCCCCTGGGAACTGCCCGGTTCCGCCGCCCCCGCCCGGCTCGGCGAGGTCGAGGCGCAGGCCCTGCGCCGGCAGACCGCCGAGGCGATGCGCGCCCATCAGCGCACCCGCGGCACCCTGCCCGCGGGCTGGCAGCGCTGGGCCGAGGAGATCCTGGAACCCACGGTGGACTGGCGGCAGGCGCTGTCCGGCGCGGTCCGGGAGGCCGTCGCATGGGCGGGCGGGGCCGTCGACTACACCTACCGCCGCCCCTCGCGCCGTACCCCTGCGCTGCGCGGCGTGGTCCTGCCGAGCCTGCGCCGCCCGCTGCCGCGGGTGGCCGTCGTCATCGACACCTCCGGCTCCATGGGTGAGGCCGAACTGGCCGCCGCCCTCGCGGAGGTGACGGGTGTGCTGCGCGAGGTGGGGATACGGGGCAACCGGGTGACCGTGCTCGCGTGCGACGCCGATGTGCACGCCGTGTCCCGGGTGGTGGCCACCG
Organism: Streptomyces sp. NPDC127190; assembly: GCF_042672505.1. Taxonomy (NCBI): domain Bacteria; kingdom Bacillati; phylum Actinomycetota; class Actinomycetes; order Kitasatosporales; family Streptomycetaceae; genus Streptomyces; species Streptomyces sp. NPDC127190. The sequence continues at coordinate 41,780 of NZ_JBHXVE010000006.1, forward strand.
AGCAGATCACCCTGGGCGGCGGTGGCGGCACGGACCTGCGGGTCGGCATCGAAGCGGCGGTCGGGATGCCGGACCGCCCCGGCATCGTCGTCGTCCTCACCGACGGATACACCCCCTGGCCCGACGAGCACCCGCCCTGCCGTGTCATCGCGGCCCTGCTCGGCCAGGCCCCACCCCAGCCGCCGAGCTGGGTGGAGACCGTACGCATCCCCACCTGACCCCGCTTCCCTCAGCCGGCCGTGGCGAGGTCGTCGAGGAGCCGGCCGAGCAGGGCCGGCGCCTGGATGTGGCCCAGGTGGCCCTGGCCGGCAAGCTCGTGCACCCCGGCGTGCGCGATGCGCTGCCGCACGTCCTCGAAGGAGGTGCCGTAGGGCTCCTTTCCGCGACTGTGCCGGCCGATGATCAGGTCGACGCGCTCCGCCCGCCGCGCCAGTGCGTCCGGGGGCGGAACCGTGTTGATGGCGGCGAGCTCGGCGTACAGCGGTTCGCTCAGGCGGCGCAGGGCGGCCCAACCGCGGGGATCGGCCCGGAGCTGCTCGACATGCGCGGCGGACAAGCCGGAGATCTGCCGATTGACGATCTCGACGCAGCGGTCCCAGTCCGCTGCCTCCTGTGCGGCCCGCAGGTCCGGCAGCGCATCGCGGCCGAACGGCCGCATCACCGGCTCGTAGGCGATCACATGGCGCATCGGACGCTCGTCGGCGCAGAGCAGGGCGATCAGACCGCCGTAACTCCAGCCGAAGAGCGCGCTCGTGCGGTCGAACTCGTCCAGGACCACGCCGAGGTCCTCGACCTCCGTGCGCAGCGTGTACGCGTCGGTCAACGGCCCCGAGGGAGCGCGGCCCCTGCGGTTCACCACCACCACCGAGGGCCAGGCGCCGACGGCGCCGGCGACATGGCGCCAGGTGTGCGCATCGCTCATCGCGCCCGGGACGAGGACGAGGCCCGGGGCATCCGGCTCGCCGTACACGTCGACGGTGACCCAACTGCCCCCGCCGACCGGTATCTTTTTCTGGATCGTTCGCTCCATAAAGTCATTATGGAGCGAACGCTCTAAGATGCAAGGGTGACCGAACGCACCCGTGGACGACCACGCGCCTTCGACCGCGACCGCGTGATCCTCGAGGCCGCCCGCCTGTTCTGGCACCGGGGCTACTCCGGCACCTCGACGCGCGCGCTGACCGCGGCCCTCGGGCTCTCCACCTCCAGCCTCTACGCCGCCTTCGGCAGCAAGGCCGGCCTGTTCGAGGAATCGGTGCGGACCTATGCCGGGCGGTACAGCGAGATCTACCGGCAGGCCGTGGCCGAGCCGGACATCAGGACCGTCGTCGACCGCGTCCTGACCGGCTCGGTCGACGAGTTCACGCAGCCCGGCGACACGCACCCCGGATGCCTCGTCACCAGTGCCGTGATGACCGACAGCACGAGCACGCTCGACATCAGCGCCTACGTCACCGAACTCCACCGCGCGAACGAGCAGGCGCTCCTGCGGCGCTTCGAACGAGCGCTCCAGGAAGGCGAACTGGCCGCCGGAACCGACCCGGCCGTACTGACCGGCCTCGTCCAGACCCTCTGGCACGGCCTGTCCGTACGAGCCAACCTCGGCGCGTCCCGGGCGGATCTGATGGACACGGCACGGCTCGCACACACCCTGATCAGCCGGCACCTCACGGACAGGGCGTCCCGCTCCACGCCGTGACCGCGGTCGGCACGGTCACCCCCGCGTGCCGGAAACAGGCAGTACAGCCATGCGCCCGCGCCCAGACCGTTTCGGTCCACCGTGAGCGCCAGGGCCAGGGTGCGCGAAGCCGGTCCGCTCCCGGTCCGGGTCCTGGTGGCCGGGAGGCCCGGGCGGTGTGACCTGTGCTAGCGTTGCGCGTTTGCGGCGTCGCTGTGCCGGTGCTCCGTTCGGGGTGGCTCTGGCTGGTGGCCGCGTCCCTGCCGCGCCTTCCCCGGTACGGTCCCTTCGGAGGAAGGCTCTCTGTGAGCGAATCAGCACGCGCCGATGCCCGGCACCAGAACGATGTGTCCGAGGTGACGAGCGCCACTTCGGCAGCGCGTACGGCGGTGTCCTTCGCGGAGCTGGGATTGCCGGCCGAGATTCTGCGGGCGCTCGACGAGCACGGTGTGACCGTGCCGTTCCCCATCCAGGCGGCGGCGCTGCCGAACGCGCTCGCGGGACGCGACGTCCTGGGCCGGGGCCGCACAGGATCCGGCAAGACGCTCGCCTTCGGCCTGGGGATGCTCGCCCGGACGGCCGGGCGGCGGGCGCAGCCGAAAGAGCCGCTGGCGCTCGTTCTGGTGCCCACCAGGGAACTGGCGCAGCAGGTCGGTGCGGCGCTCACCCCGTACGCCGAGGCGCTGCGGCTGCGGCTTGCGACCGTGGTGGGCGGTGTGTCCATCGGACGGCAGGCCGCCGCGCTGCGGGACGGCGCCGAGATCGTCGTCGCCACGCCCGGCCGGCTGCACGACCTCGTCGGGAGCAAGGGCTGCCGGCTGGGACGGGTGCGCATCACGGTCCTGGACGAGGCCGACCAGATGTGTGACATGGGGTTCCTGCCGCAGGTCACCGAGATCCTGGACCAGGTGCGTCCCGACGGGCAGCGGATGCTGTTCTCCGCCACCCTCGACCGCGACGTCGACCAGCTGGTGCAGCGCTACCTGCGCGACCCCGCCGTCCACTCCGTGGACCCTTCGTCCAGCGCGGTCGCCGCGATCGAGCACCACGTCTTCGTCGTGCACGGCCCGGACCGGTACGCCGTGGTCACGGAGATCGCCGCTCGGGACGGCCGCGTCCTGCTGTTCCTGGACACCAAGCACGGCGTCGACCAGCTCACGCGGCACCTGCGGGCCAGCGGCGTGGCCGCCGCAGCCCTGCACAGCGGGAAGGCCCAGCCGCAGCGCACCCGGACCCTGGCCCAGTTCAAGGACGGGCAGGTCACCGCGCTGGTGGCGACGAACGTCGCCGCACGCGGCCTGCACGTCGACGACCTCGACCTCGTGGTCAACGTCGACCCGGCCACCGACCCGAAGGAATATCTGCACCGCGCCGGCCGCACGGCCCGTGCAGGCCGCTCCGGCACCGTCGTGACACTCGTCCTGTCGGGACAGCGCCGGGAGACGAGCCAGGTCATGGCGGACGCCGCCGTCGATCCCAAGGTCACGAAAGTGCGGTCCGGCGAGGCGGAACTGAGCCGGATCACCGGCGCCAGGGCCCCCTCCGGAATTCCTCTCGACGGCGGCCCGGCCGTACCGCGCCCCAAGAACCACAACGCCCCCTTCCGCGGACTGGGCAGCACCAAGGACACGAAGGGCGGCTCCGGCAGCAGGTCGTCCCGGAAGAGCACCGAGGCCCGCAAGCTCGCGGAGGCCCGCAAGTCGGCCCGGGTGCGTCGCGGCGCCTGAGATTCAGCGGCACGACTACCCGCAGTCCTGGAAGCCATCCGGGCGCCCCGCCTCGGCCTGGGCCGGCCGCGCACCCGGCCGGAGAAGGTCTGCGCTACCGCAACCGTAAGAAGCGTGGCTCGCGCGGCGGTTGGAAGGTGACGTTCCCATCAAGCTGACGTGACATCACCGGTTGCGCTGGGCGTAATCCCTGGCCAGAGCTATGTAAAATTCAAGTAATCGGCGGAGCCGATCCGACGCGTCCGTCGTCGGGGTTGCCATGGCCTACCTCACCCTGAACTGGTATGGACCACGAGTGGTGGCGGGTTCTGATGTCACCTTGGGAATTGGAACCCGACCTGCGACAACGTGACGCGTGCCGACACGCGGGGTGTGTTCGTTCCGGTTGCGCCCGTGGGGCGTTCGACGGGGCGGGTGCCTGCGGCACGACGTAACCGGCCACCGGGCACCGTATTCACATCTTGGTCACACATCTTCCCTCCCCCCTGCACATTGATATGGTCACCTTCCGTTTCGGCGATGAGGGGATGCCGGAGCGCCGAGAGGGGGACATCAAGTCGCTGGCATCCGGCCCGCGTTCAGCGCGGCTCGGCTGAGACGGCGTCCGCATCGATTCAGGCGATGTGGTCGGCTTCACTGAATTCTTTCTGACATTCCGGGTGCTGGGGAGCACCCATATCCGCGCGGCAGAGTCCGCACGCTCGACGACGCCATTTTCGGGTTGCCCGGAAACGGCATTCCGTCCTGCGGCGACGGGCTTGTTCAGGCTGCCCGCAGACTCCGTTCTTCTATGCCTAGGGGGGCTTTCATGAAGGCGTTGTCCATTGTCATACCCGCACTCAACGAGGCGGCCAATCTGCCTGCGGTGATGGAGACCGTCCCGGTCGCCGAACTCGCCGCAGCCGGCTGGAGCACAGAGGTCGTCGTGGTCGACAACGCGTCGACCGACGGCACCGGCGACGTGGCACGCGAGCTGGGCGCCCGAGTGGTGCATCAGCCGGCCCGGGGCTATGGGAACGCGTACCACGCGGGGTTCCACGCGGCGGCCGGCGACGTCATCGCCACCGGAGACGCGGACCGCACGTACCCGTTCGACGCACTGCCGGAGCTGCTGGCGACGCTGGAGGAGCACGACATCGAGTTCATGACCACCAACCGGCTGGGCCGGGAGAACGCCGCGGCGATGAAGCGCTCGCACACCATCGCCAACCGCGCCCTCAGCGGGGTGAGCCGCATGCTGTTCCGCAACGGGCTGCGCGATTCGCAGTCGGGCATGTGGGTCTTCCGGCGTCACGTGTGGCAGGGCATCGACGTGCGGTCCACCGGTATGGCCTTCTCGCAGGAGATAAAGAACGCCGCCACGCTGGCCGGCTACCGCACCCTGGAGGTGCCGATCGAATACCGGAAGCGGGGCGGCGAGGTGAAGCTCAACGCACTGCCGGACGGCATGGCCAACCTGCGCCAGTTGTTCCACCACCGCTTCCGCAGATCCCTTGTCGTGCCGACCGTCTCCCTGCCCCCGCAGCCCTCCGGCGTGGAGGGACTCGGGACCATCGCATGAGCCGACTGGTCGACGCGCCCGTCCGGCGGTCGGCGGTGCCCCCCGCGGGGCACCGCCGCCGTCGGCGGACGCGTGCCGCGCGAGGGCGCCGGAACCGCGCCGTCGCTGCCATAGCTGCCCTGTTCGTGCTGGTGACGGCCGCGTGCACCGTGCCGTGGGTGCGACATGAGCTGCGCGCCTCGTTCACCCGCCTGCCCAGCACCTACACGGAGTTGTACTTCGACGGCACCCCGGACGTCGTGCACGGCACGGCCGTGGTGCCGGTCACCGTGGTCGCGCACGGAGCCGCCCCGCGGACGTACCGGCTGCGCGTATGGCTGGCCACGGCGTCCGGCCGTACCGAGATCTCCCGCACAGTCGGCCTCACCTCGCGCCCCGAGGTGCCGCTGCGGACGACAGTCCGGCTGCCGTACCCCCGCGCGGGGCACGGCGCGGCGGCGCGCACCGTGGTGCACGTCGCCCTCCTGGGGCAGCCTCAGACGCTTCACTACACCCTGGACGACACACCGGAGGGCACCTCGTGACGCAGCGCCAGATGGTGGTCACCACGAGCTGGGACGACGGACACCGGCTCGACCCGCGCCTGGCGGACCTGCTGGCCCGGTACGGAATACCGGGAACGTTCTACATCGCGCCCCGCAATATCGAGTTCGCTCCCGCCGACCGGCTCCCCGCCGAAGGCATACGGGAGTTGGCCGCGCGCGACGGCGTCGAGATCGGCGGGCACACCCTCAGCCACCTGAGGCTGCCGCTGATCGAAGAGGCAGCGGCTCGCGAGGAGATCAGCGCAGGGAAGGCCGAGTTGGAGGGCATACTCGGGGGCCCCGTCGTCAGCTTCTGCTACCCGCGCGGCGAGTACCGTCCGGTGCACGTACGGCACGTCGCCGATGCCGGCTTCCACCTCGCCCGCACCGTGCGGCGCAGTTCCCTGGCCACGGGTCCGCTGCTGGAGATGACCACGACGGTCAATGCCTACGCCCACCGGGTCGACGTCCCGCTCGCCCTGCGTCTCGCCGGCGGCAGACCCGGCCGCGCGGCCCAGTTGTACCTGCACTGGGACGAGTTGGCGATCCACTGGTTCGACCTGTGCCTGGAGCGAGGCGGTGTCTACCATCTGTGGGGGCACAGCTGGGAGGTCGAGGCGCGAGGCGACTGGGCCCGGCTCGAGCGGGTGCTGGACCACATCGGCGGCCGGTCGGACGTTCGCTATGTCACCAACGGAGCGCTGACCGGGGCAGGTGTCGCATGAGCACGGTGCTACAGATCACCCCCTACTACCCGCCTCACCTGGGTGGACTCGAACGGGTCGTGGAGAGCCTCGCCGCGGGCCTCGCCGAGCGGCACGACGTGCGCGTGGTCACGACCACCATCGGCTCCGAGGGCGCCCCGCGCCTGAGCCGGGAGGGTGGGGTCGGCGTCGTACGCCATCGGTCGCTCGAGGTCGCCCACACGCCGATCGCTCCCGGCATGGCCCGGACTCTGCTGCGCAGCCCGCGCCGTTCGGTGCTGCACCTGCACTCCGCGCACGCACTGCTGCCGGAGATGGTCGCCCTGCTGGCCCGGCTGCGCGGACAGCGGTTCGTGCTCCACTTCCACCTGGACGTCGACGCCTCCGGTCGGCTGGGCTGGTTGCTCCCCGCCTACAAGCGGCACGTCTTCGGGCGGGTGCTGCGCGCCGCCGCCGCCGTGCTGGTGCTCACCCCGGCCCAGGCCGACTTCGTCACTGCCACCTACCGGGTGCCCGCCGAGCGCATATTCGTCGTTCCCAACGGGGTCGGCGCCCAGTACTTCATGCCCGTACGCGAGCCCGCCGAAGGCACCCTCGATCTGCTCTACGTCGGCCGGCTCAGCTCCCAGAAGCGCGTCGACCGGCTGCTGGAGTCCATGGCCCTGGTGACGCGGCCGGTGCGGCTGCGCATCGTGGGCGACGGCGAGGACCGTGCCGAACTCACGGCCCATGCCGACCGGTTGGGTCTGAAGAACGTCCGCTTCGACGGGCCGGCCCTGGGCGCGGACCTGGTGCGCGCCTATGCCGATGCCGAGGCGTTCGTGCTGCCGTCCGACAAGGAGGGGATGCCGCTCGTCGCCCTGGAGGCCATGGCCGCCGCCCTGCCGGTGATCGCCACGCGCGTTCCCGGCACCATCGAACTCCTCGACGGCGTCGGCCTGTTGGCAGAGCCCGACCCGGCCCGGCTCGCCGAGGCCATCGACGCGATCGCCGCCGACCTCGGGCTCCGGGCGGACCTCGGGCGGCGCAGCGCAGAGGCCGCCCGGCGCCACCGGTGGGACGCGGTCGTCCGCCAGGTCGAGGACATCTACACCGAGGTGCTGTCGTGAACATACGCTCCTGGTCCGTCACCACGGCCTTGGTGGCGGCCCTGCTGGAATGCGTGCCGGGCACCCCGGTCGTGTTGCTGGTCCCTGCGGGGCTGTGGCTGCTGCTGGGAGCACCCACCCTGCTGTTCACCGCGCTCACCGAGCGGGCGCTGTCGACCCGGGACGGCCGCGTGCTCGTCGGACTGGGTCTGAGCGTCGTCGGAGCCCTTGCGCTCCTGCTGGCGCTCAACACGCTGCTGCCCGTTCTCGGCGAGGACCGGCCCTTGGAACGGGTGCCGCTGGTCCTGGCGGCGGCGCTGTACGTGGTGACGCTCGCAGGGGTGTCGGCGTGGCGCGCCTCCGTCGGATGGCGCTCACTGCTGCCCGGGGCGCCCCTGCGCGGCGACCGCCCGCCGGTCTCCCGACCGGTGGGGCTGGCCCCTGTCGGCGGCCTGGGCGCGCTCGTCCTGGCGCTGTGCGTCGCCGGTCCCGTCCGCCTCAACAACGGCCTGGGTGGCGGCGTCGCCGTCACCGCGCTGGTCGTGGTCACCGCGCTGCTGGCGCTGCTCATCGCGCGGCGAGGCCGGTACACGACCGGCGTTCTGGAGCTGGGCCTGTGGTGCGCGGCCGCCGGAATCCTGCTGCTGACCAGTCTGCGCGGCTGGTACATCACCGGGCACGACATCCAGCGCGAGTACGAGGTCTTCCGGCTGGCCGCCGACGCCGGGCGCTGGAACATCGGCACCTTCCGCGACCCGTACAACGCCTGCCTGAGCATCACCCTGCTGCCGGCCGCGCTCACCAGGCTGACCGGCGTAGAGGGCACCTACGTCTTCAAGGTGCTGCTGCCGCTGCTGTTCGCGCTGACACCCGTACTGGTGTACCGGTCCGTGCGGAACACGGCGCCGCAGATCGTCGCGCTGCTGTCCGCGGTGTACCTGATGATGTTCCCGACCTTCTTCACGGACATGACCTTCCTGGGCCGGCAGGAGGTCGCGTTCTTCCTCATGGGCTGCGCGACGGTCGTGGTCACCGACACCGCCCGGCCGTTCGCGCGACGTCGTGCCCTCTTCACGGTGCTGGTGGTCGGCATCGTGCTGTCGCACTACTCCACCACCTACGTCCTGGTCGCCGTCCTGGCCCTGGCGCTCGCCGCCGATCTGGCCTGGCGGCTCCTCACCCGACTGCGCCGTCGGCGGCCGGCCGGGCGCGGATTCCTGACGTGGTGGATGGTGGCCGCCACCGCCGCGGCGGCGTTGGTGTGGTCAGGACCCGTCACGCATACGACCGGGCAGCTGCACAGCACCCTGTCGCTGACCGCGCGGGAGCTGACCGGACAGCGTACCGACACCGCGTCCTCGGACGTGTCCTACAGCCTGTTCAGCGGCGCGTCGGTCAGTGCCGAGCAGCGGCTCGTCGACTACCGGGCCGACGTCGTGCGGCAGACCGAGAGCGGTCGGGAGCAGGGCGTCTACCTGCCCCTGAAGACCATCGACCGGTATGCCGTCCCCGTCGTCTCCGAGCAGGCGAGGCTTCCCCTGACCGCTGTCGGACGTGCCCTGCGGGCCGCCGGCGTCGACGTGGCGGCGGCCAACGGTCTGCTGCGCGCCTGCGCCGCCGCCCTGCTCCAGGTACTGCTGCTGGTCGGTCTCGCCCTGGTCCTGTGGCCCCGGCGCACCGGACGCCTGCGTGCCCGGCCCGGCTTCCGGCCGAGCCGTGACCAGATCACGCTGTCCCTGGGCATGCTCGGCGTCATCGCCCTGCTGACGGCGCTGCCCCAGCTCTCCGTCGACTACGGGGTGCTGCGCGCCTTCCAGCAGGGTCTGTTCTTCTTCGCGCCCTTCGTCGCCGGCGCCTCGCTGTGGCTGTTCCGCTGGGCGCGTCGATGGGCGGTTCCGGCTGCCTGTGTACTGGCTCTCGGCCTGCTGCTGGACCTGACCGGGGTCGTACCCAAGGTGCTGGGCGGCTACCCGGCGCAACTGCACCTGGCCGACTCCGGGCAGTACTACGACATCTACTACGTCCACCCCGAGGAGCGCACCGCCATCCGCTGGGTGCAGTCCCGCGCCACCGAGGCACAGCGGGCCGACGTCCAGTCCGAGGTGCAGACCGACCGCTACACCTTCAGCCGTCTCCAGTCGCTGATCCGGGGCCGCGCGCAGAACGACATCTTCCCGGTGCTGGTGGGCTCGCGCACCTATGTCTTCCTCGGCACGACCACGGTGACCAAGGACCAGGCCACCACGTTCTACCGCGGGGACCTGGTGACGTACCGCTATCCGATCGGGCTGCTGGACGTCACCAAGAACAAGCTGTACAGCAACGGGGGAGCGGAGATCTACCGATGAAGCGCGTGCTGCTCGTCAGCCACTACTATCCGCCGCACATCGGCGGCATCGAGAACGTCGTCCGCAACGAGGCCGGTCACCTGCGCCGGGCCGGCGTCGAGGTGACGGTGCTGACCAGCGGTGCCAGGACCGTCACCGAGGACGACGACGGGGTGCGGGTGGTGCGCATCGCCGCCTGGAACCTCCTGGAGACGCGGGCCGGCGTGCCGTTCCCTCTGCTGTCGCCGCGGGTGTGGCCGACCGCCGTGCGCTGGGCCGGCTGGGCCGACGTCGTCCACGTGCACGACTGCCTGTACGTGACCTCGTGGGCGGCGGGCCTGGCGGCGGGGCTGACCCGCACTCCTCATGTGCTCACCCAGCATGTCGCGGTGGTCGAACACCCTTCCCGCGTCGTGCGCGCCGTGCAGCACGGCGTGTACCGGCTGGCCGGACGGGGCCTGCTGCGGCGGGCGCGGCGGGTGCTGGTCGTCAACGACCGAGTCGCCGAATTCGTCACCGACCACGGCGCACGCCCCTCGACCGTTCGTCTCCTCGCCAACGGAGTCGACACCGACACGTTCCGGCCGCCCGCCTCGGACCAGGAACGCCGGGCCGCCCGACTGCGCTTCGGCCTGCCCCAGGACCGTGTCCTGGTGCTGTTCGTCGGCCGGCTGGTGCCCAAGAAGGGCTACGACCTGCTGTTGGCCGCCGCCGACCCCGCCTACGACCTGGTCTTCGCCGGCGACGGCAGCGTCTCCACCAGCGACCGGCCCGGCGTACACCACCTCGGCGCCCTGCCGCCGGAACAGCTGGCCGAGCTGTATCGCGCGGCGGATGTCTTCGCGCTGCCGTCCGCCGCCGAGGGATTCCCGCTCACCGTCCAGGAGGCGATGGCCTCCGGCCTGCCTGTCGTCACCACCGACGACCCCGGATACGCTCCTTACGGCCTGGACCGCACCCGGGTCCGGCTGCTGCCGCGGGAGGTGCCCGCGCTGCGTTCCGCCCTGTCGGAGCTGACCGGGGACGAGGAGCTGCGCGCTGCCATGGGCCGCTACTCCCGTACCTGTGCCACGGAGGGCTTCGCCTGGCCGGAGCACACCGTCCGGCTCCGCGCCCACTACATGGGCGCCGACGGATCGCCGACCCGGGAGGCGGCGGCGTGCGGCGGGTGAGCCGGGCGGCGCTGGAGACCGCGCTCGTCCACGGGCTGCTGGGCTGGCTGTACGTCGCCGCCGTCGCCGCCGTACGGCCGTCCGATCTGACCGTGCCGATCAGCTCGCTGGTGCCGGTGCGGCGCGACACGTTCGGCGCCGCCTGCTTCGCGCTGTCCGCGCTGTCGGCGACGCTGCTCCACACGACCACCGGACGCTGGTGGCTGCGGACCGGCCCCCGGCGTGGCCTTCGGGCGGCACTCCTGCGCACCGGCACGGTCTACGGCCTGCTCATGTGGGCGTACCTGTGCGTTAACTCCCTCACCCACCCCGAGACTCTCGCCCGCCCGCTCACCCACTTCGCCGACGTGCCCCGGGAGGGGCAGACCGCGTCGTGGACGTTCGCCGTGACGGCGGTGACCCTGCTGCTCGCCCGGGCGCAGGCCCGGCTCGACCGCCCGGCAGGAGAGCCCGTATGAGTCTGACCGCCCGCCCTGCCCCGCCCCAGCAGGTCGTGGCCCGCCTCGCCCGCGCCCGGGCCATGGTGCGCGACCCACTGATCGCCAACTCCCTCTTCCTCATGGCCACGACCGCACTGGGCGCGGGTGCCGGATTCGTCTTCTGGATCCTGGTCGCCCGTCTCTACCCGGCCGCCGACGTGGGCCGCGCCTCGTCGCTGCTGTCGAGCCTGTCCCTGTTGTCGTACTTCAGCCTGTTCGGGCTCAGCTCGACTCTGGTCCGGCACCTGCCGACCAGCGACCGGCGGGTGGAAGAGGTCAGCACCGCGCTCAGCACCGTCGTCGTATGCTCCTGCGCCATCTCCGGCGGTTTCGTGCTGCTGGTGCCGTGGGTGGCGCCCGAACTCGGCTTCCTGCACGCCTCGTTCTGGTACGCGGCAGGCTTCGTCGTGCTCGCCGCCGGCGCGGCCGTCAACCTGCTCACCGACTCCGTCTTCGTCGCCTTTCGCGCGTCCCGCGTCAACCTGGCCGTCAACGGCGTGCTGATGAGTCTGGTCAAGCTCGCCCTGCCGGTGCTGTTCGTCTCCGCGGGCCCCTTCGGGATCTTCGCCGCCAGCTCCGTTGCCTCCACGGTCGCCGCCGCGGCCAGTGTGCTCGCCATCCGCCGCGGCCTGCGCCTGAAGGTCCGGCCGAGGTTCTCCTGGCGCGCCTTCCGCGCCACCCTCGGCTACTCGCTCGGCAACTACCTGTCCGGCAGCCTCAACCTGATCCCGCAGATCGTGCTGCCGATCGTCGTCCTCCAGACCCTCGGACCGGTCCCCGCCGCCACCTACTTCGTCGCCTTCCAGATCGCCAACCTGGTCAACTCGGCCTCCTACGCCATCGGCGAGGCTCTGTTCGCCGAGGGCTCCCAGCACGGCGTCGCCCTGGGCCCGGTCGCCGTCCGCTCGGGCAAGGCCATCGCCCTGGCCACCGTCCCCGCCGTGGCACTGGTGACCGTCCTGGCCCGGCCCGTCCTGCACGTCTTCGGATCCGCGTACGAGGCCCACGGCACCACCACGCTGACGGTCTTCACGCTCGGCTCCCTCGCCGTCGCCTTCAACACCTGGGTCAGCTTCCTGCTGAAACTGACCCGGCAACTCGTCGCCATGGTCGTGTCCAACGTGGTCCTCGTCGCCGTCGTCCTCGCGGTCGCCCTGACCCGGCTGCACGAGGGCCTGCCGTGGGCCGGAGTCGCCTGGGGCGTCGGCAACCTCGCCTCCGGAGCCGCGGCGGGCGTCGCTCTGCTGACCCGCAGGCGCGCACTGCACACCGGACGGCACCGGCGCACCGGGAAGGAACGGAGCACCGCATGAAGATCCTTCAGATCGTCAACATCGGCCACGAGGCGGGGGGCGCCGAGAAGAGCGTCCGCCTCATCGCCGACGGCCTCGGCGCGCGCGGCCACCGCGTCCACGTCGTCGCCACCGACCTGCTCGCCGAGGACCGTGAGGTGTTCGCGGACCACCTCGTGCCGGCCATTACCGGCACCGCGCCACGCCGTTTCGCCCGCAAGCTGTTCTACCAGCGCGCCCACCGCCAGGTGAGCGCCGTCGTACGCGACTTCGCGCCCGACTGTGTCCATCTGCACACCATCGGCGAGTTCAGCCCCGCCGTCCTGGACGCCACCGCCCGCACCCGGCGCGTGCTCACCGTGCACGGCCCGGAGGACTGGACCCGCGACCTGCTGCGGTGGAACCTGCCCAGCGCCCCCGACGGCCGGCTCTCGCCCGCCGACACCGCCCGCTACGCCTACCTGCGGTACGTGCAGCGTCCGGCGTACCTGCCACGACTGCGCCGCCTGGACCGGGTCCTGGCCCCCAGCGCGTACTTCGCCGCAGCCGTTCGCCCCGACGTCGGCCCCCGCGTCCCTGTGCACGTGCTGCCCAACGGGGTCCCCGGCACGGTCGTCGCACAGCCGCTGCGCGAGCTTGACCATGTGCTGTATGTCGGGCGCCTGGACCGCGTCAAGGGCGTCGACGTGCTGCTGGAGGCCTTCGCGCGGCTCGGCCGCGGTCGGCTGACCGTCGTCGGCGACGGCCCCGACCGAGCGCGATTGGAGGCACTCGCCGGTCCCCGCGTCACCTTCACGGGCTGGCAGGCGGCCGACGCCGTGGCCCGGCATCTGGTGGGGGCGTCCGTTGTGGCGGTGCCGTCGGTGTGGCCGGAGAACTTCCCCACCGTCGCCCTGGAGGCCCTGCGCACCGGACGCCCCCTGGTCGCCTCTCGAGTCGGCGGCCTTCCCGAACTGGTCGGGGACGACAACGGGGCACTGTTCCCCGCCGGGGACGCGGCCGCGCTCGCCGCCGTACTGGACCGCCTGCTCGGCGACGGCGAGACGCTCGCCCGCATGGGCGCGGCGTCGGCGGCACGGGCGCATCGCTATACCGTCGAGGTGTTCCTCGACGGGCTGGAACGGCATTACGAAGAGGTGGTCGGGGAATGAAGGTCGTCATAGTGGACGCTTTCGACCGGGGGAATCGTGGCGACGCGGCTCTGCTGAGCGTGGCCGTCCAGCAGGTGCAGGAGGCTTTTCCCGGTGCCCATGTGCTCGTGGCGGCGTTCGAGGACCCCGCCACATGGCCGGAGTTCGAGGGCGTGCGCAACATCGGCTCGGTGCGCCGCTACGTCGGTGAGGAGACCGCGGGACGTGCGGCGAGGGTCGCACGCAAGGTAGCGGTCCTGGGCCTGGGTGCGGTCGCCGCGCTACCGGGTGGCGGGCGGCTGGCCTCCGGTCTTGCCGTGCTGCTGCCACAGGAGATGCGAACCGAGATCCGGGCGGTCATGAGCGCCGATCTCGTGCTGTCCGTGGGCGGAGGTCACCTCAACGCCCGCCCCGACCTCCCCTCCGACCTCAACATCGCCTTCCTCCTGCTGCCGCTGTGGCTCGCCCAGCGAGCGGGGGTCCCCACGGTGCTCGGGCCGCAGTCGTTCGGGCCGTTCCCGCGCCGACGGCAGCGGTGGATGGTCCGGCGGGTGGTGGGCCGGGCCGTAGCGGCCGTGGCCCGAGAGGACATCAGCGTGGCCCGGCTGGCCGAGGCCGGGGTCACCGAGCCGACCGTCCGACGCGGCGTGGACAGCGCCTTCGCCTTCCACAGCCGGTCCCGGCGGCCGTGGCGGGCCGAGCTGGGCGTGCCCGGGGATGCGCGGCTCGTCCTGGTCACGGCGCGCCGACACCTGCCGGGCCGTCAGCAGGAGCGTTACGAGGCGGCCATGGCGGGCGCCGTGCGGCGGGTTCTCGACGACGGCAGTCACGTCGTACTCGTCCCGCAGGTCACCTGCGCCTTCCAGGGCGACGACGACAGGCCGGTCAACGCTCGTATCGCCGCGCACGTGGGCCCGCACCCGGCCCTGCACGTCCTGGACGACGCCGGAATCGACCACCACGACGTGCACGCCCTGTACGGCACCGCCGACTTCATCCTGGGCACCCGCTTCCACTCCGTCATCTTCGGATTGACGTCGGGCGTGCCGTGCGCCGCTGTCGAGTACGACCACAAGACGCGCGGCATCATGGCGGACCTCGGACTGGAGGAGTGGGTGGTGCGCATGTCCGACGCACAGGGCGCGGTCGTCGCCGACCTGCTCGACCGGCTCCTGCTGTCCGGCGACGACTACAGCAAGCGTCTGCGGGCGGTTCTGCCCGCCTACACCGCGCAGGCCGGGGACTTCGTCGGCGTACTGCGCACGGCGGTGGCCCGGTGACCGCGCACGCGCCCACCACACCGACGGTGCTGCTGGCGACGCCGTACCTGCCGCCGTCCCTCGGCGGGGTGGAGCAGTACGTCTGGCACCTCGCCCGCGAACTGGGCGCCCATCACGGGTACCGGGTCGTCATCGCGACGACGGGCGGGCCGATGGGCGGTCGGCCGGGCCGCTCCGAGGACGGGCCCGGCGGCTGCGTCGTGTACCGACTGGAGGCCCCTGTGATTCTGTCGCGCACGCCCGTCGGCGCGGGCTGGCGGCGGCAGCTGCGGCGGATCATCGAACGGGAGGGCGTGGACCTGGTCAACGGGCACGCACCGGTGCCGCTGTTCGCGGACGCCGCGGCCCGGGCCGCCGGGGACACCGGCCGGCCGTTCGTCCTGACCTACCACACCGGGCGTATGCGCAAGGGCAGGCCCACGACCGACGCCGTGCTGGTCGCGTACGAACGGACCGTGCTGGCCGGGACCGCGCGACGGGCCCGCGAGGTCATCTGCTCGTCCGACTACGTGGTGGCCGACCTCGCCCGCCTCTTCGCGGGCCGCGCGACAACGATCCAGCCCGGCGCGGATCTGGACCTGTTCACACCAGGTCCGGTACCGGCCGAGCCCGGGGTGCTTTTCGTCGGCTCACTGGAGCAGCACACCGCCTACAAGGGCCTCTCCGAACTTCTCGCCGCCGTCGCGGAGTTGAAGAAGCAGGGGAGTCCCGTACGGCTGGAGGTCGTCGGCGACGGCACGGCGGCGGGCAGCTACCGGCGCACCGCCGACCGGCTCGGACTCGGCGGCACGGTCACCTTCAGCGGGCGGTTACACGGGGCGGACCTGGCCGCGGCCTATCGGCGCGCGCGGGTCCTGGCTCTGCCCACGTCCTACGACAGCTTCCCCAGCGTTCTGGTGGAAGCGATGGCCGCCCGTCGCCCCGTCGTCACCACCCGCGTCGGCGGCATCCCGAGCCTCGTCCGGCATGAGGACAACGGTCTGCTCGTCGCGCCGGGGGACCGCACCGGACTGCGCTCCGCACTGACTCGGGTGCTCACCGATGACGCCCTCGCCGACCGGCTCGCCGCGGCGGGGCTGGCCCACGTCCGCAACACGCTGGGCTGGGGGAGGCAGGCGACCCGCACCGCCGAGGTTTTCGCCCGAGTGCTCGAGGGCCGCAGGCCCCGCACGGTCGCGGTCGTCGCCCCCTACTACCCGCCCGAGATCGGCGGTGTGCAGAACTACGCCGAGCGGGTCGCCACCGCGATCGCCGGGGACCCTGCGCTGCGGTCCGTGGTGATCACCACCAACCCGGCGGACCGGCGCACCGGCGTCACCGTGGAGGACGGCGTGCCTGTCGTCCGGCTCGGCACCTGGGCCCGCCTGTCCAACACCCCGCTCAACCCCCTGTGGCCGTTCCAACTGCGTGGCTGGCTGCGGCGGATGCAGGTCGACGTGATCAACACCCATGCGCCGGTTCCCGGCCTGCCCGACCTCGCGGTCGCTCTGCGCGGTCGAAGGCCCGCCGTGGTCACCTATCACGCCGGCTCGATGCTGAAGGGCGAGGCCGCAGCCGATCGGGTCATCCGCTGCTACGAACGTCATGTGCTGCCGCGGGTGTTCGCCCGGGCTCGGGCGCTGGTCGCCGTCTCCCCGGTCTCCTTGGCCGCCCGCCGCCCCGGCGCCTTGCAGATCACCCCCGGTGTGGACACCGACCGTTTCACCCCCGGCCCCCTGCCGCCGTCCCGGCGCCCCCGCACAGTGGTGTACCTGGGCCGCATGGACCGCACCTCGTCCTGGAAGGGCGTCGACGTCCTCCTCGACGCCGCCGCACAACTCCCCGACGACGTCACCCTCACCCTGGTGGGCAGCGGCGACGCCGTCCCCGACCACCGCGCTCACGCTGAACGGCTCGGTATCGCCGACCGCGTGCACACCCCCGGGCAGTTCACAGGGGACGACCTGGTGGGGGCCCTGCAACAGGCCGCCGTCGTCGTCCTTCCGTCCAGGAGCGAGGCCGAGTCCTTCGGCATGGTCCTGATCGAGGCCATGGCCTGCGGCACTCCGGTGGTCGGCTCGGATGTCGGTGGCATCCCCCATGTGATCGACCCCGGCACCAACGGTCTCCTGGTCCCGCCGGGCGACCCAGCCGCCCTCGCCGACGCCCTGGTGTCCCTCTTGGGCGACGGCCGCCTGGCAGACCGCCTCGGTGCGACGGGCCGTCAGACCGCTGTCCAACGGTACGCGTGGCCGGCGCTTACGGCCCGCTATGTGCGGCTGTTCAGAGAAGTGAAGGCGGGGGAGCGTGAGCTGTCCCGAGTTCGGTGAGCACGCTTGGTGCGGAGTGCCTCCGGGCTCTAGAAGAAGCCGAGTTTCTTCGGGCTGTAGGAACACAGAAGATTCTTGGTCTGCTTGTGGTACAGCAGCTGCACCTGCATTGACCAGGCGAAACGGTAGTTGGCGCAGTCTTCGGTCGGGAGCTGGTCCGGACATGGTCCGGATCTTGCTCTGGAGGTGTCGGTTCGGTTCATGCTGCGACTGCAGTGCGAGCGATTGGGAGCGAGCGGGACTTGACGGCGCAGATGGTTGCCTGGCCTCGTCGGGCTCTTCCAGCACATAGGAGGCGCCGGTCGCCGGTGACTCGCGGGCCGTACCGTCGCACAACGCAGGGGCTCCGGGATGGTCGCCGCCTGCGGAATCGCGACCGCGCACGCGGCACAGGCGTCGGCGCTGCCAGGTCCGGCCCCAGTCTGCCCGGATCAGTACCAGTTGCTCTGAGCCTCGCTCTCGCGCGGGCCTGGAGCCAGGAGCTTCGCGGGGCCACCG
Source organism: Streptomyces sp. NPDC127190 (assembly GCF_042672505.1). Lineage (NCBI taxonomy): Bacteria > Bacillati > Actinomycetota > Actinomycetes > Kitasatosporales > Streptomycetaceae > Streptomyces > Streptomyces sp. NPDC127190. The sequence goes on from NZ_JBHXVE010000006.1 coordinate 59,549, forward strand.
CGGAGATGGAAGGCGAGCGGCTCCGCGGCATCGTGTCCACCGCTTTCCCCTACCTGCGCGAAGCAGGGGAGGACCGCAGAGCGGGCCAGATCGAGCGGCCTGAACGGGACGTAGCTCAAGTCGGTCGGAGTGTCAGTGGTCGCCGCCATACTCAGAAGATGTGCAACTGACTTTCAGGCGCATGTCCAGGAGTCCTCGACCGAGTAGGAACGAATTGACACCCGAGAGCGACGCGGTGCCTGACCGCGACCCCTACCTTCTGGCGCAGATACGAGAGGCCTTCGGGCGCGTGGTCTACAGCCACAAGACCCATGAGAAACAGGCGGACATCTGCTTCACCAAGCACCGGTGGCAGCAGGGCGTCCTCATTGCTCTCACCGCGATCAGCTCGGGCACCTTCCTTGCCGCGGTGGTCGGCCTGCTCGGCAACGCAGTGCTGACGAGTCTCGCGACCTCTTCTATCGCGCTCCTGGTCAGCTGGATGAGCCTTGGGACGAAGACCTTCAAGTTCGAGGAGGAGTCCGATGCCCACCGCGGCATCGCCTCTCGGCTGTGGGACGTCCGGGAGTCCTATATCTCCCTCATCGCCGACCTGATGTCCGGCACTGTCTCCGTCGCGGAGGGCCGAGAGCGGCGGGACGAGCTGCAGCGGGCCGCGCGCGACGCGTACGCCGACGCGCCTAGGACGAGCAGCAGGGCGTTCGCGCGCGCCCAGGGCGGTCTGCAGAACAACGAGGAGATGACGTTCACCTCGCGCGAGATCGACCTCTTCCTCCCGGAGGCGCTCCGGCTCGGCGAAGGCGAGGCATGAAGATGAAGACCTCAGAGATCTTCGAAACGCTGCTCGAAAACCTAAAGGTCGGAGACACGGCCACGACGGTCGCCTCGCGCCGGGATGAGATCACGAAGGCGCTCAACAAGGACTTCCGCGACAAGGACGGCTGCACCGACTACAAGCTGATGGTCGGATCGTTCGGCCGGCACACCGCGATCAAGGGCGTGTCCGACCTCGACATGATCTTCATCCTGCCGCCCGGGATCCGGTCGAGCTACGACGGGGACACCGGCCCGCGGAGGATTCTCGAGAGGGTTCGCGACGACCTTAAGGCGCGGTACAAGAACACGGAGATCCGCGTCGACCAGTGCGTCGTCCGAGTGCGGTTCGCGTCCAACGCCTTCAAGTTTGAGGTCCAGCCTGCGTTCGAGAACGCCGACGGCAGCTTCGATTACCCGGACACGAAGGCTGAGGGCTGGAAGGTCACCAAGCCGCGCGAGGAGATCGCCGCGACCAAGGAGTGCAACGACCGCACCTCGACGAACATGCGCCACCTCGCCCGGATGGCACGGGCCTGGAAGAACGCGAACGGCGTAAACATGGGCGGCCTGCTCATCGACACCCTCGTCTACAACTTCTTCGACCAGACCGACGACTACGACGCAGCGGGCACAGGCTCGTTCGACCTCATGGCCCGCGACTTCTTCGAATTCCTCAAGGATCAGTCAGAGCAGGAGTACTACCTGGCGCTGGGCAGCCGACAGCGGGTCCACGTCAAGGCGCAGTTCCAGCCGAAGGCCAAGAAGGCGTACAACCGATGCCTCGAGGCGATCGCGGACGAAGGCAAGACGTCCGCCAACAAGAAGTGGCGCGAGGTCTTCGGCACGTCGGTGCCGCTGGCGAAGAGCGCGAGCGAGTCGTCCCGGTCGTTCAGGGACACCGAGGAGTTCATCGAGGATGAGTTCCCGGTCGACGTGTCCGAGACTGTGTCCATCGACTGCGAGGTCACGCAGGCCGGATGGCGTCCGACCTGGCTTCGCGCGATGCGTCGCGGCGGGATCCTGCTAAAGGCCGACAAAAACTTGAGGTTCGTGGTCACCAGTTGCTCGGTCGGGGAGCCCTACACGCTGAAGTGGAAGGTGCTCAATCGTGGTCCGGAAGCCGAGCGGCGGGACGCGATCCGCGGCCAGATCGTCGACTCGAGCAAGCGGGGAGTCCGCATCGAGCACTCGGACTTCAAAGGCGAGCACGTCGTCGAGTGCTACGTAGTCAAGGACGGGGTCGTCGTCGCTCGGGACCGGATCGACGTGCCGATCGGCAACACGAGCGTGAAGAGGGCGAACGCCTTGTAGAAGACCGATCCTCGAAGCGTGACGAGGCCCCGACGACTCTGCCGGGGGCTCGTCGCATCAGACGCATCCGCCCCCCAGGGTTGAAGTATGGGCAGCTCTCTCGCTGTCATGTCCGAGTGCCTGCTCAACGCGGAGCTGGCTTCCGCGAAAGCGGTAGGCTGCCCGCCGCCCGGCTGAGCTGCGTTCCGGGGATCCCGGCAGGTCCGCTGAGTGGATCGTCGATCTGCTCAGCGACGAAGCAGATGCCGCGGAAGAGGAGTTTCGGCGGGTTTGGGACCTCGGCTGAAGCTGGTTTTCCGTCGGACGCTTCCGGAGAATGGTGCCGTGGAACGGCGGATCGACTTCTGGCGAGAGCGGCAGATGTTCTGTGGGCGCTGCGATCATGGGTGGCATGTCGATTTGGACTGGATCGATCGGTGGGAGCAGGCGACGGAAACCTGCCCCGGCTGCGGCATGACCTGCGAGCACGAGGATTCGCCTCGGGTGACGCTCGACTCCTGCGACCCGGCACTCGACGGCGACAGGGTCGCGCAGTTTTTCTGGTACCACGCCAGTACGCAGGCGCACTGGCCGACGCGGGACTTCGACCCGTCAGCCGTCTTGACTCCCGAGATGCGCAGGAGGATGGGCGGAGAGCAGCGGGTTTCCGCGTGGGTCGCGAGCCAGCGGGCGAAGGCCCTCCACGTCGGCGCGTACGAGGCCGCTGTCCACAACATGCTGCGTCGGATCCGTGACCAGGCCGACCAGCGCAGCCAGTTCAATCTGTATCAGGTCCGTCTGAAGCCATCCGTTGTGGTGCGGGAGGGGTGGCTCGTCGACCCCGCAAACTTCGTCGGCGACGTCGTGCTCGACGAGGTCTGCCCGCCAGGCGTCGACGTCGCCCGCTACCTGAATTACCACGAGGATCCGGGAGGGCTCTCGCTCGCACTGGGGAGGAACGCGATCGCCAGCGTTCAGCGGATCGCGGTTCCGCTCCCCGACACCCGGGATGGCGGCTGGGTGCGCGATGCCGTCGCGGCTCTTGAAGGCGTGAGCGACACCGCCGCCCCGGCGACCGGCAAGCTGGCCCTCCGCATGCGGCCGCCATCGGCGCGCGCCGTCCTGGGCCGACAGCTCGGTGCGTCCCTGGCTGACAGACTGCCGGTCAATCTCCGGAACCAGTTCAGGTCGGCCGCGGCGTTCGCGGAAGGAGAGGATCCAGAGCGCTGGGCGCGACGGACCAGCGGCCTGTTCGATCTGATCGACGATCCGACTTCCGTGCTGGCTGCGCTCGACCAGCAAGATCCCCGGGAGGTCTGAGAACGGCCTGTCCCGCTTCTGTGGGGCAGGAAGCCCTGAGGTCGCTGCCGGTCTTTCAGGTGGGCGCCGCCCTGAGTGGGGAGAGCGTGAGCAGCTCAAACGCCGCGGAGCGTCATGCTGACCGCGGAGTCGATGACGGCTTGGGAAAGTCGCTTCCATCCGATTTCGTTATCCCGGTCTAGTGCCGCCGTGTCGAGACCATCGAGGCCATCGTAGATTTCGCGAATCGCGGCGTGCTCCCCGGCGCGCACCGCTTCCAGGAGGCGCAACGTCTGCATCTTGAAGGGCATGCACGTCACCCTCGCCTGGAGACTGAGCTGTTCGGCCAATCATGCGTGACGTGATGCTGACGAGAATGGACAGCACTTGATGGCTCTCAAGGGCAGGTGGTGCGTGGGCTTCGCCGACCAGGACCATGAGTGAGGCGCGGCACTCAGGCACGCCGGAGGCGACGGACAGCTCCACACGCAGCCCTACATCGTGCAGGGTCCTGGCGATCACCTGCGGATGCATGGGCCGCTCGACCGAATACGCGTGGATGGATTGAAGGGGTTCCAGGGCATCGTTCCATCGGTTTTGATACACCAGGACCTCGGTGAGGAACCCTCTCAGCTCAAGGCGCTGGGGGCCGCGCAGACCGTCGTCCTTAAGCAGCGTTCGGCAGCATTGCTCGACTTCCTCGTCGGTCATGAGCCCGGTCGTGAGGGTGTCATTGATCTGGCCGATCTCGCGCTGAATGCGTGCGGACGGAATGGTCGGCATCCGTTGGCTCAGCGAGTCGAAATCGGCGGCGAGGGCTTGCACCTCTGGCTCCGGGGTGCCATGGCCAGTGTGACTGCGGAGCACTGTCAGGCAGTTGGCGATGGCCAAGGACGCGTCCTCGGGCGGGGAGTCGGCCAGTTGGAAGGCGAGGTCTCGGGCGCGCTGTAGATGGTGCAGCCATATTGCCGGCGCTTCTAGGTACCCTGTCGCGCTTTCCGGCGGACCGATCCGGCGGCAACACGACCCAGTCCTCACCGGGCGCGATCAAGATGCGATGGCACGGCCTCGCGTCCGTCCGGATGGGGCAGGGCGCCGGCGGACCGGTAGGCGAGCCAAAACCCTCGGCCGGGACTCGAAATTGTGTTCGGGGATCGTCGCAAGGGCGAGAAGCGGGAACGATCCAGATCCGGATGTATCCGGCCTCTTGCCTGCCGTTTTCCCTCCCCGAGGCAGCCTGGCCTATCCCGTCATCGGCTCGGGCCGAGTCCCGTTGTCAGTGGTGGCCTCTACGGTTCCTTGTGGCCGGCGCGGAATGCCCATGCGCGGCTGTGCGGGCATGAGTGCCGATCGAGTGGGGCGTCCATTTTCGCTGTTGGCGGGAAATGCGGTCGTACTTGCTGGGGTAGTGAGAGGGCAGGATGTATGGAGTTGGACTACGACCGCCTGGTCGCCCTGCGGAAACAGAGCGCTGCTTGGCGGCTGCTGAAGGCCGACAATGCGGCACTGATGTTGAGCTTCTTCAACAAGGTGTTCGTCGAGCAGGGAGCGCGCTCGATTGCCGGTGCGGAGCTTGTCGAACGTCTGGACGATGAGTTGTTCGCCCTCAATGACCGGCTCGGGCAGGGCACGTTTCCCAAGTCCGCGAAGGCGTATCTGGATGTCTGGTCGGCACCGGGGAACGGCTGGCTGCGCAAGTATTACCCGGCGGATTCGGACGAGCCGCACTACGACGCCACGGCCGCGGTCGAGAAGGCGATCGCGTGGGTCCGGTCGCTGGAAGAGCGTTCGTTCGTCGGTACGGAGTCGCGCCTGAATACGATCTTCGATCTGCTGCGGCAGATGACGTTCGGCACCGAAACGGACCCCGAGGCGCGACTGGCCGAGCTCTCCCGGCGACGGCATGAAATCGACCAGGAAATCGAGCGTGTTGAGGCCGGCGAGGTAGACGTTCTGGACAGCGCGGCGCTGCGGGACCGCTACCAGCAGGTGACAACGACGGCGCATGGGCTGCTGGCCGACTTCCGCGAGGTTGAGGCGAACTTCCGGGACTTGGACCGGGACCTGCGGAGCAAGATCGCCGCGTGGGACGGGGCCAAGGGCGAACTCCTGGATGAGGTGCTGAGCAGCCGCGAGAGCATCGCTGAGTCGGACCAGGGACGGACCTTCCAGGCGTTCTACGACTTCCTGCTCGCCCCGAGCCGTCAGGACGAACTCAAGACGCTGCTGGCCGAGGTTGAGGCCATGGAAGCCATCGACGAGCCTGACCCGCGCATGCGTCGCATGCCCCGGGACTGGCTGGAGGCCGCCGAACGCACCCAGGCCACGGTGCGGCAGCTGTCGGATCAGCTCCGCCGATTCCTGGACGACCAGGTGCGCTCGGAAGACCGCCGTGTCCTGGAACTGGTGCGCGCGATCGAGACGCAGGCCCTGGCCCTGCGCGACGTGCCGGGCGTGAATCTGGTCGCCGAGATCGATGCGGCAGCCCCGGCCATCGCCCTGCCGATGGAGCGGCCCTTGTATACGCCGGTGGTCAAGGCGCCGATCGACAGTACCGACATCGAGGCGGGGGACGATGAGTTCACCGCCGACGCCTTGTTCGAGGCGGTGTATGTGGATCCCGCCCGGCTCACGGCCGCGGTGCACCACGCCCTGGGCTTGCGCACGCAGGTGTCCTTGGCCGAGACGCTGCGCGAGCACCCTCTGGAGCAGGGGCTTGCCGAACTGGTCGCCTACTTCGCGCTACCGGACGACGGGTTCACCACCGTGTTCGACGACGACCGCCAAGAAGAGATCACGTGGATCGGCGAGGACGACGTCCAGCAGGTCGCCACCGTGCCCGTGGTCACCTTTGCTCGCACCAGCCCCGGCATCGCCTGGGTATCCAGCCCGAAGGAGGGGCGATGACCACACCTGCCACCCCCACCCCGCAGCAGCCGTACGCCCTCTCGCTGCCGGTCAACCAGCTACTCAAGGGCCCGGTCTTCCGCGACCAGCACGAGCGGGCCTGGGACGCGCTGCTGCACCACAGTGCCGGCGTGAAGGACTACGTCGACGTCATGGGGCTGCGCGTGGTGATCGACGAGATGGAGGGCTACGCCTTCCTCCAGTCGAAACCCGACGACGAGGACGATGACCGCGATCCCCGCATGGCGCCGCCGCGGCTGATGCCCCGCCGCTCGCTGTCCTACCCCGTCAGTCTGCTGGTCGTGCTGCTGCGCAAGAGGCTTGCCGAGTTCGACGCGGGCGCCGACGGCACCCGCCTGATGATCACCCGGGACGAGATCGTCGAGATGATCCGCATGTTTCTCCCGGCCGGCAGCAACGAGGCACGTCTGGTCGACCAGATCGACGGCCACATCAACAAGGTGGTGGACCTACAGTTCCTGCGCCGCGCTCGCGGGCAGGAGCAGCTGTTCGAGGTGCAGCGGATCATCAAAGCCTTCGTCGACGGGCAGTGGCTCGCCGACTTCGACACGAACCTGGCCCAGTACGCCGCCACCCACACCCCCCAGGAGAAGTAGCAATGATCCCCGCCCAGCCCGGCCCCGCCGACACGAGTGCCTCCACCGACCTGGCTGCGGCAGGCTTCCGACTGGAGCGTATGGAGGTCTACAACTGGGGCACGTTCGACAAGCACGTGTGGTCGTTCGGTCTCGGCGGCGCCAACGCCCTGCTGACCGGTGACATCGGTTCCGGCAAGTCCACCCTGGTGGATGCGATCACCACGCTGTTCATGCCCGCCCGCAAGATCGCCTACAACAAGGCAGCCGGTGCGGAGAGCGGCGAGCGCAGCCTGCGCTCCTACGTGCTGGGCCACTACAAGTCCGAACGCAACGAGACCACCGGGACGACCAAGCCAGTAGCGCTGCGAAAGCCGGGCAGCTACTCCGTTATCTTGGGCGTGTTCACGAACCCGGCGATGGCTGCGACCGTCACGCTGGGGCAGGTGTTCTGGCTGGCCGACGGGAACGCCACCAGCCCCGAGCGGCTGTTCCTCGTCGCCGACCGGACGCTGTCCGTCGCCGGGGACTTCGCCGACTTCGGCACCGAGGTGCGGGCGCTGAAGAAGCGTCTCGAAGCGGGCGATGTCCGCGTCCACAAGACGTTCCCGCCATACAGCAAGGATTTCCGGCGCCGGATGGGCATCGAGTCCGAACAGGCGCTGGAGCTCTTCCATCAGACGGTGTCGATGAAGTCGGTGGGCAGCCTGGACGAGTTCGTGCGCAGTCACATGCTCGAACCGTTCGATGCGGCGGCGATGACGGACAACATCGTGAGCCACTTCGACGCTCTGACTACTACCTACAACTCCGTTCAGCGGGCCCGTGCCCAGATCGAGGCCCTCACCCCGCTGCTTGAGGACTGCGACGCCTATGAGGGCCTGGCCGCACGCATCGAGGAGGCCGACGGCCAGCAGGCCGCCTTGCGGTACTTCATCGCCCAGCGCACGTCGGCGCTGCACGAAGCCCAGCGCGCCGAGGCGGAGCGGATGCTCGCCCGCCTGGAGGGCGAGAAGAAGACCGCGAAGGACGAGCTGGAGCGGCTGCGGGACCAGGAACGCCGGTGGGAACTGCAGCGTGAGGGCCTGGGCGGCGGGCGCCTGGGCGAACTGGAGCGCCAGATCGAGGAGACGGAGCAGCAGCGAGCCGCTCAGGAGAAGCGTGCCCGCCAGCACGCAACCCTGCTGGAGCAGGCAGAGCTTGCCCCGGTCACCGATCAGGCGCAGTTCACCGACCGCCTTGAGGAGGTCGCCCGGGCCCAGCACGACGTCGCCGGGACGACACAGGAGACGCGCACGGCCCTGGAGACGCTCGCAGTCGAGGCCGCACAGCTGAAGCAGCGGGCCGAGGACCTGAACGCAGACCTGATCAGTCTGCGCTCGCGCCGCAGCAACATCCCCCGCAAGCAGCTGGAGGTACGCGCTCGCCTGAGCCGCGAACTCGGCATCGAGGACAGTGCTCTGCCCTTCGCCGGCGAACTCATTCAGGTCCGAGACGAGGAACAGGCGTGGGCCGGAGCCGCCGAGCGGCTGCTGCGCGGCTTCGCCGTGTCCCTCCTGGTCCCCGGCGATCAGTACGCTCGCGTCTCCGACTGGATCAACGACCACCACCTGGGGACGAAGCTGGTCTACTTCCGCGTCCCGGAGAAGCTCCCGCCGCGGCGCCTGCCCACCGGTGCGTCCATGGCGCTGTTCACCAAGCTCGAAGTGCGCGAGGACTCGCCGTTCGCTCCGTGGCTGGCCGGCGAGCTCGAACGCCGTGCCTCCCACGCCTGCGTGCCGACGATGGAGGACTTCCGGCACGCCGAACTAGCTATCACCGCACAGGGGTTGATCAAGGGGACGCGGGGCCGCCACGAGAAGAACGACACCACCCGCATCGACGACCGCAGCACGTATGTGCTCGGCTGGACGAACCAGGCGAAGATTGATGCCCTCCTGGATCAGGCGGGACGAGTCCATGGCGCCCAGCGCGAGATGGACGAGAAGAGACGCACGTTGGGGGCCGCCTACGAGGACGCCATCAGCCGTGACAAGGTCCTCGACCGGCTGACGGCGATGGTGGACTACAGCGAGATCGACTGGCCGTCCGCGGTACGGCGCATCACCGAGCTGACCGCGGAGAAGCAGCGCCTGCAAGCCGCCTCCAACGACCTGGACGAACTCACCCGCCGCCTCACCGAGATCGCAGACGAAATCGCCGAACAGGGAGCCGCCTACGAGAAGGCCAGCCAGAGCTGGGGACGGGTCGACGGCGAGCGCGACGCCGCTGAACGCGCCCGCGACGAGGCCCGCGCGGTACTCGACGAACCGGCCGCCGGCGCTGCACAGGCGCACTTTCCGGCCCTCGAACAGCGCTTGACCACCGCCCGCCTGGCGTGCCGGACCGCGCAGGAGTGCGCGCAGACGGAAACCCGGCTGCGCGAGGAGATGACGGCGCACAAGCACCGCTGGGCCAAGGAGCAGACCCGCCTCGCCCAGACGATCGCCGCCCAGATGAGCTCCTTCCGCACCACCTATCAGGTCGAGACCAGCGAACTCGACGCCTCGGTTGCCTCCGCCCCTGGCTACCGTGCCCTGCACCAGCAGCTCGTTGCCGACGACCTGCCGCGCTTCCAGGACCAGTTCCGCACCTACTTGAAGACCAACGTGATCCGCGAAATCGCCGGATTCCACGCGCAGTTGAACATCTGGGCCGACGAGATCGGCGACCGCATCAACACCATCAACGAGTCGCTGGCCGGCATTGACTACAACCCGGGCCGCTACATCATGCTCAAGCCCGAGCAGACGCCCAACACCGAGATCCGCGAGTTCACCGCGGAACTGCGCGCCTGTACCGACGACGTCCTATCCGGCGACGACTCTGACCTGTACTCCGAGGAGAAGTTCCACCAGGTCCAGCACCTAATCGAACGCTTCAAGGGCCGCGAAGGCCACGCGGACAGCGACCGCGGCTGGACCAAGCGCGTCACCGACGTGCGGTACTGGTTCGTCTTCAGCGCCAGCGAACGACGCCGCGAGGACGACTCCGAGTACGAGGTGTACTCCGACTCCGGCGGCAAGTCCGGCGGACAGAAGGAGAAGCTCGCGTACACCATCCTGGCCGCCTCTCTCGCCTACCAGTTCAAGCTCGACACCAGCCACAGCAGAAGCCGTACCTTCCGCTTCGTGGTCATCGACGAAGCCTTCGGGCGCGGCTCGGAGGAATCCGCCCGCTTCGCCCTGGACCTCTTTAAACGTCTGGGCCTGCAACTCCTTATCGTCACCCCACTGCAGAAGATCCACGTCATCGAGCCCTACGTGTCCGCCGTCGGCTTCGTCGACAACCCCAGCGGACACCATTCCCGCCTACGCACCCTGACCATCGCCCAATACCGCCAAGAACGCCTCGCCCACACCCTGGCCAGCCTGCAGCCCGCCGCCGGACAGGGAGACTGAGATGACGACGCATCAAAACCTCAACTGGACTACGCCGCAGGCCGTCCTCGAACGCCTCCGCAAACGCTGGAACACGGGTACCTACCTCACCCAACTCGCCAACGGGGCACCCTGGGAACCCGTCGAGATTCCCCTGCGCGGCCCGAAAGCCGGCGACATCACCCGCCACTACGACGACGTCCTCGCCTGGACCGAATCGTGGGCGCCCAGCGCACACCGGCACCTGCGCATCGAATACCGCCGGCTCGGCGGACGCCTGGCCGGCGTGAACTACATCCCCGACCGCGTCTGGGTCGACGGCCGCGACGACCTCTGGCGCATACTCGGCGTCACCCCCACGGTCGCCCGCTACCAAGCCCTGCTGGCCTCCACCCAGGAAAGGCTGCCCGCTCTCATCGACTGGATGGTTGCCCACCCCATGCAGGTCCTCCAGCGGGAGGCCGACTGGCATCGCCTGGAGGGCACGATCCGCTGGATCACCGACTACCGTGGCCCAGCCGTCTACCTACGCCAGCTCGACGTACCTGGGGTGGACACCAAGTTCATCGAACGCCACCGCGCTATCCTGACCACCCTGCTCGAACAGTGCCTTCCCGACGACCGCATCGACGCCGAGGCCGCGCGCACTGACTTCGCCGCCCGCTTCCGTTTCCTGCGCAAGCCCGCCTACCTGCGATTTCGGCTGCTCGGCGGCGAGTCGCTGGGGGGCTTCAGCGAACTCACGATCCGCGCGGATGAGTTCACCGCGCCGCCGCCCGGCATCACGACCGTGTTCGTCATCGAGAACGAAACCACCTACCTCGCTTTCCCCGACCAGCCCCACAGCATCGTGATCCACGGCGGCGGCTACGCCGTCACCCAACTGTCCGCCCTGACCTGGCTGCACGATGTACGCCTTGTGTACTGGGGCGACCTGGACACTCACGGTTTCACCATCCTCGACCGGCTGCATCGGGCCTTCCCGCACACGCAGTCCATCCTGATGGACCGGAGCACTCTCTTGGAGCACCGCGGCCAATGGGTGAAGGAGGACGCCCCCACCCACCAGCCTCTCGGCACGCTCACCCCGGACGAAGCCGACGTCTACGCCAGCCTCGCGGACGGCGAGTTCGGCCCCAACGTGCGACTCGAACAAGAACGCGTGCGCTACGACCTGCTCGAAGTCGCCCTCAACGACCTGCGCCAAGGGCCGCGGTGACTAACCCTCGTGCCTGGCCGGCAGTCGGAGACCGGGAACTGCGGCGTCGCTGCCGTTCTGTCGCGCCCCGGGGTGCAGGCGCGGCCTCGGAGCCGAGCGGTTCGATCTGCAGACCAAATACCCAGAGCGGCATGGGCCCCACGACCGATGGGCTGCGCGGCAATCGCCGCTGGGACTACATGGGTTGAGGCAACCCCTTTTTCGGAACAGACGTTCGAAACGAATGATGCTCCGGCGGGGGGTCCTGCGTAGACGGGGGCCTGATACGACGACGCCCCGCCGGCTTGCTGCGGCGGGGCGTCGTCGTGCAGCCAGCGCGCTACGCGCGGCCCCGCCGTTCTCGTCTTTTGTCCCCAGAACCAGTCAGTCATCAGCCCACGCCGGGGCAACTAGGGATGCGACCTCTCGATGCCTTTTCGGGAGCCATGGGCCCGGGCTGACCGGGGCGCAGTGGTGCTGACTAGCCGGGTGCCGATTCGCTGCGCCAGGTGCTTGGTGGGCGCCAGCCCGGGGCGGTGCAGGCATCGGACCGTGGCGCATCGAGCACACACCTGGGCACCAACTTCTCCGCCGTGCTGCCGACTACTGACCGGGTGCCCGCGCGGCGGGGCCCTCCAGCCAGTGCCTGATGCGCCGGGACCACTCCTGAATCTCGAACGCAGCCCGCGACCGTTCGTCTCCGTACTGGTCCAGCACGGCGAAGCTCGCGTCAACCACACTCAGGGCGTCGTCGTGACGTCCTTCGTCGCCGAGCAGGACGGCGAAATTGATCAGGCTCATGGCGTGGTCCGCCCAGACGCGCCGCGCCTCCTCCGGAGGCAGGGCACCGTAGATCTGGGTAGCCTCGGCGACGGCCGTCCGAGCCTCGCCCTGCCGTCCCAGGTCGCCCAGGCGGCTGCCCAGGTTCGTGAGACTCCTCGCCAGATCGCCCCCAACCGCCGGCTCACCCAGCTCGGCCCTTCTGCGCCCGATGAGAACAGCCTCCTCGATAGCCTGGAGTGCCTCACGGTACCGACCTGCCTCCGCCAAGCGGTTGGACTGGTTGTTCAGGGTCATGGCGTGGCCCGCGCCGAAGAAGCCGAAGTCCTGGCGACTCAGCTCCCGGTACAGCGTCTCCGCTTCTGCGACCGCGTCGAGACTCTCCCGCGCCCGGCCCGCTTCGCCCAGTCGCACGGAAAGATTACTGAGGGCCTCGGCGAGACCAGACGAGAAGGGGACGGGGGCGGAGTTACCCCCTACCGACAGCAGCTCTCGGTACACCTCCACGCTCTCCAGGGCCGCAGCGAGCGACTCCTCCCGCTGCCCCACGGAGGCCAGTTGGTTCGAGAACGTCAGGAGAAGACGGGCGAATTCCAGCCCGTAGGTGCCGATGTCCCGCCCCGCCAGATCCCGAACCCGCCGGACGTCCTCAGCGACGACCTCCTCCGACGCTCGGTCGGCCGTCGGGCCTCCGGACGCAAGGGCGAACGCCTCGGCCAGGGTAGCGGCGGAGGGTCTGCGGGCGGGGTCACGCTCCAAGCAACGCCAAAGAGTCCGCAGGAGCACCGGGCCGATCCTGGGGTTGGTCAGGGGACCATGTCGCGAGTTGTCGTCCCTGGGGTCGCTCCACCGTCCCGAGAGGAAGGCCAGCAGCAGCGCACCGACGGCGTACACATCGCTCTGCGGCGTGAGCGACCGCTCGTCGTCGTCCGCCTCCAGGTAGGTGTCGCTGAGGGGCAGCACGTCGCGGTGAGCACTGTCGACTCCGTCGATCGTCGCGGTCGCCCAACCGACCAGCCGGACGTCGCGGTCGGTCACGAGAACGGCCAGGGGTGAGAGCGAGCCGTGCACGAGCCCCCGAGAGTGGGCGAAGGCAACGGCCTCCGTCAGGCCCAGCCCGATCCGCAAGAAAAGCTCCTCCGGGACCATTCCCCCGTGTTCGTCGAGGACGGCGCGCAGGTTCGGTGCGGGCGGTAAGGACGGGGCGTCTGTGCGGCCGTGGACGCAGCTCGCCGCGACCCACGGCAGCTCCCCTGTGGTGGGCGCCGCCACACCGAGGAGTGCGGGGGCATGCGTGCCCTGCATCCGCGTCAGGCACTCGGCTTCCGTCCGGACGAGGTCCCGCGCGGTTCCCGGGTCGCGGGTATGCAGCATGACCGGCGCCCGGACCGTGGCGACGGTGCCGTCATCGTCCTCGGCCAGGTACATCGTCAGGTGAGGCCACCCGTGGGCACTGCGTGCACGGAGCCGGAATCGACCGAGCCGTACCGGGTCCTCCGGCAGGAGCTCCACCCAGCCGGCTGGCAGGGTCTCGCCCGGCGCGTCGTCGTACGCCTCATCAGTCCCGGCGGCTGCGGAGTCCCGGGGCTCGGTGGAATCCCCGGTCTCGCCCTCGGGGACACGGGTTTTCGGCATGGGCGCCACTGGCCTTGCGTCGGCGGACGGGATGCCGAGCCGCGATAGTGCCTGCTCCCGTAGCCAGCCGAAGGAGCGCCCGGTGTCGTCGATGACGGCCGCGCCGTCCGGGTGCCCGACCCACGCAGGGAAGACCGGGGCGCGGCCGACGGCGGCCTCAATGCGCTGCGTCACAGCTTCGGCGGTGCGCAGCAATTCCCTAGGGGAGACGGCGCTGAGGAGAACGCGCCGGGCGCCGTCTGTGAAGTCGTACCGCCGGTGGTGCGGCAGCCGGTCCGCACCGTCGGCGTCGAGCTCGTGCATCAAGCCCCCTAGGAACACCTCCATGAGGTGTCCGATGTCTGTCGGCGGCCCGAGGGCGGCCTGCACCAGGCGCATCACGGGCGGCGTGACGGGGGCGACGGCCGCCACGTGGGCCGCGAGCCGATACGCCTCGGCGGACGCGGCCTCCCTGAAGCGGAGTACCGCTTCGGCGGCGTCGCCGTCCCGGGCGTCGGCGACGGTCCGGCTGGAGCCGGGACGGCCGGCGTCCCACAGCGGGAGGAGCGCTGTGCCGCCGGGTGAGGCGACGAGCCACGCCCAGTCGGCGACGGCCGCAGGGGTCGGCGCGAGGACCGGGACGGGTACGGAGTCGAAGCGGACCAGGTCCGGCGGCAGGTCAGGGTCGGTGACGTGCCAGGCGCGGGTGGGGCCGCCGCGGCGATGGGTGGTGACCTGCCAGCGCCGTGCGCCGATGCCGGTGCTCGCCCAGAGCCGGGACGGCAGTGCCTGGACGATCGCGATGGGACCGCAACGTCCCCAGCGGTCCGTCACCCGGCGCATCCCGCCGTCCCGCCAGGCTTCGCCCACACCGTCGCTGACGACCAGGACGAGGGTGTTGCCGGTTAGGTCGCACAGGACCTTCGGCGATAAGAGCCGGCCGCGGTGGCGGTAGGGGGTGGTCCGCAGAGACGGAGTGTCGCTGCGCGTGTCGAGTCCGTACACACGCACGTCTCGGAAGGCCCCAGCACGTTCCATCAGTGCCCGGACGTCGGCGGCGAGCCGCTGCCAGAGGACCATGGAGACGCCGTCGTCAACCACGAGGGCCAGGGACAGCCAGCGGGTGCGCACCGCACGGGCGACGGTCTCGGGCACGCCCGTCTCAGCGATGGCAGCGACGGTTCGTGTGACGTCGAGTTCCTGCTGGCGCCGGTCGGGGAAGCGCTGCCGCAGCGGCCGGAGGGACTTGCCGAGCCGGAGCTGCCCGGCGCCGAGGATGCTGCTGTCCGGGGCGCGGACTGCGAACGCCGGTGACAGGCCCGCGAGCGCTGGCGCGTCTTCGGTGGGACTGGCCTGCGCCGAGGCCAGAAGCGGGCGCGCGGACCGCTTCTTCGTGGACTCCGCAGCGGTCGGCTCTGGTGCGGGCTCCGCGGCCTCCGGCGCCGCCACCGTCGACCCCTCGTGGTGGGGCTCGCCGTGCCGCTCCGAGCTCGCAGCGGCCACGCCGATGGAGCGCACCAGGGGCCCGGAGTCCCGAGGCAGCTTCCCGGCGAGCCACATGGCGTCCAGGAGTTCCTCCAGAGAGAGCTCCACCCCGCTCTCGGCTAGGACCTTCGTCACGCGCGAGATCACGGCGTCACACGGCTCCGCCGAGACGGTGCAGGACGCCCTGGAGGAGGGAAGCCGCGTCGAGGTTCACGCCACCCTTGCGGAGGAAGACTGCGTTCAGCAGCTGATCGGTGGCCAGTTCGCCCTCGGCACGGCGTTCGAGGAACTCCCGCAGCAGGTCGTCGGTGTCGTCCAGGGCGTCGGGACCGAGGTGCGCGGCGACGATCTCCCGAAGCCGCCGCTCGTTGGGCTCGGGGAGATCGAGGCGAACGCAGCGCCGCAGGAAGGCGGGCGGGAATTCCCGTTCGCCGTTACTGGTGATGACTACAACCGGGAACTCACGGCAGCGGACGCGGCCGCGCGTGACCGGGGCGGTCTCATCCAGGTCGTCGGTTCGAACGTGTACCGGTGCGTGGCTCGCGGGCAGCCGGGTGAGTTCGGAGATGGCGAACTCACCCTCCTCGAAGACGGTCAGCAGGTCGTTGGGTAGATCGACGTCACCCTTGTCCAGCTCGTCGATGAGCAGCACGCGGGGGCGCTCCCGGGGCACAAGCGCGTTGCCCAAAGGGCCGAGCCGGATGTACTGGCCGATGTCCGGTTCGGTGCCGTCCGCGTCGCGCCGCAGGGTCGCCTCGCGCAGCCGGCCGACGGCGTCATAGAGGTAAAGGGCATCCTGAAGAGTTGAGCGGCTGTTCACCGGCCACTGCAGGACACGGCCGAGCGCGAGTTCGTGAGCGATGGCGTGGGCCAACGAGGACTTGCCCGTGCCGGGCTGCCCGGTCACCAGGAGGGGTCGGCGCAGGTGGAGTGCCGCGTTCACCACCTCCACCTCGTCGGGGCCGATGAGGTAGGGCCGCGGGTACGGAACCCTGTCACCGGTCACGGTCTCCTGCCGGTCGAACCGGCGCCACGGGGGTGCAGCGGGGAACGGTACCTCACGGCGCTCGCCGTCTCCGCGGAACAGCCACCAGTCGTCGCCTCCGCCGTCGGAGGATGAAAGCCGAGGGCTTGTACCGGCCAGGGGCTCTGAGGTGGTCATGACGCGTGCGATCCTCTCCAAGGGTCACTCAGTTGAAGCGACTCAGTCTGCGGGAGACGACCTTCCGGTTCCCACACGAGGGAGGGCCGTGCCCGCCGCTCCGCCGGGCAAGCCGCCGAGTCGCTCCGGAAGCCCCGGACCCGCTCGGGAAGTCCCTCCAGGTCGCCGGCGGGAGCCAGGATCTCCAGTCTCCCTGCGTCCTCGTAGCCAATGGCCTCACGGTCCCACAGCACGACCGGGACGCCCAGGACGAGACATTTCAGCAACCAGGACCGACGCTCGTTGGCGGGGCCGTGGAGAACCACCCGCGCGGTATCACGATGCTCAGTCTTCAGCAGATTCACGAGCTGCCTGGCGTCGCCGGACGTCCGGCCGGTGACGAGCACCGACGCGCGTCCGTTCTTCCACCGGCGCTCCTGGTCGCCTTCGCGTTCCGGCCTCTGGTCACTGAGTTCCGGGCAGCTCAGGGAGACGCGGTATTCCGCTCCGATCGGCCACGCCGGAAGAATGTCGTCGAGCGCTCCGGGCTCCCATTCGTCGACGGCCAAGTCGAGCCCCGTCCGGTCGACCACGACGGTCACCCACGGCGCATGGTCGCCTTGCCCCGGCTCCTGGGCCGCGGCGAAGACCGCCTCGCTCAGGGTGCTCGCCGCCTCCCGCGGGGTCTTGGGCTCCGACTCCGCCTCCTTGAGCACGCGGTACGAACCGTCGTCGCGGACGAGCAGAATCCGGACGCGGTACCGGTCGTCTCCCGCGGCGAGGTCGTGTGCCAACTCCATCACGACCCGCGACACCGGCGACGCTGCGCGCTTCGCCCACTGGGCGGCGTCCGCGCGCCGCTCGCCCAGGGCCCCGGTGTGGATACCGAGCCGCCGGGCGGTCTTCCCCGACCACGCGCGCAGGTCGTCGCCCAGCCCGTCGCCCGCGGCCGCCGCCACGTACTCGACGAGCCGCAGTAGCGCCGGCACCGGCGGGGCGTCCTCGGGACCGCTCACACCGTCGGACAGATCCTCCAAGCCCTCGACCACGCCGCAGACATCGTCCGCGTTGAGCTGTCGACGGGTGAGGATCTCCGGAAGTACGACGTACCGCAGCGCCTCACCGGCTGTTCGGGGCAGCAGCGCCGGCTGCTTCTCACAGACCCGGCGCAACAGGCCGATCAGGACGTCGTACTCGTTCACGGAGAGCAGCGACCCGCAGTCGAGTCCCCTGGCCCACGAGAACAGACGAGTCAGAGCGGCGCGGGCCATCCCCTGCGCGCTGCTCGCGAGGGCTTCGCCGAGAGACGCGAGCGCTCGGGGATGGGCCATGAGGAGCGCCACGAGGTCGGCAGCAGTGGGCTCATACCCCTGGGTCTCGTAGCCCAGTTCGCGCGCCAGGGCCCGGGCGTGGTCGACACGGACGCCGGGGTGCGAGAACAACGGCGCAAGCAGCGTCTCCAGTTCGCGCTCAGCGGGCGTGCGCTCGGCGGCGGGCCCGGCCTCGGGCAGGGACGCGCCGATCGCACTCAGCTCGGGAGACCGACCGGTTTGCTCCTCGACGTGGGACACGAAGCCGCCGTCCCCTGCGAAGGAGGACACCGGCAGGGCGATCAGCCGACGGGCTCCGTAGGCGTGGTCCTCCTCGGTCACGACGCCGACGAGGTGGCCGCCGCAGAAGATCGCCGTGCCCGAGGCCCCGCCCCAGGCGTTCCCGCCGTCGGTACGGGCGGTGGGGGCCGGTCCCTGGTCGAGGACGTAGCGGTCCTTGCCTCCAGAGAGGACCGGCAGGACACCGCGCAGGTGCTCCGGGGCCCGGGTCTCCCCTTTGGCGGCCCAGGGATAGCCGAGGCCCTCGTACGGCAACGGCGCGGTGCCCGCTGGGCAGCCCCAGCGGACGGAGCCGGGCGGATCGATCTTGCGGTCGATGCGCAGCAGTGCGACGTCCAGTCCGTCTGGGTGGGCCCAGAGCAGCTCCGCGTCCGCGCGCGTCGTCTCGCCGTCGAGGTGGTGGCCTACGCGTACGGTGATGACCGGCCACAGCGTTCCCGTGTCGCGGTCCTCCAGCACATGGCGGGCGGTCAGTACGAGCCGCGGGGCGATCAGATAGCCGGAGCCGACGGTGAGGCGACCCTCACCGGTGCCCCCGCTGCGGATCAGAGCCAGTCTGCGGCGATCCACGTCACTCCTCGTCCAGCGACCCGAACTCGTCGTCGCCGATCTCGGGGCGCGCGCCTCCGAGGGCCCGGTCCTTGACCGACAGCTTCAGCACCAGCTTGTGGGTACGGACGGTGGTTTGCCCGCCCCCCGCGCCGACGACAACTACGCCGAAGGAAAGCTTGCCGTCCCCCTTTGCAGACTTGTGCAGCTCCAGCTGAAGCTCCAGCTCGGCCTCCTCGACGCCGAAGGCGAACTGCTGGTTGACGCCAAGCTGCTGCGCCTCGTACAGCTCTTGGCGCAGCTCCTCGATGGCTGCGGCCAGTCCGATAGTCGACACCTTCGCCCCGCCCCCGGTTCAAGACAATGAGAAAAACAGTAGGTCGCCGTACGGTACAACGCTCGCGAGACACCACAAACCTCAGTCATGGACAATGACTTGTGGAAGGAGCCGTCCACCGCATGCCACTGCGCGAGAAGAAGTTCACCGAGCAGGAGGAAACTTGAGCGCCTCCACACCCGAGGAGATCCAGGCGATCCTCTGGAAGGCAGCCGACAAGCTGCGCGGCTCCGTCGACTCCGCCCAGTACAAGGAGTTCATACTCGGGCTGATCTTCCTAAAGTTCGTCTCCGACGCGTTCGACGAGCACCGGAACAAGCTCGCCAAGGAGCTTGCCGAGGACGGCGTCTCGGACGACCGAATCGGTGTCTTCCTGGAGGACCGCGACGAGTACACCGGCGCCCACGTCTTCTGGGTACCGGAGACCGCCCGTTGGTCCTGGATCGCCGCGAACGCTAAGAGCCAGGGTGTGGGCAAGCTCCTCGACGAGGCGATGGACACGGTCATGCGGGAGAACGCCTCTCTGGCGGGCGCTCTCCCCAAGGTCTTCAACCGCGATGACGCCGGCCAACAGCGCGTGGCTGAACTCTTCGACCTGATCACCGACGCGCGCTTCGGCAGCACCGAGGACAAGCCGGCCCAGGTCGTGCTGGGCGACGTGTACGAGTACTTCCTCAACAACTTCGCGCGCGCGGAGGGCAAGAAGGGTGGCGAGTTCTACACCCCTCAATCAGTGGTCCGGCTGATCGTGGAGATTCTGGAGCCGTACAACGGGCGCGTGTACGACCCGGCGTGCGGCACAGGCGGCATGCTCGTACAGGCGAGCAAGTTCATCGAGGCACGCGGGGGCCGCGGCCACAAGGCCGACATCGCGGTCTACGGCCAAGAGGTCAACGAGCGCACCTGGCGCCTGGCCAAGATGAACCTCGCCATCCACGGCATCGACGCCAACCTGGCCGCCCGTTGGGGCGATACCTTGGCCGACGACAAGCACCCGGACCTCAAGGCCGACTTTGTGATGGCCAACCCGCCGTTCAACATAAGGGACTGGGCGCGGGACGAGAGCGACGTCCGTTGGCAGTACGGGGTTCCTCCGAGGAACAACGCCAACTTCGCGTGGCTCCAGCACGCCGTCTCGAAACTGTCCGACCGCGGGACGGCCGCCGTCGTCCTCGCCAACGGCTCACACTCCTCGCCCAGAGTCGAGGCTGAGATCCGCCAGGCGATGGTGGAAGCTGACCTGGTCGCCTGCATGGTTGCATTGCCGCCCCAACTCTTCCGGACGACCCAGATCCCGGCGT
This sequence comes from Streptomyces sp. NPDC127190, assembly GCF_042672505.1. Classification (NCBI taxonomy): domain Bacteria; kingdom Bacillati; phylum Actinomycetota; class Actinomycetes; order Kitasatosporales; family Streptomycetaceae; genus Streptomyces; species Streptomyces sp. NPDC127190. Next base: position 79,891 of record NZ_JBHXVE010000006.1, read on the forward strand.
GCCTGTGGTTGCTGACCAAAGACAAGTCCCCGCAGGGCGCGAAACGCCTGGACGACCGGCGCGGCACAACCCTTTTCATCGACGCCCGCGGAATGGGCGAGATGGTTGACCGGACCGAGCGGAATCTGACAGAAGCCGACCTCGCAAAAATCGCTGGCACGTACCACGCCTGGCGAGGCACGGCATCAGCGCAGGAAGCAAACCTGGCCTACCAAGACGAGTCCGGCTTCTGCTTCTCGGCGGATGTGGCGACTGTGCGCGAGCATGAGTACGCGCTGGCCCCGGCACGTTATGTCGGCGTGGGCCTGCCAGCCGCCGTGGAGCCGCAAGCGGTCCCGCGGAGCGGTCCCGCGGCCCTGATGAAGGACCTGTACGCAATCTTCGACTGAGAACCGCCAGCGAGAGCCGCCGGCTGGGCGGGGTGCCTGAGGCGGGTGAAGCGAGAACGCTGGGCACACGCCGTCTGGCCCCACACGCTCGCCACGACTGCACTAATCCACCTGGGACGGCCGCGCCCCTCGACGGTGCTGTCCTGCCCACGACGGTACCGTGGAACCTGTCATTGGTCGGGACCCGGAACATAGGCACGAGCACAGGCTGCCGCCGACATGGCCGTTGGATAAACGCGGCCGTGCGGGCATCGGCCCGCGAAGGGAGGGAAAGCGTGCACGTCAGCGGACCGTATGGCGCACCTTGACCGGGTCATGGTGCGCTTCAGCCCCGTCAAGTGCGCTCGGGGAAGCCGGGGAAGTTCTCGACCTCGGTTGTGGTGGTGAGCGCACCGCCGACGAAGATGGCGCCGCCGAAGACGAGCGGCTTGAGCTCTGGCGCGGGCGGTGTAGAGGGCGGCGGTGAATCCGGCGCGGCCGGAGTTACTGAGCGCTGGAGCAGCCACCACACGGGCACTTGGAAGAACCATCTACGACCGTGACTTGCGTAGTGAGGCGAACGAGGCACCAGGTCCGCTTCCTGCATGTTCGTGCAGATCTCACCCGTGGTTCTGGGGCTCCTGATTACCTGGTGCCGCCATCTACCTTGCTCGCGCGCACCCAACTCTCGCCCAGCCCTGCCGACGCTGCATACTCGTCTCGGGCCTGGTTCAGTGGCCCGTCAACAGGAATGTGACGTATTTCCGGACACCGAGGTTGCGTCGGGTCTCCGTCCGTGCGGTGCTGAGTTCGCCCGTCACTCTCGCGCGCTCCGCCTCGGCGCCGCTCAGCTGCTTCTGACGTTGCAACAGGTCAGCACGCTTGCGCTGGGTCTCCATAGCGCGCTGCTGGCGGTCGGCCGTGAGCCGCTGCCGTTCGTCGGTGATCTGCTTTTGGAGGACGTCCCTGTCCTGCTGGGCCTTGCTCTCAGCCTGCTTTATCTCCCGGTCGTACTGCGCCCGCAGCGTGGCGATCTCTGCGCGGATCCTCGTCAGGGCTGGCCCAGGCAGCTTCGCGGGTGCGGAAGCCCTTGCCCGTTGCTCCAGGGACCGGCGCCATGCGTCGAGGGCGGTCGCCCGCGCTTCGCCCACGCCGGCCACGCGGACGTGGTGGCCGCCTGGGCGGACGAAGTAGGCGACACGGCTCCCGGAACCCTGGCTCTGGGAGTAGGACACCCCCGTGAAGTCGGCCGCGGTGCGGATCCCAGTCTGCACCAGAGCCCCGACCGTCTTGGCGCCCATGTTCGGCAGTGACCGCGCTTCCTGGATCGAGGTGGCGCGCAGCTTCGCCTCGACGTGCTGGCGCACCGCGGGTTCCAGCGCGGCGGCGATCATGCTCTGCTCTCTGGCGGGCAGTTCGGCCTTGCGCTTGCGGGACTGGTCGGTGCGGCGGTTCAGGTCCATAGTGATGCGGGCCAGTCCGTCGCGCAGGTCGGTCTGGAGGGTCTGGATGCGCTTGTCGGTGGCCGCGCCGTCCTTGGCCGTGGCGGCATCCAGCTTCTGGATCTCCTGCTCCAGCCGCCGGTGGGCGCCGGCCGGATCCTTGAGTTCGCGGGCCCGGCGACGTAGTCCCCGGACCCGTTGGCGGGCGGTGCGGTACTCCGGCCTGAGCCGCCGGCCTACACCGATCAGGGCGGCCGAGGCGAGTAGGGCGGCCCCCTGCGCGGCAGGCAGGTAGCCCTCCGGCTGTCCGACAGTGACCGCGAGCACGGCGGGGGCGGCGGTGCTCAGTACGGCGGTGGCCGCGGCCGCCAGGTCGCGAGGGCGGCGCCCGGTGAAGCCCGCGGAGGCGGGGGTCGGCGCGCCAGTCGGCACCGCTCTGGCGGGGGCGGACGCCACGCGATCCACCAGCCAGGCTGGGATGCCACCGGAAGGTGCATTTGCCGGGGCGGCGGCACCCGTCGAATCGCTGGTCGCCGTCGGAGCCGCGGCGCCGCCCTTTCGCTCGCGGGGTGGGGCGGGGAGCGCGAGCGCGTCGGCGGTCAGGCGGGGCAGCGTAGAGCAGGGTTGCCCGAGGAAGCCCCGGACGCGGTCCGCCTCCGCGCGGAGCCGTTGGTCGGAGTGGCCGAGGAGCAGGGGCCAGGCCAGGGAGGTCGCCGGGTCCTTGAAGTCGGACTCGGAAAGGATCAGGTACTCGCCCTGGGGGTCGTGGAGCTGGGTCCACAGGCCGGGGTCGGTGGCGACGGCGAGCAGGGAGAGGTGGATGAGCCAGGCCGAGAAGCGGTCCATGGCGGGCCCGAAGTCGGTAGCGCCGCGCTGTGGCGACTGGTAGTTGCGGTGGCCGTTCTCCGTCGCCGGCTCGCCCTTGAGGGCGGGGACGTACATGCCGTCGTAGTCGACGAGCCGGAGGGTGTTGTCGTCCGCCACGAGGATGTTGCCGTGCTGCAGGTCGCCGTGGGCGATGCCGTGGTCCTCCAGGTCGCCCGCCAGCGCGAGGAAGCGGTCGGCGAGGGCGTGGACGGCAGCCGAGTCGTGGCGGTGGCGGTCGATCCACGAGATGAGGTCGGTGCCCTGCACCCACGCCATCCGCACCACCGGGAACCAGTCGCCGAGAGCCAGCACGCCCTGCTCCAGGAACTCGAAGCGCATAGGCCACGGCTGGGAGAGGCCACTGGTGTCGAGGGCGCGCAGGGCAGCGCTGATCGCGGTGTAACGGACGCCGATGGCGGAGGTGTCTCGGGTGAAGCACTTGAGCGCGTAGCGCTGCCCGTCCCGCGTGGTGACGGAGAAGACGCTGGCGAAGTTGCCAGAGATCGCCTTGGGTCCGAGGACGGGGCTCTGCTGGACGGTTCCCTGCTGGAGATCGGGATCGCGGAAGCAGAGTTCGGGGTGCTGCAGGGCCTCCGCGTAGTTCGCGCCCGTGGGGAACTTCCGGACCGCACCGGTTCCGGTGGCTTGGCGACCGCCGCGGGACACAGCCATCACGCCTCCGTTCTCACCCGGATCCGGATCAGGGTCACGTCGTCGTTGCGCATGAGCCCGCGCGCCCGCTGGTCCTCCACCCACTCCGTGAAGGGCTCATCGCCCACCTCGGCAAGCGTGGCCAGCACGGTGCCCGGTGCCCGGTGCCCGTGGTGCGGGGACAGCAGCCAGGCCGCGAGCGCGTCGCTGGCCAGCAGCACCTCGTCGCCCGGCGCCAGGGTGCCGTGGGCGAGCCGCAGCCGCTGGGCCACCAGGGCCGTGTCGTGGTTACGGCTGCCGAGGAGCTGGGGGGTGATGCCGAAGCCCTCGACGTCCTCGACGGGGAAGGCCCGCCGGACGACACCGTCTCGCAGGTGGAACAGGCAGCTGTCGCCCAGGGCGAAGGCGTGCCAGGACCAGTCGGCCGTACCGTCACCGGACACGGTGGCTCGGACCTCCGCCCCCAGGACGGTCGCGAACGCGCCCTTCTCCAGGCCGGGTTGTTCGTACCAGGTGATGGGCCGGCCACGGGCGTCGCGCTCCGCCCGGTACCACTCGAGGTACGCCTCCCAGCGAGGCGCGGACCGTTCCATGAGGTCGACGACGAACGTGTCCACGTCGTCCCACCAGTCGCGGCCGAGGGACATCGACTCGACGGCGTCCGCGACGAGACGCTCTGCCCAGGCGCCCGCGAGCAGGCTTTCCGAGGCGCCGTCGGACACCGCCGCGTACAGTGGGAGGACGGTACGGCCCTGGTCGTCGGCCCGTGCGTCCCCGACCCAGGACCGCCCGGCGTCCTCGCACTCCTTGAGCGTGTTGCCCGCCTTGGGCACCCGCAGCAGCTGGCATTCCGGCAGGGCCGAAACGTCCTCCATGGTCAGCGCAGCTCCGTCTCGGTGGTCAGCGCAGCTCGGTGGCGCGGGTGCCGATGTCCAGGAACTCCACGATGGAGGTGATGTCCGCGTTGTAGACGAAGCCCCGGGTGGTCTCGCTGATGCGGTGCCCCTGCGAGGCCGCGTAGGAGCGCATGTGGCTGGGCAGCACGCTGGACATCTGGAACAGCAGCCGGGCGTACGTGTCCGGCAGCCCCTCCTCGCTGTCCGGGAAGGTGACCGGTGTGCCGCCGCTGCCGGACACGTGGAGGTTGAACAGGAGGACCGCGCCATCCGCGGTGGCGTGCGAGGCCAGCGCGATGGCGGCGCTGGTGGGGTCGCCATCGGTGGACTCGCCGTCGGTGAGGTTGAGCACGATCGGCGGGAAGCCGCTCGGGTGGGCCTCGACCCAGTTCGCGACGAGGCTGTCAGCGTAGCCGAGGGCGCGTGTCATGGGCGTGCCGCCGTTGGTCACCGGGTCCATCCAGACCGGGAACTGCACCGAGGTCTCGACCAGGCCGCCGGCGCCGTCCGGCACCTTCTTGGTACGGCTCTCCACCCGCGCCGGGTTGTTGGCGACCTCGCTCAGCGGAACGAGGTCGCGCCCGGCCAGCGCCCCCTGGAACGCGGAGCCCACGTGATTGTGTCCGTACCCGATCACGGCCACGTGGAAGTAGTCCCGTACGCCTTCCTCTTTGGCACACTTGACGGACAGTTCGGTCAGCAGCCGGTTGATCGCGTCGGAGACGACCTCGGCCCTCTGCTGCGCGACCTCACCGGCGCCCATGGGATCGCTCATGGAGGCGGACTGGTCCACGAGGAAGATGAAGCAACCCGGATTGGTTCGGCTGATCTCTGCGGTGTACGGCACTGCGCCCCCCTTGCTGTGAAGGGGATCACCATATCGAATGACCAGTGCTTTCACACTGCCTTCACAGTCTTGGTGCCGAAGGTGATCGACACTCACATGCCGTTCCACCGGCCGCCGGCATGAGCCCCCGACGGTCTGCTCGACGACGTTTGGATCCACGTGCTGCTCGGAGTCGTGAAGGAGGTTTTCGATGTCTCCGGAATCGAGGCTAGTGCCTTCACCCAGGGCAGATTCCCATCAGGGCAGATTCCCGTGATCAATGACATGCGAGGCAGTCTGCTGGTTACGTCTCGTGTGGCCACTAGGGCTGCGCGGCGCTCGGAGTGATGAACACCGCAAGGCAGCGGAACTCGCCACTTGAACCCTCCAGTTGGGTGTACTGACGCCAGGCGAGCGCGTAGGCGCCGCGCAGCACTCGGGTGTTGTCCGGGAAGGAACCGCCGGCCCACAGCAAGGTGCCGCTCAGTTCGCGCCCGTGGTGGATGCGGAACTCCTCGTCCCTGGTGGGCATCCTGCGTTGCCTGGGGCGCCACAGGGCCGCCTCGTTTGTGATGAGCAGGGCCAGCCCGTTCTGGTCCTCGCGGTCGCAGAAGCGTTCCAGCCTTGCTACGTCCCGCAGGAAGTCCCTACGTGCGACGTCCGGGGCGTTGTGTCCGCGCAAGGCGTACTCCTCGGGAGGCGTCCCTGCAGTACCCGACCATTGTCGGGTCACGTACTTGAACTCGATTGCCGTACGGCTCGCCGGCCCCAGGCACAGGAGGTCCAGGTACTCCGAGGCGTTGCTTCCGCGCACCGGGATCTCGAGACGGCACCTCACCTCCGGTGCGACCTCGCCTACGGCGAGGGCGAAACTGTGCTGGAGATCGGCCTCGGAGTGGAACACCGGCCGCCGCGCGCGTAGACACTCCAGGACTTCGTCCAGCGTTGCGCTACCCGCGATCGTCTCCAGAGTGGGGGGCGGAGGTGTTGACATCGGCGTGGCCATGACGCCATTGAAGACTGTGCGGCCTGCCCATGTCAGCTGACAGTCGACTACCGTCGACAGGACCTCGGCCACATCGCTGGACGCCGAAGCGCTCATGATCCGGCGAACTCATCTTCAAAGGGGGCCGATACCGAGGATGCCGTCGGGCGGCAGCGATCTCCTAAAGAAGGTTCGTACGACGGAACCCGGGCTTGCTCGACTACTGGTGCAGCGGCGGCGTGCATCGTGACCAACGGTTATCGAGTCGCGCCTCGGGAGCACGTTCCGCACGCGGTACGGCCTCCTCTGATGCTGGTCAGGGTGAGGGTGATGGTCGTGCTGCACCTGCAGCGGCAGCGCCACCGGTCGGTGGTCTTCCCCGGATAGGGCTCCAACGGCTCGAACCCGGCGGCGCGTGCCTCCGCGGCGGCTGCCGCGGGATCGGTTCGGCCACCGGATCGGGGGCACTTCTTGCAGCCGGTGGTTCCAGACCGGACGGATGACAGGCGCGTCATGACCTCGTTTCCGCAAGAACAGCGGCAGCGCCAACGGTCCGTGGTACGGCCGGGGTACGGCTCCAGCGGCTCGAACCCGGCCGCCCGCACTTCGGCGGACGCACGCTCGTCGGTTGCCGAGTTGAGGGCACAGAACCGGCAGCCCTTCGAACCGCTGTTGACGTTGGAGTAGGTGGGGCTGGTTTCGCGACCGCATGTGGTGCAGCGGCACCGCCACGGCGTTTGGCTGCCCGGGTAGGGTTCAAGCGGGTGGAGTCCGGCCGCGCGCATGGTTTCTTGGGCCTTCGGCGCGTTCGTGGCGGCGCGTTTCGCCTGGGTTTCCTTTGCCCGGCAGACGCGACAGCGCTGGCCCGCGTTACGGACGGCATTGAACGTCGGACGCCCCTCGTGCCCGCAGGTCATACAGCGCGAGGGCCAAGTCGCGTTGGTGCGGCCGGGATACGGCACGAGTGGCTCGTATCCGCAAGCCCGCATCTCAGCGGCTGCGGCCTCCGCGTCGATGAGGACCGCGGCACGTGGTCGGCCGCCAACTCGGGGCGCATAGGGTTTTTCTGCGCTCCGTGTTTCCTCATCGACCATGGCCCAGACCTCGGCCGCCGTGATGCGAGCTGCGGAGCAGGTCTCGGTCCAGCCGTTCGGCATGACGTCGCTCGTGAGGAAAGGAACGAGTCCGGCCTGATGCAGGCGGCCCAGCACGGCCTGCTCGACGTCGTAGGCGGCTGCGCCGGTGGTGTAGTCACGGGCCTGATGCAGTCGCCAACCCTGGCGTTCGTGTTGGATGAGGCGAGAGGTGTAGCCGGTGCAGGCACCGATCCCGATCTTGACGGCTTTCCACTCCTGATGGGTGATCACGTAAACCTTCGACGGTCCTGACAGGTCGATGCCGTGGGTGGCACAGAACTTGCACCCTCCACCAGCACGAATCTTCATGAGCGTCGGGGAGACCTCGTTGCCGCAGGTTGTGCAACGGCACCGCCACGCTGTCACCGAGGTGGCATAGGGCTCCAGCGGCTCCAGCCCGGCCGCGCGCATGGCAGCCACCGCGGTGCCCGGGTCGGTCTTTCTACCCGCTGCCGCCCTCACGTCGGCACAGTGCCGACAGCCGCCCTGGCCCGCCAGAATGCCGCCCAGACTCGGTGACGTCTCACGCCCACAGCCGTTGCAGCGACACCGCCACGCCTTGTCACGACGCCCGGCGTACGGTTCGAGCGGTTCCAGGTCGGCGGCACGCATGAGGGCCTCGGCCTCGTCCGCGGGCCAGCGGCGTCGGCCACCCGAGGAGGGAGGGCAGTACGGGCAGGCCCGAAGGCCGCGCCTGAGGTTGCTCAACCTGATCTCGACATCTCGGCCGCACGCGAGGTGGCGGCAGTGCCACAGCCCGCTCGGTCCCGGGTAGGACTCCAGCGGCTCGAGGTCGAAGTCCTTCGCCTCCATTGCGGCCCGGTCGCCGTCCGTGCGGGGCAGTTCGCGGCGACGCGACCATGCCCGGCTGATGCCCTGGCCGGCGCTCTTGCGCCCGCACGGGCCGCAGCCCCCTTGTCCGGCCTTGACCGACCCATGAGTGGGAGTCCCGATCGTGCCGCAGGTTGTGCAGCGGCACCGCCAGGGGATGTCGGTCCCGGGATAGGGCTCCAACGGTTCCAGACCCGCCGACCTCATGAGCGCGGCGGCCTGGTCCGGATCGACCGGCGCGTTCGGGGCGCACCATCGGCACGGTCCCCCTCCGCGTTTGATGTACGAGTAGCGCGGCTTGACCTCCCGACCGCACGGCACGTGCCGGCAGCGCCAAGGGGGTGTCGCCCCGGGATACGGCTCCAGCGGTTCCAGGCCGGCCGAGCGCATCAACGCCACCGCCTCCTCCGGAGGAATCGGAGCCGTGCCTGAGCAGTACCGGCAGCCGCCCTGTCGGCCCGCGGCAATGTTGCCCAGCCGCGGTGACACTTCTCTCCCGCACGCTTCATGGCGGCAGCGCCAGGGCTTATCACTTCCTGGATAGGGCTCCAGTGGTTCGAGCCCGGCATCCCGCATAATCAGCACCGGATCGCGTGGATCCTTCCGCGGACGTCCCCTCGCCACCCGGCCTCCTTCTGAAGTGCCCGCTTCCGGGGTGAGGATCGCACGAGGCACTGACAACAGCCTTGTTCGCGTCGCGAGCTTGGAGCGGGCTTCCTCGCGGCGGCCTTCTTGCTTGGCCCTTCCGGGCTGTCCTGTTCGTGGCCTTCGGCAGCTTGTGGACGTTGGCAGGCCCGTTTTCGCCGCGAGGAGACTTCGCTCGGGTGGGGACTCGTTCAGGGCGGTCATGAGGTCCGATGAGCTCTCCCAGTCCTGCAGGCGGTTTGCGCGCTGCTTGCGGGTATCGGCGGGTCGCTGCGCTCGTGACCGGGCGGCTCGTGGGCTGATGTCCCGAGGCGCTACTTGGTCCGCGACTGGTCCGGCGGGATCTCCTTTGGATGCCAGGCAGTAGCTCTAAGAACCCAATTGATTACAGTGGGTACCTGTAACGTCGGGGCGCCTGGAGCGCAAAATACCTCCAGGCAACCCGAATGCAGGCTCTAGAAGAACCCAAGCTTCTGAGGGCTGTAAGAACAAAGAACGTTCTTGGTCTGCTGGTAGTGCTCCAGCATCATCTTGTGCGTCTCACGCCCGATCCCCGACTGCTTGTACCCGCCGAACGCCGCGTGCGCCGGATAGGCGTGGTAGCAGTTGGTCCACACGCGGCCCGCCTGGATGGCGCGGCCCGCGCGGTAGGCCGTGTTGATGTCCCGGGTCCACACGCCCGCTCCGAGCCCGTACAGCGTGTCGTTGGCGATCTTGACGGCGTCGTCGAAGTCGTCGAAGGAGGTCACCGAGACGACCGGGCCGAAGATCTCCTCCTGGAAGATCCGCATACGGTTGTCGCCCTCGAAGATCGTCGGCTGGACGTAGTAGCCGCCCTTCAGCTCGCCGTCGAGTTCCACGCGCTCGCCGCCGGTGAGCACCTTCGCACCCTCCTGCCGGCCGATGTCCAGGTAGGAGAGGATCTTCTCCAACTGGTCGTTGGAGGCCTGTGCGCCGATCATCGTGTCGGTGTCGAGCGGGTGCCCCGGCCTGATCCGCCGCGTCCGCGCCACGGCCGCCTCCAGGAACTCCGCGTACTGGCCCCGCTGCACCAGCGCCCGGGACGGGCAGGTGCACACCTCGCCCTGGTTGAGCGCGAACATCGTGAAGCCCTCGAGCGCCTTGTCGCGGAAGTCGTCGTCGTGCGCCCACACGTCGTCGAAGAAGATGTTCGGCGACTTGCCGCCGAGTTCCAGGGTGACCGGCTTGATGTTCTCCGAGGCGTACTGCATGATCAGCCGCCCGGTGGTGGTCTCCCCGGTGAACGCGATCTTCGCCACCCGCGGACTCGACGCCAGCGGCTTGCCCGCCTCGACACCGAAGCCGTTGACGATGTTCAGCACACCCGGCGGCAGCAGGTCGGCGACCAGACTCAGCCAGTAGTGGATGGAGGCCGGTGTCTGCTCGGCGGGCTTCAGGACCACCGCGTTGCCCGCGGCGAGCGCCGGCGCCAGCTTCCACGCCGCCATCAGGATCGGGAAGTTCCAGGGGATGATCTGCGCGACGACCCCCAGCGGTTCGTGGAAGTGGTACGCCACCGTGTCGTCGTCGATCTCGCTCAGCGACCCCTCCTGAGCCCGGATGGCCCCGGCGAAGTACCGGAAGTGGTCGATCGCGAGCGGGATGTCCGCCGCCAGGGTCTCCCGCACCGGCTTGCCGTTCTCCCAGCTCTCGGCGACCGCGAGGGCTTCGAGGTTGGCCTCCATACGGTCGGCGATCTTCAGCAGGATGTCACTGCGCTCCGTCACCGACGTCCGGGACCACCCCGGCGCGGCCTCGTGCGCCGCGTCCGGCGCCCGCTCGACGTCCTCGGCGCTGCCCCGCGCGATCTCGGTGAACGGCTGCCCGTTGACCGGCGACGGATTCTCGAAGTACCGCCCGCGCACCGGCGGCACATACGCACCGCCGATGAAGTGGTCGTACCGCGCCTGGTAGGAGACGATCGCGCCCTCGGTGCCCGGCGCCGCGTAACGAGTCATGCTGGTCTGCCTCCCGGTCCAGCGCTGCCCGCCGTTGGGCAGCTCCCGGCGCGAGGCTAGGCGGACGGACGTTGCAGGCACGTTGCACCGCAGGTCCGCGCCGGTGCCCGGCCGGCCGGTGCGGTCAGTTCGGTCTCCAGCGCGGCGAGCCGGGCCCGCACCGGCGCGGTGGGCCGCACCGCGGCCAGCGCCTGCCACACCTCCAGATCCTCCTCTCCCCATGGCGCGTGCGCCCAGTCCGCCAGCAGGTCCGGGTCGCGCCGCGCGATCAGCGCCGCCCGCAGCCCTCCGGCGAGCCGGTCCCGCAGCCGTACGATCGCCGGAGCCTGCGAACCGGGCAGCAACGGGCCGGTGTACGCCTCCGCCGCCGCGGTGAGCGCACCCGCCTCCAGCCGTCGCTCCACCACGCTCGCGTCGGACTCCACCGCGGCCGTCAGCCGGTACGGCCGTGAGGTGAGCAGCCCCGGCCCCAGCAGGCGGCGCAGCCGGGCCAGTTCGGCGCGCAGCGTCACCGGGGTCACCGACTCGTCCGCGTAGAGCGCACACAGCAGCTCGTCACCGCTCAGGCCCTCCGGATGCCGGGACAGCAGGACCAGGATCTCGCTGTGCCGGCGGCTGAGTCTGATCCGCCCTCCCTCCAGGGTGAGTTCGGCCTCGTCCCGGCCCAGCGCGCTGAGCAGCGGGACGCCGGCGGCGCGCCGCGGCGGGGCGAGCAGGGCCAGCTGTGTCTCGGCGGCCCGCGCCACCGCCCGCACGAAGCCGAGGCTGTGCGGATGCGCCAGCCCGTCCCCGCCGGTGATGTCGACCGCGCCCAGCACCCGGCCGGTACGCGGATCGTGCACCGGCGCCGCCGCGCACGTCCACGGCTGCACCTGCCGGATGAAGTGCTCCGCCGCGAACACCTGCACCGGCCGGTCCACCGCCACGGCCGTCCCCGGCGCGTTGGTGCCCACCGCCGTCTCCGACCAGCGCGCACCGGGCACGAAGTTCATCCCGTCCGCCCGGCGCCGGGTCACCGGATGGCCCTCGACCCACAGCAGTCTGCCGTGCGCGTCGCACACCGCCAGCAGATGCTCGCCGTCGGCGGCGAAGGTGCCCAGCAGCTCCCGGAACAGCGGCATCACCCGGGCCAGCGGGTGCTCCGCCCGGTAGGCGCCGAGCTCGCCCTCGGTCAGCTCCACACAGGCGCTGCCGTCCGGTCCGACACCGGCCCGTGCGCTGCGCCGCCACGACTCCGCCACCACCGAGCGCACCGGCCGCGGCACCCGGCCCACTCTGGTGAACGTCTCGTGCGCCCGGCGCAGTTCCCGGACCCGTGCGGCGGGGTCGGCTCCGGCTTCCAGGGCCACCCACGGATCGGTCAACTCGGCCTCCCCGACGCTTAAACGGCTGCCTCCATGGTCACGCACGGTGTTCGCACGGACAACCAGTGCGACACCGGTTCACCAACCCTTCGTGTATCGCCTCCCTCGTGTCGGGCGTGACAGCCGGCGGATGCCCCTAGGCGAGGTTGACCAGTCGGATGTAGCGGACCCAGTCCCAGTTCGGCCCGGGATCGGTGTGGTCGGTGCCCGGCACCTGGTAGTGGCCGATGATGTGCTCCCTGTCCGTGGGAATGCCGTACTTGGCGCAGACGGCCGCGGTGAGCCGGGCCGACTGTTCGTAGAGCGCGTCGGTGAAGTAGGCGGGCTGGTCCACCCAGCCCTCGTGTTCGATGCCGATGCTGCGGGTGTTGTAGTCCCAGTTGCCCGCGTGCCAGGCGATGTCCGTCTCGTGCACACACTGGGCCACATGGCCGTCGGCCGAGCGGACCAGGTAGTGCGCGGAGACCTTCTTCGCCGGGTTCGCGAAGATGGCCAGCGTGTTGGCGTACGTCTCCTGTGTCACATGGATGATCACGCGGTCGATGAGGTAGCTGTCGGGGCGGTCGGAGGTGGTGTAGTTGGAACTGCTCGCCCCGGCCCACTGGGCCGGCGGGTAGTCGACCGGCTCGGTCGCACCGGCACGCGCTTCGGGCAGCAGCGCGTACGGCACGGCGGCCAGCGCCGCCCCCTTCAGCAGCCACCGTCTGCTCAGCCGCGGCTTTACCGGGTCCATGTCCATCGTCGGGCCCCTTTCGGGAGTGTGGGGGTGATGTGGGGTGGGGAGTGGGGCAGGTTGGGGGGAGGGGTGGGGGAGCGAGGACGGGTATGGCGGGGACGTCAGTGGTGCAGACCCGGTGCGTTCCGGCGCGCTCGCTCGGGCACACGGGGGTACGCGTCCGGCGCGGTCGGCCGCTCCTCGCCGAGCGTGGCCAGGCACGTGTCGTTCCCGTCACACGCGCTGGCCAACGGTGACGGGTCCGCCGGGGTTGCGCATCGGTACGCGTCCGGCTCACAGATCCCGCGCTGGTGCACCGGCCACCGCACGGGGTCCGGCAGCGGTATTCGCCATGCGCCCGTGCGGTTCTGGGATCGCAATGAGCCCGTGACGTTCCGAGCTTGGAACAGGGCCCTGGTCGTCTCCCCGTGCATGTGTCCCCCGATGCCTGTGAGGCCGCTGCCGTCCGGCGCGTGCGCGTTCCCTGATCCGAGAGGCGGCCGACGGATCTGACGGCCCGGCAGTTCCGCCTCGTGCCCTCACGGTACGGCGCGGGCGGAGCGGGCAGAAGGGTCCGCCGCGGTTCCGTGGACAGGCCCCTCCTTGTGGACAACTCGGCCACCCGTTCGGGTGAGTTCAGCGGTCCACGCCGGGAGGAGGGGCATCCGTCCAGCGGCCTGTCAGGCCCGCGTCACCACCCGCCGAGGCCCCGGCCAGGCGGACTGTCCCGCCTCCCGCCGAGGCCCCGGCCGGCCGGGCTGCCCGGCCGCCCTCCCGGGCCGCCGCGCCGGCACGGTCACACCGGCACACCCTCGCTCAGGTACACCACGTCCCCGCTCAGCGCGGCCTCATACAGGGCCAGCAGCGTGGACCGCCGTGTCACAAGCGGCAGTTCCACCAGCTCGGACGGTGTGAACAGTCCGTGCCCGTCGTGTTCCGCGCTCAGCCGGATGCGGGTGCCCTCGGCCAGCGTGCCGCCGTGGAAGAAGGAGTCGAGGACCGGACCGGTGCCGAGCACGTCCACCCGGTGGTCGATCCCGAGCAGCTGCGGCGCCGGCCCCAGCTCGACACCGGTCTCCTCGCGCATCTCGCGGCGCGCCGCGGTCCAGGGATCCTCGCCGTGGTCCAGCATGCCGCCGGGCAGCCACCACCGGCCCGCGTTCGGGTGGCCCGGACCGTAGCGCAGCAGCAGGACGCGAGACTGCCCGTCCAGCATCAGCACGCACGAGGCGAGCAGAGCCTGTGGCTGGGTTTTGACCCATTCCGCCCGCGGCACCCAGCCCGTCATCAGGCCCCCCTCTCCGACGTGCCCCAGCGTGCCAGGCGTCAGGACCGTTCCGCCACCGTCGCCGGATCGTCCAGGACGGCCCGGACGACCGAGTGCGCCGCGCCGAGCAGCGGCCCCTGCGGACCCAGCCGGGACACCGACACCGGGCAGGCCGGGCCCGCCGTACGGCCCGTCAGCTCCGCCTCCAGCGAGGGCAGCAGCCAGGGTGAGAGTCCGGCCAGGGCGCCGCCCAGCACCACGGTCTCGGGGTCCAGCAGGTTCACCGCTCCGGTCAGGGCGATGCCGAGCGCCGTACCGGCATCCCGCAGCGCCGCCCGTACCCCCTCGTCGCCCTGCTCCGCCCGTTCGGCGAGCAGGCCCACCAGGTCCTCCCGCGGTTCGAGTCCGGCCGCGCGCAGCACCGCTTCCTCGCCCGCGTACTGCTCCAGACAGCCCCGGCCGCCGCACGGGCACGGGGGACCGTCCGGCCGGACGGGCACATGGCCCAGCTCGCCTGCGAAACCCCGGGTGCCACGCAGCAGTCCGCCGTCCACCACGACCGCGGCGCCGATGCCGATCTCGGCCGACACATGCAGGAAGTCGCCCGGGGTGGCCTCCCCGAGCCACAGCTCGGCCAGCGCACCGAAGTTGGCCTCGTTGTCCACGGTCAGCGGCAGGCCTGCGGGCAGCAGAGCGCCGAGGTCCGTGTCGCACCAGTCCAGGTTGGGGGCGCGTACGACCGTCCGCCCGTCCCGCGCCACCAGGCCGGGCACGGCCACCGCGAGACCGGCGGGCCAGAGTTCCGCCTCCTCCGCCTCGGTGACGACCCGGCGGATCAGCCCGGTCAGCTCCTCGATCACCGGCCCGGGCGCCCGTCCCCGGTTGGCGCCGTGCCGTACCGCTTGCGCGCGGACCGTGCCCCGCAGATCCACCGCGCACACCGCGAGGTGATCGACGCCGATCTCGGCGCCGATCCCGGCGGGCCCGCGGCCGCTCACCGCGAGCGCCGACCCCGGGCGGCCCACCCGGCCGGGCCGCTCCGGGCCCAGTTCCTCCAGCAGTCCCCAGCGGATCAGCTCGTCCACCAGGGTCGACACCGCCGCCCGCGTCAGCCCGATGTGCGAGGCGACCGCGGCCCGCGACAGCGGTCCCTCGGCGCTCACGGCGTGCATCACCCGGGCCAGATTGCGCCGGCGCATGCCCTGCTGGGTGTCCGGCAGGGCACGGCCGGCACCCGGGCGGGCCTCGTGCAGCGGTGCGGTCATGCCTCCGTCAATCCTTGTCCTGTGCCGCCGGGCTCTGCGCGGGCGGCTGGGTGTGGGTCCCCCGCTCCAGCAGCGGGGCCGCGTCGGAGAGTACCCCGCTGATCCTGGCCAGCGTCTCCCGGTCCGGTTCCACGGCCTCCAGCACCGGGCCCGCGGCCGTGTTCCAGCGGCGGGCCACCGCCGCGGGGTCCTCGCCGGTCAGCAGCCCGGCCGCCTGCGCCGCGGCGCCCAGGGCGACCAGTTCCTGTGCCTGGGGCACCTGGACGGGCCGTCCCGACAGGCGCCGTACCGTCTGCTGCCAGGCGGTGCCCCGGGCGCCGCCGCCGATCAGCAGCAGCGGGGTGCTGCGGT
Organism: Streptomyces sp. NPDC127190; assembly: GCF_042672505.1. Classification (NCBI taxonomy): domain Bacteria; kingdom Bacillati; phylum Actinomycetota; class Actinomycetes; order Kitasatosporales; family Streptomycetaceae; genus Streptomyces; species Streptomyces sp. NPDC127190. The sequence goes on from NZ_JBHXVE010000006.1 coordinate 95,479, forward strand.
CCGCGTCCTCGTCGAGGACCAGGTCGAGCGCGCCGAGCAGCGCGTGCACCGCGCCGTCGTACGCGGCTTGCAGCAACTGGCCCGGGGTCGTGTCGTGACGCAGTCCGTGCAGCAGGCCGGAGGCGCTCGGCAGGTTCGGGGTGCGCTCGCCGTCCAGATACGGCAGCAGGGTCACCGTGCCCCCGGGCTCGACGGCCTCGCGGTCCAGGCCGAGCAGCGTGGCGACCCGGTCCACGGCCAGCGTGCAGTTCAGGGTGCAGGCCAGCGGCAGCCAGTCGCCGCGCGCGTCCGCGAACCCCGCCACCGTGCCGGTCGGGTCGGCCGGGCGGTGCCGGGAGACGGCGTACACCGTGCCGGACGTGCCGAGGCTCAGCACCGGGGTGCCGGGCCGCAGGCCGAGCCCCAGCGCCGCCGCCGCGTTGTCGCCGGTGCCGGGGGCCACCAACGTGCCCTTGGAGAACGGCAGGTCATGGCTGTCCCGCACGGTGCCGGCCACCTCGCCCGGCCCCAGCACCCGGGGCAGCAGTGCCGGGTCGAGACCGATATGAGCGAGGACCTCCTCGTCGTAGGCCTCCGTCCCCGACGCCCACCAGCCGGTCCCCGAGGCATCGCCGCGGTCGGTGGTGCCCTGCCCGGTCAGGCGCTCGGTGAGGTAGTCGTGGGGCAGCCGCACCGCTCTGGTCGCCCGCACGGCCTCCGGCTCGTGCTCGGCCAGCCAGGCCCACTTCGTGGCCGTGAACGACGCCCCGGGCACGCTCCCGGTGCGCTCCGCCCAAGCCTTGGGCCCGCCCAGCTCCTCCACCAGCCGGCGGGCCTGGGGCGCCGAGCGGACGTCGTTCCACAGCAGCGCCGGACGCACCGGCTCGCCCCGCTCGTCCAGGGTCACCAGGCCGTGCTGCTGGCCGCCGATCGACACCGCGGCCGCCTCGTGCGCCGCGTCGCCGCACTGACGCAGCGCCGCGCACAGGGCGTCCCACCACTGGCGAGGATCACTCTCCCGGCCCACTCCTGAGGACACGGTGTGCGGCGCCTGGCCGCTCGCCACCACCTGCCCGGTGGCCGCGTCGACGACGAGCGCCTTCGTGGACTGCGTGGATGTGTCCACGCCGACGACGAGCGGACCCTCGGCTGCTGACATCGGGCTCTCCCTCTTCCGCGGCTCAGCGGGATGCGTACTGGCTGTTCTCTTCCCACAGGTGCGTCCGCATACTAATTTGTAAACGGCCATGACGAAATAGTCGTACGCAGCAAGGAGCCGCGGCATGAACTACCAGCCCACCCCCGAGGACAGGTTCACCTTCGGCCTGTGGACCGTCGGCTGGCAGGGAAGGGACCCGTTCGGCGACGCCACCCGCCGTGCCCTCGACCCGGTCGAGACGGTGCAGCGCCTGGCCGAGCTGGGCGCCTACGGAGTGACCTTCCACGACGACGACCTGATCCCCTTCGGCTCCTCGGACACCGAACGCGAGTCGCACATCAAGCGCTTCCGCCAGGCGCTGGACGCCACCGGCCTGACCGTGCCGATGGCCACCACCAACCTCTTCACGCACCCCGTCTTCAAGGACGGCGCGTTCACCGCCAACGACCGTGACGTGCGCCGTTACGCGCTGCGCAAGACGATCCGCAACATCGACCTGGCGGTCGAGCTGGGCGCGAAGACGTATGTCGCCTGGGGCGGCCGGGAGGGCGCCGAGTCCGGCGCCGCCAAGGACGTGCGCACCGCTCTGGACCGCATGAAGGAGGCCTTCGACCTGCTCGGCGAGTACGTCACCGCCCAGGGCTACGACCTGCGCTTCGCCATCGAGCCCAAGCCGAACGAGCCGCGCGGCGACATCCTGCTGCCCACGGTCGGCCACGCGCTGGCCTTCATCGAGCGCCTGGAGCGCCCCGAGCTGTACGGCGTGAACCCTGAGGTCGGGCACGAGCAGATGGCCGGTCTGAACTTCCCGCACGGCATCGCCCAGGCCCTGTGGGCGGGCAAGCTCTTCCACATCGACCTCAACGGCCAGTCCGGCATCAAGTACGACCAGGACCTGCGCTTCGGCGCCGGTGACCTGCGCGCCGCCTTCTGGCTGGTCGACCTGCTGGAGAGCGCCGGCTACACCGGCCCCCGGCACTTCGACTTCAAGCCGCCGCGCACCGAGGACCTCGACGGCGTGTGGGCCTCGGCGGCCGGCTGCATGCGCAACTACCTCGTCCTGAAGGAGCGTGCCGCCGCCTTCCGCGCCGACCCGGAGGTGCAGGAGGCGCTGCGCGCCGCGCGTCTGGACCAGCTCGCCCAGCCGACCGCGGCCGACGGCCTCCAGGCGCTGCTCGCCGACCGCACGGCCTTCGAGGACTTCGACGTGGAGAGCGCGGCCGCGCGCGGCATGGCCTTCGAACGGCTCGACCAGCTGGCCATGGACCACCTGCTGGCGGCCCGCGGCTGAGCACTCACGCGCGTAGGCCGTCGCCCACGCGCGCGGGCAGACGCGAAGAGCCGGGGAGGCGGCACGGGCACGTGCCCCTCCCCTGACCGCCGGGAGGCCCGCGTCACAGCCCCTCGGGCAGCCGCACGTACACCGCGGTCGTCCTGACGCCGCTGTCGACCGTTCGTCGCTTTGACGGAGCGTCAGTCCGCGCCTTCCGCGGCGCATCGCGCCGCGGCCAGTGCCGTGGCCGGATCGCGGTCCGCGCCGTCCGCAGGGACCCAGTGGCCGTCCTCGTCGCGGTACGGCCACCAGTGGCCGTCCCGTCCGAGCCGCAGCTGGACCGTGCCGTCCGGGAGGGTCCACCGGTTGCCGCTGTGCCGGAACACCGGCCGCTCGTCCTCCCCCCAGGCCGACTCCAGCGCCGCACGCGCGCGTGCCAGCGCCGCGCCCGCCACCTGCCACTCCTCCTCGAACACGGCCAGGGCCGCCGGACCTCCCACGCGCCAGGCCCGGACCGCCGCGGCCAGTTCCGCGCCGCCCCGCCCCGACCCCTCGGCGAGCCGCCGGGCCACCGCGCCGGGCACCGGTCCGCAGGCCAGCCGTACCGCGTCCTGCGCCGTCGTGAGCCCCTCCGCGGGTGCATCCCCGGACCGGAACCGCGCCAGCATCCGGTACGCCTCCACGGCGGTACGGCCCGCCAGATGCTCCAGTGCGACGGTATCGACCCCGGGTGCCGGCGCCGTTCCGGCGTCCAGGGACGGCGATGTGCCGGGCTCGTCGGGGAGTCCGGGCAGAGCGGGCAGCGGGGGCAGGGCGTCCGCCGCCGCCCAGGCATGCGCCGCATCCAGGCCCGCGCCCACGTCCGCGGGCCCGGCGTCGGCAGGCTCCGCCCGGGGCGTGGTGCTCCGTACGTGCAGCTCGGACAGGAAGGTCCCCCTCCGCCGCCCGCGCAGCAGCAGGAGCAGAAACGGATCCTCGTCCAGCAGCCTCGCCACCTGGTGACACAGCGCGGCGGTGTGCCCGCAGTGGTCCCAAGCGCCGCAGTCGCACTCGGGGTCCAGCTCGCCCAGGCCCGGCAGCAGATCGACCCCGCGCGAGGCCGCGTCCTCGACCAGGTGCGGCGGCAGCTCCCGGTCCAGCAACGCGGCCAGATGCCCGGCCTGTTCCACGGCCAGGTCCAGCAGCTGGCCCCACGCCGTGTCGGACAGCTCCGGCACCAGGACGTCGGCCCGATGGGCCGCCCCGCCCGGATCGCGTACGACGGCCGTGACCCGGCCCGGCCGTACGGTCACCGCGCCCACCGCACCCGCGCGCGCGAGCCGGCGCCCCGCCTTGACCGCCGTGGCGTCCAGAGCGGCGTCCTCCAGCGCCCGCAGCCAGGCCCGCCCCCACCAGCTCCGGGCGAACCCACGGCCCCGCACCGGCGGCAGCGCCGCCAACGTGCGCCCAGCGTCACGGTCCCGCTCGTCGTCGTCACGGCTCATCGCGCCTCCCCGCGCAGTTCCACCAGTGCGGCCAGGTCCGCGTCCGTCAGCTCCGTCAGCGCGGCCTCGCCGGAGCCGAGCACCGCGTCGGCCAGCTCCCGCTTGCGGCCCAGCAGCTCCGCGATGCGGTCCTCCAGAGTCCCCTCGGCGATCAGCCGGTGCACCTGCACCGGCTGATCCTGCCCGATCCGGTACGCGCGGTCCGTGGCCTGCGCCTCGACCGCCGGATTCCACCACCGGTCGTAGTGCACGACATGCTCCGCGCGGGTGAGGTTCAGACCGGTGCCGGCCGCCTTCAGCGACAGCAGGAACACCGGTGCCTCACCGTCCTGGAAACGCCGGACCAGCTCCTCGCGGGCCGCCACGGGAGTGCCCCCGTGCAGCAGCAGCGACGCCACCCCGCGCGCCGCCAGATGCCGTTCGAGCAGACGCGCCATGCGGACGTACTGCGTGAACACCAGCACCCCCGAGCCCCCGGCGAGGACGGTGGCGAGGAGTTCGTCCAGCAGCTCCAGCTTCCCCGAGCGCCCGGCAAGCCGTGGCTCGTCCTCCTTGAGGAACTGCGCGGGGTGATTGCAGATCTGCTTCAGACCGGTCAGCAGCTGCACGATCAGACCCCGGCGCGCCATGCCGTCGGCGGCCGCGATCCGTTGCATCGTCTCGCGGACCAACGCCTCGTACAGTCCTGCCTGTTCCGGGGTGAGCGTGACGGGACGGTCGGTCTCCGTCTTCGGCGGCAGCTCGGGTGCGATGCCGGGGTCCGACTTGCGGCGCCGCAGCAGGAACGGCCGCACAAGCCGCGCCAGCCGCTCGGCGGCGGCGGGGTCCCGGCCGGTCTCGACCGGCTGCGCGTACCGCGCGCGGAAGGTGCCGAGGCTGCCGAGCAGGCCCGGTGTCGTCCAGTCGAGGATCGCCCAGAGTTCGGTGAGGTTGTTCTCCACCGGGGTGCCGGTGAGCGCCACGCGTGCGCGTGCGTCGATGGACCGCAGCGCCCGCGCGGTCGCCGAGTACGGGTTCTTCACATGCTGGGCCTCGTCGGCCACGACCAGCCCCCACGGCACAGCGGCCAGCCCGGCGGCGTCCAGGCGCATCGTCCCGTAGGTGGTCAGCACGAACTCCCCGCGCGCGACGGCACCGAGATCACGCCCGGCGCCATGGAACCTGCGCACCGGCACCCCGGGAGCGAACCGCTCGATCTCGCGCTGCCAGTTGCCGAGCAGCGACGCCGGACAGACCACCAGCGTCGGACCGGTGGTCGAGGCCTCCCGCTGCCGGTGCAGATGCAGCGCGATCAGCGTGACGGTCTTGCCGAGGCCCATGTCGTCGGCCAGGCAGCAGCCCAGGCCGAGAGCCGTGGTGCGGGCCAGCCAGTCGAGGCCGCGCAGCTGGTAGTCCCGCAGGGTGGCGGCCAGACCGGGCGGCGGTCCGGTGGCTGGCGCGGGCTCAGCCCCGGCGAGCCGTTCCCGGAGCCGGGCGAGCCATCCCGTGGGCCGTACGTCGACCAGCCGGCCGTCGACCTGTGCCGAGCCCGTCAGCGCGGCGGCCAGGGCCTCCACGGGCGAGAGGGCCCGCTCCTTGCGGCTTCGGGCGCGCTGCGCCTCGCGCGGGTCGACCAGAACCCAGCCGTCGTGCAGCCGGACCAGCGGGCGCTTGGCCTCCGCGAGCCGGTCCAGCTCCTCCCCGCACAGCTCCCGCCCGCCCAGCGCGAACCGCCAGCGGAACGCGACCGCGCCGGCTCCTGGGAGGAACGCGGACGGGCCCGCCGGTGCACCGCTCGTCTCCGTTCCGTCGTCCGGCGGGCCGACGGCCGCGTGCGCGGTGAGGCCGCGCACGGCCTCCTTCGGCCAGTGCACCTCGACTCCGGCCGCGGCCAGCGCTCGGCCGTCCTCGCCCAGGAGTTCGGTGATCTCTTCGTCGGCGAGGTCCACGGTGTCGGGCACGGCGGCCGAGAGCAGGGGCGTCAGCGGCGGCCAGACGCGGGCCGCGCGGCGCAGCGTCAGCAACGCGTCCGCACGCGCGCGTGGGCCGAACGCACCCCGCACGTCCGCCGCCCCGGTCCACAGGCCCGCGGCATCCATGACGTCCGCCGCGCCGCTCGGCCCATGCACCTGGAGCACGGCGCGGAAGCGGACGGCAGCCTCCTCCTGCGGCGCCTCGCCGAGTCCGGGCATCTCCACCCGCAGCGACAGCCGTACGCCCGCGTCATGGGCGGTGGCGATGTCGTCGGCCCACGCCCGCAGGGCGGGCAGCCGCTGCGGCTCGGCCACGGCGTACGGAGGGCTGCCGGTCACCAGGGGCGCGGCGGGGGAGCGGGGCAGGGTGTCGGCGACCGCGTCCAGGAAGGCGCGCAGCAGCCGCTCCGGAGCGGGCAGCTGGGGTGGCCCCGACGGCGCGAGCGGCACGGCGTGCGCCTCCGGGGGCATGGCGGCGGCGCATTCACGGATCAGCTCTGTGTCCCGCGCGGACAGCGGTCCGATCCGCCAGGCGTCGTGCTCGCCCGGTGAGAGCCCCGGCAGCAGCAGCCCACGGGCCAGGAAGTGCAGGGCCAGGGCGTATGCCGCCCCCCAGAAGGCACCGGCCCGGTGCACTTCGGGGAGTCCACGCACGCGCGTGAGCAGCGGCAGAGCCGCGCCCGTCGACAGCACGAGGACCGGGCGCCGGACCCGCTCGACGCCGCCGTCCGCCGCCGGCGCGACGACGTCCAGCTCCTCGGGGTATCCGTCGACGCCGCCGGGCGGAGGCGCGCCGTCCGGACGCCAGAAGGCGAACCGGCCGGCCCGGGCGGGATCGGACGGCAGGAACACGACGCCGCAGCGGGCCAGTTCGGACAGTTCGGAGGGTGGTGCGCATTGTTTGCCCTGCACGCTCTGCCGCACTCCTCAAATTTGACTACTCGGGTTGGGGTCGCCGAGGGTACAGCACGCGGAGGGTGAACGGGACATGCCGACGCCGTCGCGACGGGCGACCCTTAGGGGGCGGCCTCCGGGATGTCTCCGGGACAGGGCCGGAACAGCGGGAAGCGGGCGGCCGTTCTCAGTGCAGAAGCGGCAGCGGCCGTGAAGGAGGCGACGCTCATGTCCAAGAAGCTGATGATCGCCGTGGGAGGTGTGGCGATCGGGCTGATCCTGTTGGCCTGGCTGCCCTGGTGGGTGGTGTTCCTCGTCGTGGTCGGAGTTCCGGTCGCCGCCTATCTGGCGCTGGACCCCTCCCAGCGGCGCAGGCTCCGCCGTGTCACCCGCAAGGAACTCGGCCGCTGAGCGGCCGGGGACCCGACGGCGCGGTGGGCCGGAGGGCGAGCGCGGCTCACAGGGGTCGTACGGCCAGCTTGTCGAGCGCCTCCAGCAGGCCCGGCAGCTCGGGACCCCGGCCCACCGGCAACACCTCGCCGGGTTCCTCGTCCAGCAGCACGAACGCGATGTCGTCGGTGCGCGCCACTATCGACCAGCCGGGGCCGTCGGCGCGCAGCGTACGGGCGTCCCCGGTGGCGAAGGAGGAACGCACCCGGCCGAGCGGCGGCGGCGTGTCGAGATAGGCGCGCGCCTCCGCGAGCACTCGCCTGACGCCCTGATGGCCGCCCTGCGGCACGCTCGCTCCGCCCTCCGCGCGGGGCTCGGCAGACGCCCCCTGCGGCTCGCCGGCAGGGAGGAACTTGTCGTCGCTGATCTGCTCCCGCCACATCGCCCACTGGAGGGCGATCTCATCGGCGCCGAGGCGCCGCTGCGCAGGGCCCCACGAGCTGGTGTCCGGCGGACTCAGCGGCGCCTGGTCGCCCGCCTCCACCGCAGGGTCGTGCGGCGCGGGTACGCCCGGGGCGGCGACGGCCACGGCCAGCGGCCAGCCCGGCAGCGCGGTGACGACGGCGCGCTCGTCCGGGGACAGCTCGTACTCCATGCCGCAGTCCCAGGACGCGATCGCCACAGCGACCAGCGAGACGTCGTCGATGACGACCGTCCACCGCGCACCGTCGCCGTCCTGGCCCAGCACCAGGCCGTATCCGTCGGCCCGGGGTGGCAGGCCCAGAGCCGCACAGGCCTCCGGGTAGTCGTCGCCCAGCACGCTCGGGAACTGCGCCGGCGTCAGCAGTACCGCTGTGAGTACATACAGCGCGTCGTCTGCGGCGGCGACGGCCTTCTCGTCCGTCCCGGCCATCTCTGCCTCCCCAGTGGTTCTTCCATCGGCGCGCACCCTAATGCGGGCGGAAGGCGGTTGTCACGACTCCGCACACCACCCGGACCTGCCGGTTTCCACCTGGACGGGGCGAAACGGCCACGGTCTCCACAGGACTTCCCCAGACCGCCACTCGCCCCGGAGGGGCCACGGCTCCGGTCCGTGGGGCCGTCATTCTCGGCCGCTCCTCCGCCGCTCGGCGACGTATGCGGCAACCGTCCCGTTCCGGTCTGCACGGCCGGCCCACCTGGACACCTCAGCGGCCGACACCCTCGAGTGACGCGAGTGTGTCGCGCAGCCAGCCGAGTTCGGCCCGGCTCGTGGCCCGCGCGATGGTGAGAACGCCGCGCCGGAACGGATCGTCCAGCTCCTCGGCGCGCAGCGGCCGGTCGCCGTCGTAGAAGAAGCTCGCCGGCTCCTCCAGGAAGGCCAGCCGGCGGCGCAGCACGGCGGCCTGGGCGGCGGGGTCCTCCAGGTGCCGCAGGAACGCGAGCAGCGTGAACCAGTGGTTCTCGTCCGTGATCTCACGCTGCGCGGGCTCGGCGAGCCGCCGCCGCAGCTCACGTCCGCCCTCCTCGGTCAGCCGCAGCACATGGCGGGGCGCGGCCACCGCACCGGGCTCGGTCGCCCGCGCCAGCAGACCGGCCTTCTCCAGCCGTTTGATCGCCGGGTACAGGGTGCTCTCGGCGACGGGCCGCACATGGCCGGTGAGCGCCGCGATATGCCGGCGCAGGACGTATCCGTGCAGCGGGGCGTCGTACAGGAATCCGAGGATGGCGAGTTCCAGCATGACGGCATTCTGCGGCATGGCGGTGTACATCGCCCCCTCCATACCACCTTGACGCAATACATCGGCACCGATGTATTGTCGCGGGACAGCACAGTCGGCAGGGAGAGGTGCCATGCGGCAGGCCGTATTCGACAGCGAGGGAAGCTGCGTCCGCTGGACGGAGGCGCCCGGTGCGGAACCCGCCCGGGTGTACCTCCACGGGCTCGGGTCGATGTCCTCCGTCTATCACGCGCACATCGCGGCCCGGCCCGAACTGGCGGGCCGGCGCAGCCTCTTCGTCGACCTGCCCGGGCACGGAGTGAGCGACCGGCCCCAGCACTTCGGGTACACCCTGGCGGAGCACGCCGACGCGGTCGCGGCGGCCCTGGACATTGCCCAGGTCGCCGGCGCCGAGCTGATCGCGCACAGCATGGGCGGCGCCGTCGCCATCGTGCTCGCGCACCGGCGCCCCGACCTGGTGTCCCGGCTGGTGCTCACGGAGGCCAACCTGGACCCCTTCCCGCCGCCGACCGCCGGCAGCAGCGGAATCGCCGCCTATACGGAGGACGAGTTCGCCGAGCGGGAGTACGCGCGCGTGCTGGACCGCGTCGGGCCGCTGTGGGCGGCCACCATGCGGCTCGCCGATCCGCGAGCCCTGCACCGCAGCGCCGTCGGCCTGCGCCAGGGCTCCGATCCGGTGATGCGGACGATCCTGGAGGGGCTGCCCGTGGACCGCGTCTACCTGCAGGGCGAGCACAGCGGCGACCTCGCGGGCAGCGCGGACCTGGAGGCCGCCGGGGTGCGGGTGGTGACCGTGCCGGGCGCCGGGCACAACGTCATGTTCGACAACCCCGACGCCTTCGCGGCGGTCGTCGGCGGGGCGGGCTGACCCCGGGTCAGCCCTCGCGGACGGCGACCGCGAGGAAGCGGGTGTCCTCGTCGGCGTACGAGGTCATACGCCAGCCCGAACGAGCCAGGAGCGGCCGGAGGTGGGGTTCTGCCCGAAGGTCGTCGGGGGTGATCCGGCGGCCGTGGCGCGCCGCCAGCGCGGCCCGGCCGATGGGGTGGAACAGCGCGAGCGTGCCGCCCGGCCGTACCACCCTCGCCAGTTCCCGCAGGTTGTCCTCCGGCTGCGGCAGATGCGCGATCAGCCCCGCCGCGAACACGGCGTCCAGGCACCCGGAGCCCAGCGGCAGTGCGGCGACGTCGGCGAGCAGCAGCCGGCCGTCCCGGTCCCGGCCCGACCGTACGGCAGCCTCGAGCATCGCCGGCGTCAGATCGGCGCCGAGCACCACCCCGGAAGGCCCCACGGCGGCGCGCAGCGGAGGCAGTGCGCGCCCTGTGCCGCAGCCCGCGTCCAGGACCCGGTCACCCCGACGCAGCCCGAGATCCGCGACGGCGGCCGCGTAGGCGGGGCCGTCGTCGGGGAACCTGCTGTCCCAGTCGGCCGCCCGCGCGGTGAAGAACTCCCGGACATGTGTGTGGTCGTCGCTCATGCTCCGCATGATCCCTCACCAACACGAGGGATGCCCCTGTGCGCATGTTCGAGCTGGACGCGATCGTTCCAGCGCATCTCAGTGTCATATTCCAACACCTTTCGAAATGCGCCCCCTTTGTGCACCCGTGCACCCCTAGCGTCCCTGGGCCATGGGACACCTGGACCACGCCGCCTTCGGCTGGCTGACCCCCGTGCTGTCATACGTGATGGCCTGCACCGGCGCCGCTCTCGGACTGCGCTGCACCGTCCGCGCGCTCGCCACCACCGGCCGCGCGCGCCGCAACTGGCAAGTCACCGCCGCCTCCGCGATCGGTACGGGCATCTGGACCATGCACTTCGTGGCCATGCTCGGCTTCCGCGTCAGTGGGACCGACATCCGTTACGACGTGCCGCTGACCATGCTCAGCCTTCTCGTCGCCATGGTCGTCGTCTGCGCCGGCGTCTTCGCCGTCGGCCGCAGTCGCGACCGCACCCGGTCACTCCTCCTCGGCGGTCTCACCACGGGTCTGGGCGTCGCCAGCATGCACTACCTGGGCATGGCCGCGGTCCGGCTGCACGGCGACGTCAGGTACGACCCCGTGCTCGTCGGGCTGTCGGTGCTGATCGCCATCGTGGCGGCGACCGCGGCCCTGTGGGCGGGGCTCAACATCAAGTCCCCCCGCGCGGTCACCGTCGCCTCCCTCGTCATGGGAGCGGCCGTCAGCAGCATGCACTACACGGGGATGTTCGCGGTGAGCGTGCGGGTGCACCCCTCCGGCGCGGCACTGCCCGGGGCAACGGCGATGCAGTTCATCTTCCCCCTCGCCGTCGGCCTCGGTTCCTACCTGTTCATCACCTCGGCCTTCGTCGCCCTCTCGCCCAGCGCCGACGAGCGCGAGGCCTCCGCCTCCGCCCAACGGCCCGTCGAGTCCCTCACCCCCTGAGGCAGTCCCGAGCGCTCCGCCCACACCCCGAGCGAGGAGGCCATGCGCCCACCCCGTACCACCCCGAACGACGGCACCCCGGAGCCGTCCCCGCACCCGCCCCGCGGCCGCCGCGCGCACGCCGGCCCGCCCGCCGACGGCTCCCTGGGCAGGGGACCGCGCCCGGCACGCGCCCGCGGAGCGCGCCGCCCCCTGCGGCCGCGGACCGTGCGCGCCAAGGTGGTCAGCCTCCTGATGGTGCCCGTCGTCTCCCTGCTCGCTCTGTGGGCGTACGCCACCGTCAGCACCGCCCAGGACGTCGCCCGGCTCCGCGAGTCCCAGCGTGTCGACGCCGAACTGCGCACCCCGGTGGCCACCGCCGTCATCGCCCTCCAGGCCGAACGCACCGCCGCCGTGCGCTACGCCACCGCCCCGCCCGGGACCGACGGCAGCGACCTCGAAGGGCTGGCCGCCCGCACCGACCGGGCCGTGGCCGCGCTGCGGCTCGGTGACGGCAGCACCGTCGCCGACAGCCAGGAACTGCCCTCCGACATCTCCGACCGCCTCGCCGCCTTCATCCAGGGCGCCGAGCGTCTCCGTACGCTGCGCAGGGGCGTTCTCGACCACCGGACCGCCTGGAACACGACGTACGAGCAGTACACGAACAGCATCGCGGCGGCCCTCGCCGTGGACGGCACCCTCACCGCCGTCCAGCGCTCCGACACCGGCTCCGACGCGCGTGTCCTGCTCGAGTTCTCCCGCGCCGCCGAGGCACTGGCCCAGGAGGACGCCCTGCTCGGCACCGCGCGGACCGCGGGCGCGCTCCGGGGCGAGCGGCTCCGGCTGTTCAGCGCCGCCGTCGCCGCGCGCCGCACCCTCACCGACACCGCCGTCCCGGACCTCCCCACTGCCCAGCGCGCCGCTTGGCGCGCCCTCGCCGGCAGCCGTTCCTACACCGACCTCGGCCGCGCCGAGGACAAGATCGTCAACGGTGGCCCGGTCGCCGAGCCCGACGCGGCCGGTCAGGGCCTCTGGAGCGCCGCCCACGCGCGCGTGCAGGACGGCATGCGGACCATCGCGCGGGACACCGGTCGTGCCGTCGCCGGACGCGCCGACCCGTTCACCCGCGGACTGCTGAGTCCGGCGGGCGCCGCGGTCCTCCTCGGCCTCGCCGCCGTCGCCGCCTCGCTCGTCATCTCCGTGCGGATCGGCCGGGCACTCGTGGTCGAACTCGTCAGCCTGCGCAACGACGCCCTGGAGATCGCCCGCCGCAAACTGCCCCAGGCCATCCGGAAACTGCGCGCGGGAGAGGAGATCGACATCCACGCGGAGGCACCCGCCGGACCACCCGCCGAGGACGAGACCGGCCAGGTCGCGGAAGCCCTCACCACCGTGCACCGCGCCGCGCTGCACGCCGCCGTGGAGCGTGCCGAACTCGCCAGCGGCATCTCCGGGGTCTTCGTCAACCTGGCCCGCCGCAGCCAGGTGCTCGTGCACCGCCAGCTCAGCCTGCTGGACCGCATGGAACGGCGCTCCGACGACCCCGACGAGCTGAGCGACCTGTTCCGTCTGGACCACCTCACCACCCGGATGCGGCGGCACGCCGAGAGCCTGATCATCCTCTCGGGGGCGGCACCCGGCCGGGCCTGGCGGCTGCCCGTCCCGTTGACGAACGTCGTACGCGCCGCCGTATCGGAAATCGAGGACTACGCGCGCGTGGAGGTACGGCAGTTCCCCGAGGCGCACATCATCGGAGCGGCGGTCGCCGACCTCACCCATCTGCTCGCCGAACTCGTCGAGAACGCGGCCCAGTTCTCGCCGCCCCACACGCGCGTACGCGTCACCGGGGAGCCCGTCGGCAACGGCTACGCCCTCGAGATCGAGGACCGCGGACTCGGCATGGGCGGCGACACCCTTTCCGAAGCCAACCGGCGCATCGAACAGTCCGATGCCCTCGACCTGTTCGACAGCGACCGGCTCGGGCTCTTCGTGGTCAGCCGGCTCGCCTCCCGGCACAGCATCAAGGTGCACCTGCGGACGTCGCCCTACGGCGGCACCACCGCCGTCGTCCTGCTGCCGACCGCCCTGCTGCACACCGGCCCGGCCGACCGCCCGCCCCGCCAGGACGAACAGACCGTCACCGAGCGGGGTCGCGGGTACGCGCGCGTGTCCGGCGCCGCCCCGCCGCCGGAACCCGTCACCGTGGGCTTCGGCCGGCCCGCCCTGGCCGTCACCACCCCCGAGCCGCGCAACAGCGCCCACCCACCCCGCCCGCACCGCGCCGCCGCCCCCGAGCCGGATGCGTACGGCACCGCCCCCGGCCCAGGCTCGTACGAGCCCCCGCCACCTGGAGTGACCCCCCTGAAGCTGCACCGCCCTCCGGACGAGTCCGAGCCCTCCGACGACCTCCCGCGCCGGGTGCGCCAGGCCAGCCTCGCCCCCCAGCTGCGCCAGCAGCACACGGCAGAGGCGGACCCGTCCCCCACCCGCCACGGCGACGACCGGCGCACCCCCGAACTCGTGCGGGACCGCATGGCGGCCTACCGCGCCGGCTGGGTGCGCGGCGGGGGCCGGCAGCCGGGCCGCGGTGCCGCCCCGGAACCCGAAACGCGCAGTGACAGCAGCGAAGGAGACCCGGCATGATCCAGGACCCGAACCCGAGGACAGGGCGGCGATCCGGCGAACTGGACTGGCTGCTGGACGACCTGGTGAGGCGCGTGCGCGAGGTGCGGCACGCCGTGGTGCTGTCGAACGACGGACTGGCCGTCGGCGCCTCCAGCGGACTCGCGCGCGAGGACGCCGAGCACCTCGCCGCCGTGGCGTCCGGCTTCAACAGCCTCGCCAAGGGCGCGGGACGACACTTCGGAGCCGGCGGGGTGCGCCAGACGATGGTCGAGATGGACGACGCCTTCCTCTTCGTGGCAGCCGCCGGAGACGGCTCCTGCCTCGCGCTGCTCACCGCCGTCACCGCCGACATCGGCCTCGTCGCCTACGAGATGGCGCGACTGGTCAAGCGCGTCGGCGAACACCTCTACACCCCGCCGCGGGTCACCGCGCAGCCGCCCGCCGCCGGATGAGCCGGAGAGGCACAACCGATGACCCAGACCCCGACCGGTGGTCCCCGCGAGCCGGGCAGCCAGTGGTACGACGGCGAGGCCGGGCCCCTGGTCCGCCCCTACGCCATGACCGGCGGACGCACCAAACCGGGCCCCACCGGCGTGCGGTTCGACCTGATCGCGCTGGTCACCCTCCACCCCGCCGCACCGGCGGCCGACGACGACACCGCGCTCGGACCGGAACACCGCACGCTGATCCGGCTGTGCCGCACCGAGACCCAGTCCGTCGCCGAACTCGCCGCCGACGCGGACCTGCCCGTGGGGGTGGTGCGGGTGCTCCTCGGGGACCTGTTGGAACTGGGCCGGGTGACCATCAGCCGTCCCGTGCCGCCCGCGCAACTGCCCGACGAGCGGATCCTGCGCGAGGTCATCGCGGGACTGCGGGCGCTGTAGATGAACGTACGTCGGCCCCGGTCGGCCCTTCCGAGAGAAGTGAACATGGTCTCCGAGCACTCCGGCACCGTCGACGACACCTCCGCCCTGGCGCTGAAGATACTGGTCGCGGGCGGATTCGGCGTCGGCAAGACGACCCTCGTCGGGGCCGTCAGCGAGATTCGGCCGCTGCGCACCGAGGAACTGCTCAGCGAAGCCGGCCAACTCGTGGACGACACCGACGGCGTGGACCGGAAGGTCACCACCACCGTCGCGATGGACTTCGGGCGCATCACCATCCGCTCCGGCCTCTCCCTGTACCTCTTCGGTACCCCGGGCCAGGACCGCTTCTGGTTCCTGTGGGACGAGTTGTCCCAGGGCGCGCTCGGCGCCGTGGTCCTCGCGGACACCCGGCGCCTGGAGGACTGCTTCCCCGCGGTCGACTACTTCGAGCACCGGCGCATCCCGTTCGTGGTGGCCGTCAACTGCTTCGCCGGGGCCCGGGCCCACGACGCCCACGACGTCGCCCGGGCCCTTGACCTCGACCCCGGCACCCCGGTGGTGCTGTGCGACGCCCGCGACCGGAACTCCGGCAAGGAAGTGCTGATCAGCCTCGTCGAGTACGCCGGACGCAGGCACACCGCCCGGCTGCTGGACTCGGTGGGCTAGCGCAAGGGCATTTCCGTATGAGGCAAGGAACGTCCCGCACCGGGCGATCCATCCGGCACAGGCGAGATTGCGCCCTTTCACCACGGCGTCGCCGGTCTCGAAGACCGGTTCGCCCCGGCGAGCGCGGGGGAACGGAACCGTACGAAGGGTCTCTCATCGGCGCGAACGGCCGGACCCGGTCTCGCCCGGGCTGCCTCGGAGGCGGGCGTCGGTCAGTGTGCGTCGGTCATCTTCCGGGTCAGGGGCTTGTCCTCCTTGCCCCTGCCCCGGTCGGTGGGGAAGGCTGGCCGGGAGGCTCCTCCAGCCAGGCGGAGACAGCACACGGGGAGAAGGACATGGCGCACAACCAGGGACTCGGCTGGCTCCTGGACGATCTGACCGAGCGGGTGGAGCATGTGCGGCACGCACTGGTCCTGTCCAACGACGGACTGGTCACCGGAGCGAGCACGGGCCTGCGCCGCGAGGACGCCGAGCATCTGGCCGCCGTGGCATCGGGGCTGCACAGCCTGGCCAAGGGCTCGGGACGCCACTTCGGCGCGGGCCGGGTGCGCCAGACCATGATCGAGTACGACGACGCCGTGCTGTTCGTCACCGCTGCCGGCACCGGCAGCTCGCTGTGCGTGCTCAGCGCGGCCGAGGCCGACATCGGGCAGATCGCCTACGAGATGACCCTCCTCGTCAACCGCGTCGGCGAACACCTCGCCGTCGACGCAAGGCAGCCCGAGCGCACGCCTAACCAAGAGTCCTGACCTGCGGTTTTTTGAACCACCGGGGAGTTATCCACAGGCCCGCCACGGACTGCTCCGAAACGGCTACGGTGTGTGCACGGCGAACGCACCGGGCGTGAGCCACCCGAGTCCCCGGGGGAGTACGACCATGTCGGCGACCACCTTCACCGCGCACCCCACCAGCAGCTGCACGCCGAGCCGAGCCGCGAGGGAGCTGGGCCTCAAGCGCAGCGAGTTCGACCTCGCCGTGCACCTCGGCCGGATCAGGACCGTGCCCGACGAAGGGGGAGGGGGACCCGGGCGGGTGGAGCGCGCGGAACTGGACCGCCTCCGCGCCCAGGACGGCTTCCCCGAAGCCCTGCGCGAGAGCGTGCGCGTCGTCGGGACAACCGAGGGGGCCGCGCTCATGGGGATCCCGGCCGGCCGGTTCACCCGGCTCGCCCGCCTGGGCCTGTTCGTGCCCGTGCGCCTTTACCTGAACCGCTATCGCGCCGTGGTCTGGCTCTATCTGGCGGCGGACCTGCGCACCTTCGCGGCGGCCCCGGAGAACGCACACCTGCTCAAGGGGCGCACGCCCGAAGTGCTGCGCAGCCGGCTGGCGGACGGAGTGGATCTGCGCGCCCGCAACTGGCGCGGGCGTCACTTCGGTTTCCTGCTGCGTCAGGCCGAGGACCCATGGGCCCGGGCCGGAGCCGTGGCCGCCTTCCTCGCTTCCGTCGAGATCGCCGACGTGGTCAGGGACCCGTACGAACGGGCCCGGCTGAACCGCTACCGGCTTGTGGTGCCGGGAGCGGGCCAGCCCGGATCGCCCTCCGCCCATCTGGCCGAGACCATCATGACCGCACAGGACGCGGACGAGATCGAGTGGCTGCGCAGCGAACTGGCCCGGGCCGTCGAGGAGGCCCGCAGCCTCTCGCCGGCCCGGCGTCCGGCCGCGCGCCGGCCGGTGCCCAGGATGCGCACGGAGGCCCGCCCGGCCCTGCCGGCACGGCAGCCCGCACCGGCCAGGTCCTGCCCGCCCCGGAACCAAGCGCCCCGAGCGGGTACACACCGACCGGCACGCGGGCTGCGCGGCTGGCTCCGCCGCAGAAACCACGGCCCGCACAGGTCTGAACAAAGCGGCCGACGCCCCCGGCCCGATGTTCCCGGCCCACCGCACGCCCGGCTCCGGCCCCCGCTACAGGGACCGGAACAGCCCCTCCTGGACGACCGACACGATCAGCTGCCCTGAGAGGTTGTAGATGCGGCCCCGGGCAAGGCCCCGGCCGCCCACCGCGATCGGGGACTCCTGGTCGTACAGGAACCACTCGTCCGCGCGGAACGGCCGATGGAACCACATGGCGTGGTCCAGCGAGGCCATGTCGAAGTTCCGCGGACCCCACAGCGGTTCGATCGGAATGCGGACCGCGTCCAGAAGAGTCATGTCACTGGCGTACGTGAGCGCGCACGTGTGGACCAGCGGATCGTCGCCGAGCGGTCCGACCGCGCGCATCCACACGGCGCTGCGTGGATCGGCGCCCTGGATCTCCTCGGGGTTCCAGCGCAGCCGGTCGACATACCGGATGTCGAAGGGCTGGCGGCGCGCCATCCGCTCCAGTTGCTCGGGCAGCGCGCCCAGATGCTTGCGGATCTCCTCGGTCACCGTCGGCAGCGACTCCGGGTCCGGCACCTCGCGGGCCGGCGGCAGCTGGTGCTCGAACGGTCCTTCCTCAGGCTCGTGAAAGGAGGCGGTCAGATTGAAGATCGTGCGGCCCTGCTGCACGGCCGTGACCCGCCGGGTGGTGAACGACCGCCCGTCGCGGACCCGCTCCACCTGGTACACGATGGGCACACCCGGCCGGCCCGGACGCAGGAAATACGCGTGCAGCGAGTGCACGGGGCGGTCGCCGTCCGTGGTGCGGCCGGCGGCGACCAGCGCCTGGCCCGCCACCTGGCCGCCGAAGACCCGCTGCAAGGACTCCTGCGGGCTGCGGCCACGGAAGATGTTGACCTCGATCTGCTCCAGGTCGAGCAGGTCGACCAGTCTCTCGGCCGGGTTCGTCATCGGTGGGTCTCTCCTGTGGTCAGAGCTGTCCGACAGCGGTGACGCGGACGACCGCACGTCCCTCGGCGTCCGAGGCCGTGAGGTCGATCTCCGCGCTGATGCCCCAGTCGTGGTCGCCGTTCGGGTCGTCGAAGATCTGGCGGACGCGCCACAGGGCGTTCTCCGGCTCCTCCTTGATGACCAGCAGCTTGGGACCGCGGGCGTCGGGGCCGGTGCCGAGGTCGTCGTACTCGTCCCAGTACGCGTCCATCGCCTCGCCCCACGCCTCGGCGTCCCAGCCGGACTCGGCGTCCAGCTGGCCGAGTTCCTCGACCTGGTCGAGCGCGGCCAGCTCCACGCGGCGGAACATCGCGTTGCGCACCAGGACGCGGAAGGCACGGGCGTTGGCGGTGACCGGCTTGACCTCGTCGGCCTTCTCCTGCGCCTCCTCGGCCGTCATCTCCTCCGGGTTCGCGAGCTGCTCCCACTCGTCCAGCAGGCTGGAGTCGACCTGGCGGACCATCTCGCCCAGCCACTCGATCAGATCCTGGAGGTCCTCGGACTTCAGGTCGTCCGGGATGGTGTGGTCCAGGGTCTTGTAGGCGCTGGCGAGGTAGCGCAGCACGATGCCCTCGGTGCGGGCCAGCTCGTAGAAGGAGACCAACTCCGTGAAGGACATGGCCCGTTCGTACATGTCCCGGATGACCGACTTCGGCGACAGCGGGTGGTCGCCGACCCACGGGTGGCTCTTGCGGTAGGTGTTGTACGCGTGGAAGAGCAGCTCCTCCAGCGGCTTCGGGTAGGTGATGTCCTGGAGGCGCTCCATGCGCTCCTCGTACTCGACCCCGTCCGCCTTCATCGCCGCCACGGCCTCACCGCGCGCCTTGTTCTGCTGCGCGACAAGGATCTGCCGGGGGTCGTCCAGGGTCGACTCGACCACGGACACCATGTCCAGGGCGTAGGACGGCGACTCGGGGTCGAGGAGTTCGAACGTGGCGAGCGCGAACGTGGACAGCGGCTGGTTGAGCGCGAAGTCCTGCTGAAGGTCGACCGTGAGCCGGACGATCCGGCCCTCGGCGTCCGGCTTGTCGAGCTTCTCCACGATGCCGCCGTCGAGCAGCGAGCGGTAGATCGCGATAGCGCGGCGGATGTGCCGCAACTGCTGCCTGCGTGGCTCGTGGTTGTCCTCCAGCAGGCGGCGCATCGCCTCGAAGGCGTTGCCCGGCCGGGCGATCACCGAGAGCAGCATCGTGTGCGTCACCCGGAACCGCGAGGTCAGCGGCTCCGGATCGGACTCGATCAGCTTCTGGAAAGTGTTCTCCGTCCAGCCGACGAAGCCCTCAGGCGCCTTCTTGCGCACCACCTTGCGCCGCTTCTTCGGGTCGTCGCCCGCCTTCGCCAGCGCCTTCTCGTTCTCGATGACGTGCTCAGGCGCCTGCGCGACCACAAGCCCGGCGGTGTCGAAACCGGCCCGGCCGGCCCGGCCCGCGATCTGGTGGAACTCACGGGCCCGCAGCGTGCGCACCCGGTTGCCGTCGTACTTGGTCAGAGCGGTGAAGAGCACGGTGCGGATGGGCACGTTGACGCCCACGCCGAGGGTGTCGGTGCCGCAGATGACCTTCAGCAGACCGGCCTGGGCGAGCTTCTCCACCAGACGCCGGTACTTCGGCAGCATGCCGGCGTGGTGCACGCCGATGCCGTGCCGGACGTACCGGGAGAGGTTGCGGCCGAACTTGGTGGTGAAACGGAAGTTGCCGATCAGCTCGGCGATCTGTTCCTTCTCCTCCCGCGAGCACATGTTGATGCTCATCAGCGCCTGCGCCCGCTCCACGGCCTGCGCCTGGGTGAAGTGGACGATGTAGACGGGTGCCTGCTTGGTCTCCAGCAGATCGGTGAGCGTCTCGGTGAGCGGGGTGTACTGGTACTCGTAGGAGAGGGGCACCGGGCGGGTCGCCGAGCGGACGACTGCGGTAGGGCGGCCGGTGCGGCGGGTGAGGTCCTTCTCGAAGAAGGACACGTCACCCAGGGTCGCCGACATCAGGATGAACTGCGCCTGCGGCAGCTCCAGCAGCGGGATCTGCCAGGCCCAGCCACGGTCGCCCTCGGCGTAGAAGTGGAACTCGTCCATCACGACCTGGCCGACGTCGGCGTCCTTGCCGTCGCGCAGCGCGATCGACGCCAGCACCTCGGCCGTGCAGCAGATCACGGGCGCGTCGGCGTTCACGGAGGCGTCGCCGGTGAGCATGCCCACGTTCTCGGTGCCGAAGATCTTGCACAGCTCGAAGAACTTCTCCGACACCAGCGCCTTGATCGGCGCCGTGTAGAAGGTGACCTCGTCCCGGGCCAGTGCCGCGAAGTGCGCACCCGCGGCGATCATGCTCTTGCCGGAGCCGGTCGGGGTGGAAACGATCACGTTCGCCCCGGAGACCACCTCGATCAGCGCCTCCTCCTGGTGGGGATAGAGGGTGAGGCCGCGCTCCTGGGCCCACGACTCGAAGGCTTCGTACAGGGCGTCGGGGTCGGCGGTCGGCGGCAGCTGATCGATGAGGGTCACGACCCCATCTTGCCTGTCCTTGTCCCCGAGAGGGGAATCGGCTGCGGGACCGACGATCATGGCCGCTACGCTGTGTCGCCGACGCAGCGTCAACGCACCAGGTCAACTGGTCAGCGGCACACGAGGAATGGGGCGGGAAGCGGCCATGATGGGACCAGCACACTCACTGTCGGGGGCCGCGGCCTGGCTCGGCGTCGGAGCGGCCGCCGCGGCGGCCGGGCACCCGATGCCCTGGCCGGTGCTGCTCGCCGGTGCCCTGATCTGCGCCGGCGCCGCGCTCGCCCCGGACCTCGACCACAAGGCGGCGACCATCTCGCGGGCCTTCGGCCCGATCTCCCGCTGGCTGTGCGAGATCGTGGACAAGCTGTCGTACGCCACCTACAAGACGACCAGGAAGCAGGGCGACCCGCGCCGCTCCGGTGGGCATCGCACCCTGACACACACCTGGGTGTGGGCGGTGCTGATCGGCGCGGGCTGCTCCGCGGCGGCGGTCACCGGCGGCCGCTGGGGTGTGCTGGCGATCCTCTTCGTGCACATGGTGCTGGCGATCGAGGGCCTGCTGTGGCGGGCGGCGCGCGGCTCCAGCAGCGATGTCCTGGTCTGGCTGCTGGCGGCGACCACCTCGTGGATCCTCGCCGGGGTGCTGGACAAGCCGGGCAACGGCTCGCACTGGCTGTTCACCGAGCCCGGGCAGCAGTACCTCTGGCTCGGCCTGCCGATCGTGCTGGGCGCGCTGGTGCACGACATCGGGGACGCGCTGACCGTGTCCGGCTGCCCGATCCTGTGGCCGATCCCCGTGGGCCGCAAGCGCTGGTACCCGGTGGGGCCGCCGAAGGCGATGCGGTTCCGGGCGGGCAGCTGGGTCGAGCTGAGGGTGCTGATGCCCGTGTTCATGCTGCTCGGCGGAGTGGGCTGCGCGGCGGCTCTCAACGTGATCTGATCCCTGGTCCCGGCCGCGGCTCCCGGCCGGCTCGCGTCGGCGCCGCCGTACGGGCGCGCGAGACGGGCGATGCCGGCGATGCGGCCCTCGGTGCCGGCCGTCCACGGGGGTGGTCAGCCGGGCAGGGAGTCCTCGTCGACGATGTGCATCGCGGCTTCCTCCGCGGAGGCGGCGGCGCCGTCGATGCCGACGTCGGTCGCGAGGAGGGCGGGCTCGTCGTCCTCGTGCGCCCCCTCGTCGGGGGCCACCAACCGGCCGGAACGCCGGTTGCCGACCTCGTTGTCGAGGGGTTCCCCGTCGGTGTCGTGGTCACCGATGCCGTCGCCGTCGGGCGCGGCGAGGTCGGGCAGCTCCTCGGCCAGGCGTTGGTCGAGGGTCTCGCCCGCCTGGCGTTCGGCCGCCGTCACTCCGTCGTGTTCCACGGCCCATGGCCGCTCGGGCGGGGACCAGCCGCGGTCGAGCGGATCGTCGACGCCGTCGAAGTCCAGTGTGTCCTCGACGTCGAGCACCCCCGAGTCCTCCCGGATCTCCGAGGGATCGGGCTGGTAGACGTCGTCCCCCCAGCCGCCGGCGCTGTCCACGGGTACCTCCATCTGGTGAGGACGGCCACGTACCGCCGAGACGGGGCGCGGGCCGTCGGCACAGGTGCCGCACGACGGGGACCAGCTGGTTCCCGGGTGTGCCACGAACCGGTGCCGTTCTCCAGACTTCCACCCCTGCTCGGGACCGCGCAACGTCACGAGCCCCGCCCGGGGCCCGAGCAGCCGCACTCCGGGCCCGCGGTCCCAGACGGGCCCCGGCACAGCCCGCACCCGCACCGCCGCCACGGGCCCGGCGCGCCCCCGGGCCGGCCGCCCAGGCACCGTCGGCACCGGCATCGGTCCCGCCGGTCTCCCGACGTCCCCGGCCGCCCGGCGCCGGCGCCCGCCCGAGCAGCGGGCGCCGACGGAAGCGGTCGAAGGGCCTCAGCCGTGCCAGGAGCGCCACAACGCGGCGTACGCGCCGTCCGCCGCGACCAGCTCGGTGTGGCTGCCCAGCTCGCTGATGCGGCCGTTCTCCACCACGGCGATCATGTCGGCGTCGTGCGCGGTGTGCAGCCGATGGGCGATGGCGACCACCGTCCGGCCGTCGAGGACACGCGCCAGCGAGCGTTCCAGATGGCGGGCCGCGCGCGGGTCGAGCAGGGAGGTCGCCTCGTCCAGGACCAGCGTGTGCGGGTCGGCCAGCACCAGCCGGGCCAGCGCGATCTGCTGGGCCTGCGCCGGTGTCAGCGCGAGCCCGCCGGAGCCGACCTCGGTGTCCAGACCGTCGTCCAGCGCCCGTGCCCAGCCGTCCGCGTCGACCGCGCCCAGGGCCGCCCACAGCTCGGCGTCCGTGGCGCTGGTGCGGGCCAGCAGGAGGTTGTCGCGCAGGGAGCCGACGAAGACGTGGTGCTCCTGGTTGACGAGGGCGACATGCGCGCGGACGCGTTCCGCGGGCATCCGGGACAGCTCCGCCCCGCCCAGGGTGATCCGGCCGTCCCGCGGCGCGTAGATGCCGGCGAGCAGCCTGCCCAGGGTGGACTTGCCGGCGCCGGAGGGGCCGACCAGGGCCAGCCGGGTGCCCGGCGCCACCTCCAGGGAGACATGGCGCAGCACGTCGACGCCCTCCCGGTAGCCGAAGTGCACCCGGTCGGCGTGCACGTCCCGCCCGTCGGGGGCCAGCGTGTCCTCCCCGGCGTCCGGTTCGATCTCCCGCACCCCGACCAGCCGGGCCAGCGACACCTGGGCCACCTGCACCTCGTCGTACCAGCGCAGGATCAGGTTCACCGGGTCGACCAGCATCTGCGCGACGAGCGCGCCGGTGGTCAGCTGGCCGACGCCGATCCAGCCTTGGAGGACGAACACGCCGCCGACCATCAGGACCGAGCCGAGCACGATGGCATGCACGGCACTGATGACCGGGAAGAGCACCGACCGCAGCCAGAGCGTGTAGCGCTCCCAGGCCGTCCACTCCTTGATCCGCTGCTCCGACAGGGCGATGCGGCGGTCCCCGAGCCGGTGGGACTCGACGGTGCGGCCCGCGTCGACGGTCTCGGCGAGCGCGGCGGCGACAGCGGCGTACCCGGCGGCCTCGGAGCGGTAGCCGGAGGGGGCGCGCTTGAAGTACCAGCGGCACCCGGCCACCAGCACCGGCACGGCCAGCAGCACGGCGGCCGCCAGCGGCGGTGCCGTGACGACGAGCCCGCCGAGCAGCAGCAGGGCCCACACGAAGCCGATCGCCAGCTGGGGCACCGCCTCCCGCATGGCGTTGGCCAGCCGGTCGATGTCGGTGGTGATGCGGGACAGCAGGTCGCCGGTGCCCGCCCGCTCCAGCACCCCCGGCGGCAGCCCGACCGAGCGGACCAGGAAGTCCTCCCGCAGATCGGCCAGCATCCGCTCGCCGAGCATCGCGCCCCGCAGCCGGACCTGCCGGACGAACACCGCCTGCACGGCCAGCGCGAGCAGGAACAGTCCGATGCTCCATCCGAGACGAAGATCCCGCGCGTGGCCGGACACCCGCTCGACCAGCCCGCCCAGCAGGTACGGCCCGACCATGGAGGCGACCACGGCCACCGTGTTGACGGCGATGAGCAGCAGGAAGGACCGGCGGTGCCGGCGGAACAGTGCGACGACGTAGGTCCGTACGGTCGCGGCCGTACCGACGGGCAGGGTGGTGGCGGTCGTCGGGGCCGCCGGGTCGTAGGCCGGCGGCGCAACGCCGATCATGCGCTCTCCTCGATCTCTTCCAGCTCCTGGAGGGCGTCCAGCAGAGCGCCCTCTTCGGCGGCGGCCAGCTCCTCCTCGGTGTCCCGGGTCACCACGGCCCGGTACCGCGGCTCGCCGGCGACCAGCTCCCGGTGCGGGCCGGTCGCGACCACCTCGCCCTGGTGGACCAGCGCGACCCGGTCCGCGCGGTCGAGCAGCAGCGGGGAGGAGGTGAACACCACCGTCGTCCGTCCCGAGCGCAGCCGGCGCAGACCGTCCGCGATACGGGCCTCGGTGTGCGAGTCGACGGCGGAGGTCGGCTCGTCCAGCACCAGCACCTCGGGGTCGGTGAACAGCGACCGGGCCAGCGCCAGCCGCTGCCGCTGGCCACCGGAGAGCGAGCGCCCGCGCTCGGTGATCCGCGCGTCCATCGGGTCGTCGGCGCCCAGCGATCCCTGGACGAGCGCGTCCAGGACGTCCGCGCACTGGGCCGCCGCCAGCGCGTCCGCGGCCTGTACGGCACCGGATGCGGGCACGTCGAGCAGTTCGCGCAGGGTGCCGGAGAGCAGCACCGGGTCCTTGTCCTGCACGAGGACCGCGGTCCGGGCGCTGTCCAGCGGCAGCTCGTCCAGCGGCACGCCGCCGAGGAGCACCGAGCGGCCCGGTTCGGCGGGGTGGCCGCCCAGCCGGTCCGCGAGCCGGCCCGCCGCGTCCGGGTCGCCGCACACCACGGCGGTGAGCCGGCCCGCGGGCGCGAGCAGACCGGTCTCGGGGTCGTACAGATCGCCGCTCGGTTGCTCGGCCGCGCGGACTCCGTCCGTGGCCGTGGGCCGTTGCAGGGACAGCACCCGCGCGGCCCGCTTGGCCGAGGGCCGGGAGAAGGAGTACGCCATGGCGATCTCCTCGAAGTGCCGCAGCGGATAGTTGAGGATCATGACCGCGCTGTACACGGTGACGAGTTCACCGACCGCGATCCGTCCCTGGCGGGCGAGGTGGATGCCGTGCCAGACGACCGCGATCAGCAGCAGCCCGGGCAGCAGCACCTGGATGGCCGAGATGAGCGACCACATGCGGGCGCTGTGCACCGCGGCGTGCCGCACCTCCTGCGAGGCGCGGCGGTAGCGGTCGAGGAACAGTTCCTCGCCGCCGATGCCGCGCAGCACGCGCAGTCCGGCGACCGTGTCCGAGGCCAGCTCGGTGGCGCGGCCGGCCTTCTCGCGCTGGACATCGGCGCGGCGGGTCGCCCGAGGCAGCAGCGGCAGCACCGCGACCGCCACGACGGGCAGGCCGACGGCGACCACCACACCCAGCGCGGGCTGGTACACGAGCAGGCCGACGCAGACCACGACGACCGTCACCGCGGCCGCGGTGAACCGGGAGACGGCCTCCACGAACCAGCCGATCTTCTCGACGTCACCGGTGGAGACGGCCACCACCTCACCGGCGGCGACCCGCCGGGTCAGCGCGGAGCCCAGATGGGCGGCCTTGCGTGCGAGGAGCTGCTGGACGCGGGCGGCGGCGGTGATCCAGTTCGTGACGGCGGTCCGGTGCAGGAAGGTGTCACCGAGGGCGATGCCCGTCCCGCACAGCGCCAGCAGACCACCCGTCAGGGCGA
Source organism: Streptomyces sp. NPDC127190 (assembly GCF_042672505.1). Lineage (NCBI taxonomy): Bacteria > Bacillati > Actinomycetota > Actinomycetes > Kitasatosporales > Streptomycetaceae > Streptomyces > Streptomyces sp. NPDC127190. The sequence continues at coordinate 121,453 of NZ_JBHXVE010000006.1, forward strand.
GCCGGGTGCCGGAGCGGTCCACGACCGCCTGTACGGCGAGACCGACACAGAAAGGGAGGGCGGAGACGGAGACGAAGTGGAGCAGGCCCCAGGCGAGCGACTTCAGCTGCCCGCCCAGCTGGTTGCGCCAGAGCCACCACAGGAATCGAGGACCCGAGCGCGCGTCGGGAACGCCCGGATCGGAGTACGGAAGGTCTTGAATCTGCATGAGGTCTGACGTCCCAGTGGCTCGTGTCAGCGGAGGGGGAGAGGAATGGGGGCGAGGGGGGAGTGCAAGGCGAAGGGCGGCACCAAACCGTGCAAGGTTCGCTTCGGGGCGCTGCGGATTTCAACCGGTTTTCTCGGCCGCTCCGCACAGTTCGCCGACTTTCCGCCACGGGCCCGCGGGGCCCCGTTCCGGCCGTCCCGCACCCCGTCACCCGAATGTCCAGAAGATCACACAAGCAACGGGTATGTGATGCACGATGATTGAGTGCAGAGCGACAGCGTGCGGCGAATGACGGTCGCGGTGGCGACCCTTGGAACACTCTTGGCATCCGTGTCCGCGTGCGACACGGACAACCCGGGGCCGCCCCGGACCGGCGGAGCGCCGGGTCCGAGCGGCGGGCTCCCGAAGAGTCCGGCCGTGTCGGAGCCCCCGGCGACGGATCCGGCCCGTATCCCGGGGGTGGGCGACCGCCTCTTCCGGCAGATCCCCGCGGACTCCCGCCAGGTGGTGGCCGTCTACGGGGAGGGTGCGGACTCGGCCGACTCCACGGTCGTGCTGTACACCCGGCAGGGCGCGGAATGGCGGCCGGTGGGCAGCTGGCCCGCGCACAACGGCCGCAACGGCTGGACGGCGGACCATCATATGGGCGACGAGCGCAGCCCCGTCGGTGTGTTCACGCTCTCCGACGCGGGCGGGGTGCTCTCCGATCCGGGCACGAAGCTGCCGTACGACCAGGACGAGGACGCCTACTCCCCGCCGTTCGAGGGCGAGGAGCATCAGCATGACTTCGACTACGTCATCGCCATCGACTACAACCGCGCCCGGGGTACCGCCCCCGACGACCCCACCCGCCCGGAGGGGGACGACAAGGGCGGCAGCATCTGGCTGCACGTGGACCATGACAGCGGCACCTCGGCGTGCATCAGCGTCTCCGCGGAGGCCATGCGGTTCCTGCTGCGCAGGCTCGACCCGGCCGGGCATCCGGTGATGGTGATGGGGGACAGGGACGACCTGCGCGCCTGACCGGCCCGGCTTCCGTCCGCCACCGCCCGTGCGCGGCCGAACCGTGGCGGGTGGCATTGCGGACGGGGTGGCGGCCCCGTTAGAACACCGGGCATGAAGAGACGGATAGTCATGTCCATGCTCATAGGGGCGACCCTCCTGCTGAGCACGTTCCTCGGCGCGGGGGCGGGAACCGCCCAAGCCGCCGACGTGCCCGCCGAGTTCGGCACCGACTGGCACGACCCGGTGACGGCGGAACCCCCCGTCGAGCGGCCCCACACCACGTCGTGCCAGGTCACCCTCGCCGACGCCCAGTTCCGTGACTTCACCCCCTACCGGAGCGCCTACACCCCGCCGCAGGGCTGCGGCGACCGGTGGAGCAAGGTCGTCCTGCGCCTGGACGGCAAGGTGAAGGGACGACAGTACGACCGGCTCGGCTATCTGCACGTCGGCGGGGTCGAGATCCTGCGCACCTCCACCCCGGAGCCCTCGCCCGACGGCATCGAGTGGCATGTCGAGAAGGACGTCACCCGCTACAGCGACACCTTCCGCAGCCCGCAGGACGTCGAGATGCTGATCGGCAACGTCGTGAACGACACCTACACCGGTGTCATCGACGTGCACGTCACTTTGACCTTCTACGCGGGCCGTCCCGCCGAGCGGACCCCGGACCGCGTCCTGACCCTCGCCGGCGCTCCCGGCGGCACCACCCTCACCGCCCCGCGCAACAGCGAGCGGATCGTCGCCGAGGTGTACGCCACCGGATCGGGCGGCGGCTGTGAGGAGTTCTGGTATCTGACCGTGGCCGACCCGGCGTCGTACTCCTGCAAGGCCGACCACGGGCCCTACCGCGAGGTGCAGATCACGGTCGACGGCCGGCTCGCCGGGATCGCCGCGCCCTACCCCAACGTCTGGACCGGCGGCTGGTCCAATCCCTTCCTCTGGTACGTCGTCCCGGCCCCGCACGCCTTCGACGTCCGGCCGATCCAGTACGACCTGACGCCGTTCGCCGCGCTGCTCGACGACGGCCGGCCGCACCGCGTCGAGGTCTCCGTGGCCGGTGTCCCGGCCGGGCAGTCCGGCTGGAGCACCCCGGTGAACGTCCTGGTCTGGCAGGACGCGCACCGCGACCGGCTCACCGGCGCCGTCACCGAGGACACGGCGACCGATCTCGCCAACTCCTCCGTCTACACGCCGGGTGCGGAGAACCGCGTGGACACCCGGGCGGGGCACCGGCTCACCGTCTCCGGCTACCTGGACACCTCGCACGGCCGCGTGACCACCACCGTCACCCGGACGCTCGGCAACACCTCCGCGCACCGCTGGACCGACGGCGAGAACACGGACGGACTCGACGCGACCTGGACCGACGACGAGACGGTCACCGTCGCGGGGCACGGTCCCGTGCGGACGACGCACACGCAGCGGACGTACGCCATGAACGGCGCCACGACCCTCGGCTCCGACAACCGGCTGCGCACCGTGCTGACCCTCGGCGACCGCGCCTCGGTCACCGAGGAGCGCGACGGGCGCCGCACGGTGTGGTCCCGGCTCGACGACACCTATCGCGGCGACGCCGCGTACACGCTCGACGTCCCGCGCGACCAGCGGCACGCGGTCGGCACATCGACCGAGCGCTATCGGCTGTACGGCTCGGACGGCTGCTACGACCGCTCGCTGACGTCGGTCCAGGGGGTGCTGACGGAGGATCGCGACCGCTGCTGACGCGGCAGGGGTGCGCGGCGGCCGGGGCCGGAGCAGGCCACAGCCGTCCCCTGGCCGCACGCCCCGGCTGTCAGCAGCGCTTGGCCGTCTCCCCGTCGACCAGCGTGTCCAGCAGCACGCCCAGCACCTCACGCTCCTTCTCGGTCAGCGGGGCGAGTATCTCCTCGGCCGCCGAGTGGCGGGCGCCGCGCAGCTCGCGCAGGGTCGCGCGGCCGTCGTCCGTCAACTCGATCCGGGTCACGCGGCGGTTGGACGGGTCCGCCACCCGGCGCACCTTGCCGCTCGCCTCCAGCCCGTCGACCAGCGTCGTCACCGCGCGCGGCACCACTTCCAGGCGCTCGGCGAGATCGGCCATGCGCGGGGGTGAGCCGTAGTGCGCGAGGGTGCGCAGCAGCCGGGACTGGGCCGGGGTGACACCCAGCGCGCGCTGCTCCAGATGGCGCTTCTGGATGCGGTGCACCCGGCGGGTGAGCCGCAGCAACTGCTCCGCGAGCAGGCCCTCGGGATCGGGGGAGGTCATGCGGGAACAATATCAGGATGCCGTTCATTGTGAGTATAGGTAACAATGAGCTACGATCCGTTCCGTCATCGTCGGCCGATCCCTGACCGGCGCCTGCCGACCTCCGTAGGAGCCCATGCATCCCGACCGTGAACCCTCCTGGACCCCACCTGCCGACGCCAAGGAACAGCCGCGGCAGGTGCGTCGCATCCTGAAGCTCTTCCGTCCCTACCGGGGACGGCTCGCGATCGTCGGCCTGCTGGTCGGCGCCTCCTCGCTGGTCTCGGTGGCCACACCGTTCCTGCTGCGGGAGACCCTCGACGTCGCGATCCCGCAGGGCCGCACCGGTCTGCTGAGCCTGCTCGCGCTGGGCATGATCCTCAGCGCGGTCCTGTCCAGCGTCTTCGGTGTGCTCCAGACGCTGATCTCGACCACCGTCGGCCAGCGCGTCATGCACGACCTGCGCACCGCCGTCTACGGCCGGTTGCAGCGCATGTCGCTCGCCTTCTTCACCCGCACCCGCACCGGTGAGGTGCAGTCCCGCATCGCCAACGACATCGGCGGCATGCAGGCGACGGTCACCTCCACCGCCACCTCCCTGGTCTCCAACGTCACCAGCGTCGTCGCCACGATCGTCGCGATGGTGGCCCTCGACTGGCGGCTGACCGTCGTCTCGCTGCTTCTGCTGCCGGTGTTCGTCTGGATCAGCCGGCGGGTCGGCAACGAACGCAAGAAGATCACCACCCAGCGGCAGAAGCAGATGGCCGCGATGGCCGCCACCGTCACCGAGTCGCTGTCGGTCAGCGGCATCCTCCTCGGCCGCACCATGGGCCGCTCCGACTCGCTGACCACGTCCTTCGCCGAGGAGTCCGAGCGCCTGGTCGACCTCGAGGTGAGAGCGAACATGGCCGGCCGCTGGCGCATGGCCGTGATCACGATCGTCATGGCCGCGATGCCCGCCGTCATCTACTGGACCGCGGGCCTCGCCCTCCAGCTCGGCGGCCCGGAGGTCTCCCTCGGCACCATCGTCGCCTTCGTCTCGCTCCAGCAGGGCCTGTTCCGCCCGGCCGTGAGCCTCCTCGCGACCGGCGTCCAGATCCAGACCTCGCTCGCGCTCTTCCAGCGCATCTTCGAGTATCTGGACCTGCCGATCGACATCACCGAGCGCGAGCGGCCCGTCCGCCTGGACCGGATCAAGGGCGAAGTCCGCTTCGAGGACGTGGAGTTCCGCTACGACAGCGACGACAGGACGCGCCCGGTCCTGGCCGGCATCGACGTCACGGTCCCGGCCGGCGACAGTCTCGCCGTCGTCGGACCGACCGGCGCCGGCAAGTCCACCCTCGGCTATCTGGTGCCGCGGCTCTACGACGTCACCGGCGGCCGGGTCACCCTGGACGGCGTCGACGTCCGCGACCTCGACTTCGACACCCTCGCGCGCGCGGTCGGCGTGGTCTCCCAGGAGACGTACCTCTTCCACGCCTCGGTCGCCGAGAACCTGCGCTTCGCCAAGCCGGACGCCACCGACGAGGAGCTGCACGCGGCGGCGAAGGCGGCCCAGATACACGACCACATAGCCGCGCTGCCGGACGGCTACGACACGGTCGTCGGCGAACGCGGCCACCGCTTCTCCGGCGGCGAGAAGCAGCGCCTCGCCATAGCCCGCACCATCCTGCGCGACCCGCCGGTCCTCATCCTCGACGAGGCGACCAGCGCGCTCGACACCCGGACCGAGGCCGCCGTCCAGGAGGCCATCGACGCCCTGTCGGCGAACCGGACGACGATCACCATCGCCCACCGTCTGTCCACCGTCCGCGGCGCCGACCAGATCGTGGTCCTGGACTCCGGGCGGGTCGCCGAACGCGGCACCCACGAGGAGCTGCTGGAGCGCGACGGGCGGTACGCGGCCCTGGTGCGCCGGGACGCTCAGCTGGAGCCGACGAGCTGATGCGGGAGGCGGCGATCCCGCGCGGCAAGGAGACGCTACCGCCGACAAACTGACTATATGCCGGGTTTGTAGTGATATGCGTATTACCGTGCCTGCATGCAGCTGAAATCTCCGCCACGGAACACGATCCGACTGACCCGCCGGGGCAGGCTCGTCCTCGTCGTGGCCGGCGCCGTCGTGGCCGGCACCGCCGTGGCGGTGCCGCTGCTGACCCTGGGGGCCGCACCCGAGGAGCCCAAGCCCACCATGCTGGTCATCCCGGAGGGCTGGCGCGCGGGCCAGGTGTACGAGGCCGTCGACCGCGCCCTTGAGCTGCCCCCCGGCAGCACCCGCAAGGCCGTCGGCAGGGCCGGCCTGAAGCTGCCGAACGACGCCGGGGGCAACCCCGAGGGCTATCTCTTCCCGGCGACCTATCCCATCCGGAAGGGAGAGACCCCCGAGTCCGTGCTGCGGTTCATGGTCGACACCGCCAACCGGAAGTTCAACGGCCCGACGCTGACGGCCGGTTCGCAGCGCCACACCATGAGTCTCTACCAGGCCGTCACCATCGCCAGCATCGTCCAGGCCGAGGCCGCGACCAAGGCCGACATGGGCAAGGTCGCCCGGGTGGTCTTCAACCGGCTGGAGCGCGGAATGCCGCTCCAGATGGACTCCACCGTCAACTACGCGCTGAACCGCAGCACCGTCCGCACCAGCCAGGACGACACCAGGATCGAGAGCCCGTACAACTCCTACCAGCGCATGGGCCTGCCGCCGACGCCGATCGACAACCCCGGCGAGGAGGCGATGCGCGCCGCGGTCAACCCGACGCCGGGCGACTGGCTGTACTTCGTCACCGTCAAACCCGGGGACACCCGCTTCACCGCCGACTACCCGGCACACATGCGCAACGTGGCCGAGTTCAACGCCCTCCACCAGGGGACGGGCCAGACGCAGACACCGAGCGGCGGTCCGCAGCGGCCCCCGGTCGCCGCCCAGGACGCGGGCCGCTGAACCGGCGGGACCTCACGCGGCGACGGCCTCCTGCTCCGCCAGCAGCCGCCGGATGTCCCGTACGGCCGCCCGCCCGGCCCTGTTCGCGCCGATGGTGCTGGCCGAGGGGCCGTACCCGACCAGATGGATCCGTGGATCGGCCGCCACCCGGGTCCCCGCCAGCCGGATACCGCCGCCCGGCCCGCGCAGCCGCAACGGCGTGAGATGGTCGAGCGCGGCCCGGAACCCGGTCGCCCAGAGGATCACATCGGCGTCCACCCGCCGACCGTCGTCCCAGGCCACCCCGTCCGGGGTGATCCGGTCGAACATCGGCTGCCGGTCCAGCACCCCGTCCGCGAGCCCCTGCCGGACGGCGTCGTTCAGCGGCAGCCCGGTGACCGAGACGACGCTGAGCGGTGGCAGCCCCTGGCGCACCCGTTCCTCCACCAGCGCGACCGCGGCGCGGCCCGCCTCCTGGTCGAAGGGCCCGGCGCGGAACACCGGAGGCCGCCGGGTCACCCAGGTCGTGGCGGCGGCGAACGGGGCCAGCTCCAGCAGGTGCTGGGTGCCCGAGGCACCACCGCCCACCACCACGACCCGCAGCCCCGCGAACTCCTCGGGCCCCGCATACTGCGCGGTGTGCAACTGCCGTCCGCGGAAGGTCTCCTGCCCCGGATAGCGCGGCCAGAACGGACGGTCCCAGGTGCCGGTGGCGTTGATCAGCGCCCGCGTCGACCACACGCCGTCCGAGGTCTCCACACGCAGCCGTCCCGCGTCGCCCTCGCGCACCGCCCGCACATCGACGGGGCGCCGTACCCGCAGGTCGAAGACGCGCTCGTACCGGTCGAAGTACTCGCCGATCACCTCCGCCGACGGCCGCGCCGGATCGGCGTCCGTCAGCTCCATGCCGGGCAGCGCGTGCATCCCGTGAACCTTGCCGTACGTCAGTGAGGGCCACCGGAACTGCCAGGCGCCGCCCGGCCGGGGGGAGTGGTCGAGCACCACGACGTCGCGGCCGGGCTCGAAACCGGTGCGCCGCAGATGGTAGGCGGCCGCCAGCCCCGCCTGACCGGCGCCGATGACCACAACCTCGACCTCGCGTGATTCGTTCACGCTTCCACTAACAGGGTGCCGGGCCCGGATCTTCCCGCTGCCGCGCCGCTCGCTGCCTGACCATCCGGACCCGGTGGCACCCGCCCCTTGCCCCTCGGCGCCGCAGGTCACGAAGGCTCCACTGTTATCGTCGGACGCAACGGCCCGCGTCTGTCGGCCGATGGCATGTCTCAAGGGGGATCAGTGACGACCGCAGCACAGCGGTCCGCCGTTTCCGGCGTCATACGTCCGACCGGCGCCGCCGAGGCCCGGGCCGGTGCCGCCCGGTGAGCCGCCGAGCACGCAAGGCCGCCCCCGCCACCGACGGACCGGCCCGCTGTACCGTCACCGTCTGCCGCGGCTGCTGCTGCGGCACCGCGAAGATCCCCGGCATCGACCACGCCGCTCAGCTGGCCGGGCTGCGCCACGCGCTCGACGGCCTTGCGCAGGTGCGGGTGACCGACTGCCTGGACGCCTGTGAGCAGGCGAACGTCATCGTCGTCCAGCCCTCCGCCGCCGGCCGGGTGGCCGGCGGCCGCCCGGTATGGCTGGGCCTGGTCAACGACCCCGACGCCGCCGACGACATCGCCACCTGGATCGAAGCCGGCGGCCCCGGTCTCGCCGAGCCGCCCGGCGTGCTCGACCTGTACGCGTTCACCCCCTCCCGCCGCATCCGCCGAGGCGTCGACGGCTGACGTCACAGGTCGAAGGGCCCGCGTGACCGGTGCTCAGCGAAAACCCGTTGGCGAAGTCATGGCGGCCACTGCTACGTTTCGGAAGGCCGTGCAAGAGAGCGAGGAGGTGGTACCCGTGAACGTATCGACATGGGTGCTCCCCTCCGGGGTCACGGTCGGGCGATAGGTCGTCCGGGAGCGCCGTTCCATGGCACTCCCGAAAGGCACGACCATGCACGTCACTTCTGCCCGGCGTCTCGACGACGCTGTCCTCGAACGCGAATTCACCCTCGGCGAGATCCCCGGCATCCTGTGGACGCCCTCATCCGCATCCGCACCGACGCCGCTGATCCTGCTCAGCCCCCCTCCTCTCGGGCTGCGCACGGCGTACCCCCGGCTGGTGGCCCGGGCCCGGAACTCCGCGGCGGACGGCTTCGCCACGGCCACCATCGAACTTCCCGGAAGCGGCGAGCGGCCCCGTCTGCCCGGCGCCGAGCAGGCTCGCGCCGATCTGCGCCGGGCTATTGAGGCCGGTGAGCCGGTCAGCGACGAGATCATCGACGCCCTCATCCTCCCGCTGGTCGACCAGGCGGTCCCGGAATGGCAGGCCGCCCTGGACGGCCTCCTGTCGCTGCCCGAGATCGGCGGTCCGGTCGGATACTCGGGGGGAGTGATCTCCATCGGCACCCGGCTGGCGGTGGTCGAGCCGCGCATCTCGGCCGCTGTTCTGTTCGCCGGGAGTCTCGTCCCTCGCGCCATGTTCGAGGAGGCCCGCAAGGTCACCATCCCGCTGCACGTCCTGTTGCAGTGGGACGACGAGGGGAACGACCGGCAGGCGGCCCTGGACCTGTTCGACGCCTTCGGCTCCAAGGAGAAGACGCTGCACGCAAATATGGGCGGCCATACCGGTGTTCCGCAGTTCGCGGCGGATGCCGCGGCCCAGTTCTTCACCCGACACCTGAAATGAGGCCCGGCCGTCCGGCCACCGGCGAACAGTAGCCGTGCCGGCCCAAGGGTCGACGCCGAGCCGGGCCGCGCCGCCGGAGAGGGGGCGCGGCCAGGCGCCCGTCCGGTGGCCGAGCCCGGCCTCGGCCAACACCCGCTCGGCGACGCAGCGTTCGGGCATGTACCCCCTTCCGGGGCGCCGGCCGGGGTGCCGGAAAAGCCACGCCGCATCTCGCTCCGTGGACCGCCGGTATCAGAACCGGCCGTGCCGGGGAGTGTGGATCCCGGCTCATGGGTCAGGATGACCTCATGCCAGATGCCTTCACCACCCGGACGCTGAACGTCTCCACCGGTACGCGGGAGCGCGTCGTCGACCTCACCCAGGACTGCGAGGACTTCCTGCGGGAGGCGGCGGCCGGCCGCGACGGCCTGCTGAACATCTTCGTCCCGCACGCCACCGCCGGGGTCGCGGTCATCGAGACCGGTGCCGGCAGCGACGACGACCTCCTCGCCGCCCTGCACAGCCTGCTCCCCGCCGACGACCGCTGGCAGCACCGGCACGGCAGCCCCGGCCACGGCCGCGACCACGTCCTGCCGGCCATCGTCCCGCCGCACGCGACCCTTCCCGTCATCGCCGGCCGGCTGGAACTCGGCACCTGGCAGTCCGTCTGCCTGGTGGACACCAACAAGGACAACCCGGACCGCACGGTGCGGCTGAGCTTCCTCGGCTGACCGAGCCGATCGTGGCGGAGGGAGCGGCCGCGCCTCACAGCCGATAGGCGAAGCGGAGCGCGCCGCCCTCCTCGCGGTAGAGCCCGCGGCCGCGCTCGCTGAACGGGTTCGGCAGCATGCGCACCTGTCGGTGTTCCGCGTCCAGCACCGAGGTGACCACCAGGATCCGCCAGCGGTCACTGCCGGCGTACTTCTGCGCCGCCCGCACCTCGGTTTCGCCGAGCTCGATCCGCCCGCCCGGCCCCTGGGTGGCCTTGACCTCGTACAGCCGCGGACTCCTGCCGGAGCCGACCGTGAAGTCGTAGCCGAGGCTGTCGTCGCCAGGGCCGGGGAAGACGTGAGCCCGGTTCCCGGAGACCCAGCTCGTCTCGTCGGTCGCCCGGTCCTGCTCGCGCAGCCATTGGTACGCGTACCACTCGCCGACGAAGCCGATCGCCGAGCGCTGGGCCGACGACAGCCCGCGTTCTGCTTCGACGCGCCCGCCTGGCCGTTCACCCGAGGGGCCGGCCGTCCTCCGGGGCGGGATCGGCTTCAGCGCGGCCCAGCGCCATCGGGGGCTGCCGTGGAGCGGCGGGTCGGTTTCCAGAGTGCGGCGCAGCTCCGCGGCCAGTTCGGAGAAGTCGCCGGACTCGATGTCGAAGTCCCGTTCGCCGAGGGAGATGATCCGCTTGCGCTTGGCCCGTTCGGTGCGGGCCCGCTCCGCGGCGTTCCGTGCTCGGTCCAGCTCGGCCGGGGTGAGCCCGTGCACCCGGGGATCCGAGGAGGCGTCCATCCCCGCCGGCCACTGTCCGAGGGCCGCGAGCCAGCCGACGACATCGTCCGCCGAGAGCTCACGGAAGTCGAGCGCGCCCGCCTCGTCCAGCAGGGCGGTGATCTCCTCCGCGGCGGCCGCCTTCGCCAGCGCCGCGGGCAGCGGCTGTTTCGCGGCGTTGACCAGGGCGACCAGGTCGGGTGCCGCCTTGGCTATGAGCGCGTGGTTGTGGCTGCGCACCCTGTCCATGGCGGCAAGCCGTTCGCCCTTGGCCGGGGCGGGCGCCCCCAGCCGGGCGGTGAGTGCCTCTTCGACGTGGGCCCGCAGCAGGCCGTCGTCGGCGGTGTCGACGGTGAGCGCCCACTCCTGCGGAGCCGTGATCCATTTCAGGGAGCGGAGGGCGGGCCAGTCGGCGATGGGCCTGCGATGGTCGAACTCTTCCCGACGGGCCCAGCGCAGCCGGTCGATGAGGACGCCGCGACCGAAGTCCACGTACCGGCGTACGGCCTCGTCGTGGGCCTCGGCGTGGCTGATCGGGCGGTACCGGGGCGCGAGCCCCGCCAGGGTGCGGTTCAGGTCCGCGAAGTCGACCTCGGCCACGTTCCGGAGGCCGTCGATGTCCCGCGCGTCGCGCGCGGCCTCGATGAGCTGCGCGGCGGGCAGCGGAAGGGCGCCCTCGTACGGTGCGAGGCGGGCGAGGAACTCCCGGGCGTCGGCCGGAGCAGGCTCCGTCAGCTCCCTGGCCCTGCCGGCGCCGAGCGCGTGGACGAGGAAGGGGTGGCAGCGCTCCAGCACTCCCGCCAGGGAGCCGTCGAGGCGGTGGGCGGTCTCCCCGACCTGGTCGACGGAGAAGTCGAGCGCTGCTGCGAGCTGCTGCTCGGTCGGCTCATCGAGGGACGCGTGCCACCGCTCCAGTTCGCGGGCGGCGAGCTTGAGCGGGACGGCGTACGTCGGACGGTCCAGGACCTGGCTGACCGCGTAGCCGGTCCGGGCCACGAAGTCCCAGGAGAGGGGCAGGTCCGGGGTGAGGACCAGCGGGTGCGAGGGGTCGGGCAGGGGCAGCATGCCGTCCTGCCGTTCCGGGAGTTCCACGTCCGCCCCGTCGAGGGTGATCTTCAGCGAGAGGTAGCGGTGGACGCGGACGCGGCGGACGGCGGCGACGAGTTCGGTGAGCTCGGCATCGGTCGGACGGCCGCCCCGGGGCGGATGGTCGGCCAGCACGCCCACCGCGAGCGGAAGCCACGGCAGCTCGTCGACGAGTGGCGTGCCGAGCCCTTCGGTCGTGCCGGAGGCTCCGACGACGGTGGTGCCGGAGGTGCTGACGATTTCGACCGACAGGTCGGCGTCGTCGGCGTGCCGTATCGCGTCCGGGCAGCGCCGGCGCAGGATGCGGGCGACGTCAGCCGCCGCTTCCGGCACCACGAGCAGCGGAAGCGTGAGCTCTCCGGCCAGGCGTGCCTTCAGGCTGTCCCGGTCCCCGGTGACGTACAGCCGGACCGAGCCGTCGAGGAGCGTGGCGAAGTCGACCGCGATGAGCTGCTTGCCCCGCTCCGCGAGCAGGGCCGAGCCGATGAGCGGCTCGAGGGAGGACGCCTGGGCGGCCAGGCTCTGCCAGGCGCGCTCGTTCGCCCGCTGAAGGGCGGCCCGGTCCCCGTCGTCCACGGCGTCCGTCTTCACCAGCTCGCCCAGGGTGGCGATGAGCCGGGCGCTGTCCCGGGGGTCGCCCCAGGTCGGCAGCCCGGCGTCGCGCAGCCGTCGCAGGACCTGATCGTCGTCCAGCAGGGGGCGGAGCTGCCGCAGCACGGTCGGGGCGAAGACCGGCTCCTGCTCCAGGGTCGCGGGGGCATGCCACGCCTCGTCCGGCCGTACGAAGTGGACGCTGCCGCCACGGCCACGCACCGGGAGCCAGCGCTGACCGCGGACGAAGGCGGACAGGGGAGTCGGGACCTGCTGGTAATCCTTGTTGCCCGTCCGGTCCCGGTGCCAGACGCTGGTGAGGTGCTTGTGCTGCCACCGGGCCAGGCCGTCCAGGACCAGGCGTGCATAGGCGATCCGGCCCGGTTCGCTCAGCCGCCCGGCGACGTCCTGGCCCGGCAGCCGGAACGCGGCGGTTCCGACGTACGGGGTGTACCGATGAGCGACCCGGCTCCGCGCGCGGTCGATGAACGGCCGCCACTGATCGGCGACCACGTCGGACACCTTCGCCATGCTGATCAGGTTGCTCGTGGTGAGCATGCCCCCCTCGGCCTGCGTCTCCGCGCCGGCGGACACCACGGGCAGCAGCCCGTCGGTGACACCGAGATAGCCGAGGAACTCCCGCCACTCCTCCTGGGTTTCGCCCCGCCGCAGGAAGCCCTCGGGCGGCGCCAGGAGCCGCTCCGCCATGAAGCGGAGGCCGGCCGAGGACTCCCGCCCCTCGGCCACGACGGAGGCCAGCGCGTCGCCCTGGGTCCCGGTCCATCCGGCCCCGAACACGGCATCGGCCGCTTTGATGGCGGGGCCTTCGGCGGAGGGAACGTACAGTCCCAGCTGGCGCAGTTGCAGCGACTGCGACTGCCTCGACTGGTGGAGGCGGAACACGAAGCGGAGGGCCTGTTCGCGCAGCCGCGCCGAGGTGCTCTCGGTGAGGGCGCGGCGGACGTGGTCGAGCAGGCCGGCGGCGTCGAAACGGCGGACGAGCCGGAAGCGTTCCAGGAAGAGCCGGGCTTCCTGACGTCGTACGTGACCTTCCTCCTCCACCCAGTTCAGTCCCGGGTGCAGATAGAACATGCGCTTCTTCAAGGCGTCGGGCACGGCCAGGGCCTTGTCACCCGCTGTCTCGCCGCGAGCCGGCTGGAAGAACGCCTCCCGCCTGGCCGCTCTGCGCCGCGAGCCGTCCTTCGTGCCCGTGGACTGGTCGCCGTTGGCCCGCCGGAGCTCCCCGTCGTCCGCCAGCAACAGCTTCCTGCCCCGCAGTACTCCCCCCTCCTCCTTGAACAGCAGGGCGAGATCGGCGTACACGCCGTTCCAGTGGTCGGCGGGAGCATCGGGAGCGGGCCGCGGCAGCGTTTCCACGATCCGCTCGGCATGGTCGGCCCGCTGCTGCGCCGAGGGCTCCAAGGGGCACTTGAGCGCCTCGCACAACCTCGCGAGACGCTTCAGGGGCTTGGCCCCGACGTCCGGGTCGGCCACGGCGATGCCCACCGCCCCGGCCGCCTCGGCCGTGAGCACCGACAGCCTGAGATCGGGCCAGAGCACGGAATCGCGGGGCGTGCCCCAGGAACCGTGCGCAGCCCCGCGGTCCAGCAGCGGTACGACGGGAACGTCCGCGAACTCGGCGCCATGCACCCGCTGCGCCGCTTCGCGCAACAGGTGGTGGGAGCGCGGCTCGTGCTCCCATGTCACAAGATCGACCGCCAGCCTGCGGTCCGAGGGCCGCGCCCCCTCCCGCAGCACGGCGGCCGCCGCCAGGGAGGTCTCGGCCGCCGCCGCGAACAGCATGCTGTTCAGCGGGTGCTCCCGGTCGAGGGCCGTACGGTCCACCTTCGTGAAGAACGGGGCGTTGAGGTGTCCCCGCAGGGGCGCGCCGGCGTCCTCGCCCAGGGGGAGGAAGGTGTAGATCCGGCCACCCCGCAGCGACTCGGCGCCGTCGAGGGGCAACGCCATCTCGACGACGGCCGGTTCCTTCCAGTCGCCCCACGAGTCGTCCAGCTGCCCCCGCTCGGTCGCCGCCTCGAGCGTGGCACGCAGGCGTGCCACGGGCACCTCGCCCCTGGCCACCAGGTACGCGCCCAGGGAGCCGAGATCGACACGGGCGAGGGAGACGACCGGAACGCTCTGCGCCGCACCGGCGAGCACACCGTGCCCCTCGGGCTGGTCCCCGCCGAGCGCCAAGGGGGCTTCCCGCCGGGTGAGTTCCGTACGGCGGGGGGCTTCGCCTCCGCGCCGTTCGATGACCAGTCGGTCGAGCCGGTCCAGGAACAGCATCACGGGAGCCTTCGCGGCGCCCAGCTCGTCGAGGCGGCGCACGGCCGCACGCCGGGAGGCCTCGTTGCGCAGCGGGATCCTGATGACCGTCACATGACCGTCGGCGGCCAGCTCCTTGCACGTCGGGGGCACGTCCGAGAGGGGGAAGGGGACCTGGAAGGGCGGGAGTTCCTCCTCCGCCCTGCGGACCAGGTCCTCGTCGCGGAGCAGCACCCGAAGGTCGTCCCCCACCGCGAACCGGAAGCAGTACCCGTCCAGCACGGCCGGACCCTCTCCGGCCGCGCCGGCGCTGTAGACCTCCGGGGCATCCGTGATTTCCAGGATGCTGCGGAAGCCGACCCCCTTGTTCCCGATGCCCTCGCCGACGGTCTTCTCACTCCGGGCGAGCTTGCACACGGCCTGGATGCGGGCCCAGGTGAAGGGAGTGCCGCCGTTGGCGACATAGAGCGTGCCGTGCGCCCCTTCGCCCTCGTCGAGCAGGACGTGCACGCTCCCGTCGTTCCGGTCTTTGCTGTGAACATCGTGGCCGTTCTGGAGCAGTTCCAGGAGGAAGCGTCCGGCGTAGTCGCGCGCGTTGCCGTGCGAGGCCGCGCGCAACTGCTGGGCGGGTTGCCATACCTGCGTGGACTGCCACTCCCTCAGCACGGCCTGCGCGTAGTCCCACAACTCGCGCGCCCACGTGCCGCTCGGGCCGTCCTCGTCCGTCGTACCGGCCATGCCCCCCCGCTTCCCTGACGATCTCAGGCCGACCGTAGCGCGGGCGTCACCGACGGCGCAGGGCTGCTCGAGAACCGGTCCCCCTATCGGATCGGACCCCTCCCCGCCCGCCTCGGTGACGCCCGTCATGTCGCCTGCTCACTCCACCTCACCCGACCACGCGGCGACGCACAGCGCCCGGTCCAGCTCCTCGGTGTAGCGGGCCGCCGCCAGCCAGGCCCGGGCGAACCGGTCCGGGTCGGCCGGCAGGAGCCTGCCGAAGACATCGCGGGAGCGCTCGGCCGCCGCCGCGTGCAGCTCCTCGAGCAGCTCGCCCGCCGTCGCGAGCCCGGCCCGCCCGAGGCGCCGTACGTCCGCGGCCGTGTCACCGGGGAAGGAGAGCACCCGCCGGCCGCCCGCCACCGCCTGCTGGACCCGGCGGCGCAGCAGATGGACCGGTGCTTCTTCCGGGGTCGGCACGGTCTGCTGCCGGGTGGCGCCGGTGGCGGGCAGGTCGACGCGCTGGAGGCGGTCCAGGCCCAGGTCGACACGGGCGCCGGGCACGGTCGGATGCTCGGCCGCAAGAAGCAGGGCCCGGGCGTGCGGGGCCGCAGCGAGCCGGGCGACGATCCGCAGCCTGCTGCCCCGGGCGGCGGTCAGCAGCCGCAGATTGTCCCGGTACGCGAGCGCGGGGTCGTCGTGCGCTGCCGTCAGCCGCACCAGGACGCCACCGCACTCGGCGAGCAGACAGGCGCCCGCCGCCTCGGCCGCCGTACCGACGAGCGTGACCTCCAGGAAGAGCAGCCCGGGACCGCCCGCCTGCGCGCCGGCGACCTGCTCGGTCACCGGAACCGCCCACAGCCGGTCCAGCGGCTCCGCGCGCCAGTCGGCACCCGAGGCCCGGACCGCCCGGACCCCGGCGCCCGCGCCGAGCCGCCCGGTGGGCGAGACGGTCGCCCCTGTCACCGCGAGACCCGCGCGGGACAGCTCGCGGTGGGTCAGCGCCGTGTCGCCGATCCGCACCGTGCGGTCGGCGGCGCCCGTCGCGCGCCCGGCCCCGCCCGGAGCCACGTCGGACACCTGGTAGAGGCGGCCCTCGGCGTCGGCGGTCCAGGTGACGGCGCCCGCGTGACCGCTCGCGGTGAGGACCGGCTCGGAGAAGAGGCCGTACAGCCGCAGCGCGCCGTCCGGGCGGTACGGCTGCCGTGCCGTCCCGCGCAGCATGTCCAGCTCGGCACCGGTGGCGTGGCGGAGCCGGTGGGCGACCGACAGCACGTCCCGCAGGGCCGCCACCAGGTCGGCGAGGCGGAACGCCGGGTCGGCCGAACGCCCCGCGCGGAGCGCGGTGACCACGGAGACGGAGGTGGCGGCGGCCCGGTGCAGCCCGGCGAGCCGTGCGGTGTGCGCGGCCCGCAGCAAGGCGGCCTGGAGCACCGCGCCCGCGCCGTCGGTACCGGCCTCGAGCACGGCGGCCGCGGCGTCGTGCACCGCGCGGGCGGCGGCGGTCTGTGGGGGCGTGGCCGCAGTCTTTGAGGCGGCCGCGGTTTCCTGCGCGGCCGGTGGCTCGGGTGCGTCGTCCGCGACGGTCGTGGAGTCCTGCCGTACGGCGACGGTGTCGGTGTCGGCGATCGGGGCCGCCGACGCCACCGCGGCGCGGTGGAGGCAGTCCGGGGCCAGCAGACAGCCGCACCGGATCGCGTCCGCACGCGTCACCGTGGAGCCGGGCGCGTGCAGCACGAGATCCGTGTCGTCGTCGACGGCGAGCCGCACGGTGTCGCCGTCGCGGACCACGGGACGGCCGGCCAGCTTGGCGATGCCCGCGTCCAGGCGCTTGCGCAGCCGGGGCGTGAGCGCGGCGACGAGTTCGGCGGTCACGGACGGGGCGACCGCGGGCAGTCCGGCACCGGTCTGTGGGGTGGCTTCCGGGTTCATGTGATCTTCTCCCCTACCCAGCGGGCGAGTTCGAGCGGGCTGAGCGCGGCGACCGGCATACCCGCGGCGACCAACCGGCCCGCCACCCCGGTGGAGTACCGGGGGCGGCCCGCGTCGTCGAGGCTCGCGCAGCCCAGCACGTGGCAGCCGGCGCCGACCAGCGCCCGCACCTCGGCGAGGAGCCCGCCCAGCGGGTAGCCCTCCTCGAAGTCGCTGACCACCACGACGAGCGTGCGCGAGGGTACGGTGACCAGTTTGCGCGCGTGCCGCAGCCCGGCGGCGATGTGCGTACCGCCGCCCACCCGCACCTCCAGCAGCAGGGACAACGGGTCCGCGACATGGTCGGTCAGATCGATCACCTCGGTGGAGAACGCCAGGAAGTGCGTGGACAGGGTGGGCACCCCGGCCAGCACCGACGCGGTGAGCGCCGCCCAGATCGTGGACGCCTCCATGGAGCCCGACACATCGGTGACCAGGATCAGCCGCCAGTCGGCCGCGCGCCGGGCGCGGCTGCGGAACACGGGACGCTCCGGTACGACCCGGACCGTGCCGTCCGGCAACCGGCGGGCGGTCGCCAGGTTGGCCCGCAGCGTGCGGGGCAGATCGAGGCCGCCGCCCGGGCGCCGGCTCGGGCGGGGCAGCGTGGTGCCGTGCAGGGCCGGGCGGAGCCGGGTCGCCAACTCCCGGCTCAGCGCGTCGACCAGGCGCCGCACCAGCGGTCGCAGTGCGGCCAGCCGCGCCTCGGGCAGGCCACCCGCGTGCCGCAGCACCGAGCGCAGCAGGTCGACGGAGGGCCGTACGGCGTCCGGGTCCAGCTCCGCGAACACGTCCTGGCGTCCGGCCGCCGCGGCCGCCGCCAGCACTTCCTCACGGATGCCGGGCCCGAACAGGGCGGCCAGTTCCTCCGACCACTCCCGCGCCCCGGGATACGACCTCTCGCGTCCGCCGCCGCGGTGGGAGAGGTCCCCGCGGCTGCCCTCGCCCCGGCCGCTGCCGTACAGCTCGTCCAGCGCGGTCGCGAACGGCCGGGCGGATACCGGCAGTTGGTCGCTGCGCCGGCCGAGCACCAGACGCCAGCGGTCGGCCGGGGTCAGCCGCCGCTCGCCGTCCGACGCGGCGGGCGCGGTCCCCGGGGCATCGCCGGCGGCCTGTCCCGGGGCTTCCCCCGCGGCTTTCGCAGTGGGTTCGCCCGGGGCTGCGATCGAGGCTCGCTCCCGGTCGACCGCCGTCCTCCCCTCGCCGGTCGCGTCCGCCGAAGCGCCCTTCGCCGGGGCGGCGGTCGGCAGGAGCCCCAGCGCGTCCAGTGCCGCGCGGGCTGCGAGATCGGCTCGGGTCCACCGGGCCAGGGCCGCGGGCGTGACGGCACCCGTTCCGTCCGGACGTACGCCGTCCAGCCGCTGCTCCACGGCGGTCAGCAGCCGCTCCCGGGCAGCCGGGCTGAGCGTGTCGAAGCCGTCGCGCAGCGCCGGGAGCCGGTCCAGGAAATCCTGGTCGGACAGGTCCGACACCCGGTTCAGCAGCGGCTCCACGGCGGGCGCCGCCGACTCCAGCAGCGGTCCGGCCGCGGTCAGCAGACCGGCCAGCCGCGCGCTCAGCGCCGACCGGCCCGCCGGATCGCAGGCACCGTCCACCCAGGAGGCCACCCGGTCGCCGAACACCCGGGCCTCCTCCTGCCCCAGCAGCACCCGTACGGCCCCGGCGGCGCCGCGCATCAGCGGCGAACCGCCGGCCGCGAGCCGCGCGAGCGCGTCCGTCAGCCGGATGCCACCCTCTCTGTCCGCACGGTGCGCCAGCTCCAGCAGGGCGTGGGCGTCTGCCGGGTCCTCGGAACCGGTGAGCCCGTCGACCTGGCGCACCGCGGCGGCCGTCAGCAGCCCCGCGACGGCCGTCGCCCGCGCCGTACGCGCTCCGTCACCGCCGAGTCCGGCGATGTGCCCGGCGCACAGCCGGTCCAACAGGGCCAGTCCGGCGAGGAGTTCGGGCAGCGTGCCGGAGTCCGGCAGCACCTCGGCGAGCTCCTCCAGCCGCTCGTCGGCCAGCGCGGGCAGCCCGCACTCCGCGGCCTGTGCCAGCCCCTGGAGGGACTGCGCGGCGGTGGGCCCGCCCTCGTCCCGCTCCGTGCGCCGCCGCTGCCGCAGCACCCCCTCCGCGGCCTGTGCCGGAGTCACCCCGCGCACCGCTGCCGCGGTCAGCATCGCCGCCGTGGCCGGGGTCCAGCGCACCTCCCAGCGGGAGGTGAGCGCGTCGGCGCCGCCGGTGCCCGTCACCGCCTTGGGCTCCGCGTACGGCACCGAGCACGCTGTCAGGCGGCGCAGCAGCAGCTCGCGGCGGCGGTCCAGCTCCGAGCGGAGCGGGTCCAGGCGCAGGTCCCGCGCGCTGCCCGGGCCGGACTCGGCCGGGCCCGGCAGCCCCAGCGCCGCCAGCTCCGCCTCGACCGCCGGGGCCAGCCCGCTGCGCGGCGCGTCCGGCGCCGGCCGTCCGGTCCGTGTTCCGACGAGCACCTTCTCCATGGCCCGGGCGACGGCCCGCCCCCGGCCGTGCGGTTCGCCCTGGGCGAGGACCGTCTGCACCGCCTCGACCAGCTCGCCGCGGCCCGCCGCGGGCAGCCCCCGCAGCCGCGCCAGATCGCCGGCGACCCGCGCGATCTCGCGCGCGTCGGCGGGGCCCGAGGGGTGTCCCAGGGAGCGCAACTCGGCGCACACCCGCACGGCGGCCCGGGTCAGCGCCTCCGCCAGCGCGCCGGGATCACCGGCCGCGTCCAGCACCAGGTGCTGCCACTCCGGGTCGCGGATCCCGGCCGGGTAACCGGAGCGCTCGTCCAGCAGCGGGTAGCTGTACGGGATGAGCGAGGTCGTCCAGGCAGCGGGGGAGGCCTCCGCCGGGCGGTTCGGTCCGCCCCGGCCGCGTTCCGCTGTCGTCGTGTCCGCCCGGGAGCCCGTCGCCCGAGCCGTCTTTGTGAGTTCCTGCCGCACCTCCCCGGCCGCGGGGACCAGTGCCGGGGCGTGGAAGGCGCCGATCACCAGGGCGGCGCGCTCCCCGTGTGCCGTGGCCGCCGCCAGCCGCGCGCGCATCCACCGTTCCCGCCGCAGATCCAGCTCCGGCACCCCGCCCGCGGCCTCCGCCTCCGCCCGCAGCGCCCAACCGGTCAGCAGTGCGGCGCGCCGCAGCGCCTCCGGCGTGGAACCGGGCGCGGGGGCCTCGACCAGCCGGTCCCACAGATCGTCCCCGGGGCGCCCGGTGAGGCGGGCGCGCAGCGCGGCGCCGAGCCCGGCCACGCCCGGGCCCCCGGCCGTGGAGCCGCTCTCCGGCTCCGGCCCGCCGACGGATGCCGGGTCACCTCCCGCCGTATCACCGGGTGTGCCACGCTCCCCGCCGGCCTCCGTGCCGGACTGCCCGCCCGGCTCCCCACCGGACTCCGCCGGCCCCGCCCACGCCCGGTCCGCCAGCGGCAGATCGCAGGCGATCACCGGGACGCCGCGCCGCGCGGCCCAGCGCACGGCCGCGAGTTCCGGAGAGAAGTCGGCGAAGGGATAGAACGCCGGTCCACCGCCCCCGCCCCCGGCCCCGGCCCCGGGCACGGGCGCGGCCGCCAGAGCCACCGGGGCCCGGGTCTCCTCATGGGCGAGCCAGGGAAGCCAGTCCTGCACCTCGGCGGGCAGTTCGACCAGCAGCACATCCGGCCCGGCCGCGTCCAGCAGCGCGGGCACGGCCGCGGCCAGGGACGGAGCATGGTGCCGTACGCCGATGAGGTACGGCCCCGCCGGGTCGGTCAGGGCCGCCACGGCCGCCTCGGGAGGTGCCGGGGCAGCGGTCGTGCCAGCGGCGGGAGGCGTCGGGGCAGCGGTCGTGCCCCCGGCGGGAGGCGTCGGGGCGGCGGTCGTGCCACCGGCGGGAGGGGAGACAGGGGACACGGTGCTTCAGCCCTCCAGGACCGTGCGCAGGTCCCACAGCGTGCGCCAGGTCGCCGCGCCCTGTTCGGCCCGGCGCCGCACCGGACCGTCCCAGTAGCCGCGCAGCCGCGCCGCGTCCGCCGGGTCGTCCTTGTGCACCACCCCGAGCAGATGGCCGGGCAGCAGCGCCAGGACGTCACGGTCCCCCGGGAAGTAGGCCGCGGCCAGGGCCAGCGCGCCCGCCACGGACACCGCCTCCGCCGTGCTCATCACCGTGGACGGCCGCTCCACCTCCCAGCCCTCCGCCGACCGGCCCTCGCGCAGATCGCGGAAGACGGTCACCAGGGCCTCCAGAACCGCGTCGTCGACCTGGAAGGGCGCGCCCGACCGGGCCACCGACGCCCGGGCCTGGCCGCGCACCAGCGCCACCTCGGCGTCGAGGTCGGAAATGGGCCCCACCGTCTCGAAGTTGAAGCGGCGTTTGAGCGCGGCCGACATCTCCGAGACACCCTTGTCCCGCAGGTTGGCGGTCGCGATGAGGTTGAAGCCCGGCGCCGCATGAGCCAGCGCCTCCTCGGAGCCCGCCAGTTCGGGCACCGCGATGCGCCGCTCGGACAGCAGGGACACCAGGGAGTCCTGCACCTCGGGCAGGCAGCGGGTGACCTCCTCGACGCGGGCGATCGCCCCCCGGGTCATCGCCGTGAGCACCGGCGACGGCACCAGCGCCTGCCGGCTGGGCCCCTGGGCGAGCAACAGGGCGTAGTTCCAGCCGTACTTGAGCTGGTCCTCGGTGGTACCGGCCGTACCCTGCACGACCAGCCCGCTGGTGCCGCAGACGGCGGCCGACAGCAGCTCCGACAGCATCGACTTGGCGGTACCGGGCTCGCCGACGAGCAGCAGGCCCCGTTCCCCGGCCAGCGTGACGACGCACCGCTCCACCAGGGCCCGGTCGCCGACGAACTTTCCGGTGATCTCCAGCCGGCGCGGCACTCCCTGAGGCGCCTCCACGTCGTCCGGCAGCTGCAGCGCCCGGCCCTCGCTGCCCACGACGAACGTGACGACGGCACGGGGCGTCAGCCGCCAGGCGGGCGGCCGCGGACCCTGGTCATGGGCGGCGAGGAAGGCCAGCTCGGTGGCGTACCGGTCCTCGGGCGGGACGATCTGCCGGGCCGCCGCTGCGGGCTGCGGCGCGGGGTCGGAGACGACGGCGGTGGTCATGGGCGGGGATCCTTCGAGACGGCGCGGACGGCAGAGCCGACGGCAGGGGCGAGGGCAGGGGTGCGGAAAGGGGCGGCGAGCGGGGTGCGGACGGCACGGAGGGCCGCCGTACCGGCACGCCGGCCTCGGGCAGCGGGACCGCAGGCACGCGAACGGCGGGCGGGCGGCAGCGGAGACGGCCCGCTCATCGGCGCCGCCCCCTTCTGGTCGCCCGGGTGGTCAGCTCCTCGTACGCCGGCGCGTCGCCCGCGCGGACCCGGGCCCAGGCGCGGCCGAACAGCTCGGGCACCGGCAGCAGCGGTATCGCGCGCAGACGGCCGATCGGGTACAGGCCCTCCTTCCACGTCTCCACCGGCAGCGCGGGCGACTTCAGGTCCCGCCAGCCGCCGGGCAGGAACAGGCTCCGCCCGGCGCGCGGCCGCTTCGCCTCCACGACCAGGTCGGTCGCGGCCAGTTCGGCGCGGGCCTTCCTCAGCCGCGCGGGCTTCCAGCCGGTCCAGCGGGCGCAGTTGCGGTCCGTCGGATCGGGCAGGGCCAGCAACTGGAGGTAGAGCCCGGCCGCGTCGGCACCCAGGCCATGCGCCGCGGCGACCTCGGCGACCAGCTCCGGCACGCTCGTGGCCGGGTCCTGCGCATACCCCGCGGGGCCCTCGGCGCCGACCGCGACGGCCCGCTCCAGCTCGGCGCCGAGAAGGGTGCGCAGAGCCCGCAGACCGCTTCCGCGCTCCGGTCCCACCAGGCCCTCCAGCAGCCCGAACACCGGGTCGTCGGCCCCGGTGAGCCCGGCCGGCCGGATCTGCACCGTCTCCGTGTCGCGGTACCAGGGGCGCAGCACGATGGCCGCGCCGACCCGGGTCAGTCCGTGCGCGTCGGCGCCGCCGGTCTCCGGCAGCCCGTACGCCTTGCGCACCTCCACCGCCGTGGGGCCGCCCTTCTCCGTCATCTCGACACCCAGCCCGAGCAGCAGTTCGGGGTCGGTCATCCGCTGGCGCACGGCGGCGAGTCCCGCAGGCAGCGCGGACCGCAGCGGGTGGCCGTACGGCAGGCCGTAGGCCAGCGCGGCGAGCCCCCGCACGGCGTTCCCCAGGTCGTACCGGCCCGGTACCGCCGCGGGGTCCTCCGGCACCAGGGTGCCGTCCTTGTCCGGCCGCAGCACCGTGGTCCGGCTCAGCCAGGGCGTGAGGGAGGGATTGAGCACGTCGTCGGCGTATCCGACGCCCAGCCCGGCCAGCTCCTCCCGGACGTCCTCCGGCACCCGCACCAGGGAGCCGAACCGCTCGGCCCACACCCGGCCCGCGGCCTCGGTGTCCGGTCCCGTCGTCCACAGGGCTGCGGGGTCCGCGGGCAGCAGCGCGCCCATCAGTTCTGTCCGGCCGCCTGCGTCCAGCCCCTGCAACAGCCGCTCGCCGAGTTCCCGCTGCCGGGGCTTGAGCCCGAGGGCGGTCAGGCCGTCGGTGTGGGGCTCGCGCGGCTGACCGGCGAGCAGCACGGCCGCCTGGAGCGGGCCGAGCCCGCCGCCGGTCGCCGCCACCAGTGCCGCGGGCGCCTCGGACGGCCAGGGCGCGGCGCCTTTCGCCCGGATCAGACGGGTGACGGCGGCCAGGTCCTCGGCGGAGATCCCCGGCTCGTAGTGCGCCTCCGCGTGCAGCGTGAAGTGGGCGACCCGGCCGAACGCCCCGGACGGATCGTGGTCCACCGCCAGCCAGTTGACCCCGCCCCGCTGCACGTCGATGTTCTGGCAGCCGAGGATCACCACCGTGCGCCCCGCGCGGCGCAGCACCTGCCCGGCGCGCTGCTGGTGGTCGTACGGCTCGTTCAGCAGGAGGGTGCGGAGCGTGCCGCCGGCCGTGGCGAGCGGTCCTTCGGCGAGGGCCTCCAACAGCAGCAGCAGCGGCTCCCGCTGGGCGTCGGTCAGGGCCGCCGAGGTGGCCCGGTAGGCCAGTGCGCGCAAGCGCCCCAGCAGGCTCGGCCATGCCAGCCCGGCGTCCGGGACGGTGTACGGCTCGCCGGTCCAGCCGTCGCCGAGGTTGCCCAGCCGCTTGGCGTCGGGCAGCGGGGTGCCGTCGGCGGGATGGCCGGACAGCACATGGTTGACCGCGCGGATCTGGCGCAGTGCGCTCCACTGCTCGGGCCGCCACCAGCCCTGGACCCCGCCGAAGCCGGAGACGGCCTCCAACAGGCCGCGGTCGTCGCCGTGTTCGGGGCTGTAGTCGGCGAACATGCCCTCCGTCCGGTTGCGCGGCTGCCGTGGCCGCTCCTGCGGGGGGTTGGCGAAGGCGGTGGCCGACTCGGCGACGCGCAGCCCGTACCGGACCAGGGCGGCGACGCCGGCGCGCAGCCGCTCGTCGGCCAGGGCGGGCAGCGCGGCGGCCACCGCGCACACGGCCACCGTGTCCACGGCCGGTACGGCGGCCTTGGCGGCCTCGTCGTCACCGGCGCGGGCCAGCTCCTCCTGCCGTACGGCCAGTGCCTCGGCCGTGCTCCGCAGCAGCTGCGCGGCCTGTGCGTCGGTCAGGGCGCGCAGCACGGCCGAGGCCTGCGTGTCGCGGGGGCGCAGCGCGTGCCAGTAGGGCAGCGGGGGCACCAGCCGGGTGCCGGCGGCGAAGTCGCCGCCCCCGCTGTTCGGCGACACGCGGCCCAGTTCACCGGCAGCGGCGTCGTCGCCCGCGAACAGCGCCACATGCCGGGGGGTCTGGGCGACGACGGGCTCGACGCCGCCGGGCAGCCGCAGCGCCCCCAGGGGAACGACCCGCCAGCCGTCCACCACCCCGGGCAGCGACACGGTCCGCCCGTCCGCCGTCCCGGCGGTGCGGCGCAGTCCGGTGCCCTTGCCCTCGGTGCGCACCCAGCGCCCGAGCACCGTGCCGTCGGTGCCGAACGGGCTGTTCTCCAGGCCCGGTTGCAGCGGCAGCACCTCGCACCGGCCGGGCAGCAGCTCGGCGTCCTCGCGGATGCCGGCGCGCAGCAGCGCGGGCAGCGACGCACGGCCGTGCGTGCCGGTGGCCGGGTCGTACTCCAGCCAGACCGTCTGCCGGCCCTGGCGGCCCTGACGCCAGTACGTGGTGCCGTCCCCGAGGACCGAGCGGGTCGGCGGCAGCACCGTGTCGCCGGCGTGCAGGGTGCGGCCGCCGCTCGCGCGGCCGCCGCGGGGCAGCGGGATCGAGGGGACGATCGTCTCGTTGCCGGACCACCAGGACGGCAGCTGTTCGCCGCCGAGTTCGAACACCTCGGCGGGCCGGGCCGACCAGTAGCCGTACTGCTTGCCGCCGTGCCGCCACATCACCAGCAGCTCGCCGTCCACGTACCGGTAGCGGGGGCGCTGCCAGCGGTCCAGCTCCTGCGGCAGCCGCAGTGCGTGGTCGAGCAGCACCCGGTCCGGGCCGACCACGACCACCCTGCGCCTGCGGCACAGGATCAGCGCGGGCCAGGCCTCGTGGACGGCCAGCGAGGTGTCCTCGCCCTTAGCGCCCTGCTCCGTGTCGAGCAGGGCGAGCGCCTCCTCCAGGGCGGGCCAGCCCAGCTCGTCCAGGATGCCGGCCCGCAGCGTGCGGCCCAGCAGCGGAGCCGTGTCGTGTCCGGCGATCCGGGCCACGGCCGCCGGGCTGACCTCGGCCGCGACCGTCCGGAACGGCCGGAGCCGGTCGAGTGCCGCACGCGCACCGGGCAGGCCCACCGCGCGCGTGTACGCGACGGCGGTCTCCTCCAGCCACTCGCGCAGCACCTCGGACAGCACCGGGTGGCCGGCGACCGATGCCAGCAGCTCACCGGACCGCTGGTGTCCGCCGGTCTTCTCCACGGCCTGGTGCAGCAGCCGCCGGAAGCGGGGATCGGCCGCGACGGCGGTGAGGTCGCGCCGGCCGTCGCGGGTGTCGCCCAGCCACTCGGCCAGCGGCAGGAACATCCTGTCGTCGCCCTCCGGGACGGTGAGCGGGACGCCCTCGGCCACGCACAGGTCCAGCAGGTCGACATCGGCGCCGGGATGCCAGCCGCCGGCGAACAGGTCCACCGGGCGGCCCGCGGCCCGCAGCAACGGCACCATGCGCCCGGCCAGCGCCAGCGTGGCGGGGGAGCGCCACGACCACGAGCCGCCGTGCTTGCGGAAGGACGCCCACCGGGTCAGCCAGCCGGCCGGATCGACGCCGTGCTCCGCGGCCGCCGCCGGGTCGGTCAGCAGCCGGTCCGCGCCGGTCTCCGCGAGCAGCGTCAGCCAGAACTCGTCGTCCTCGACCTTCCGGCCGAGCCCGGCCGGCATGATCTCCAGCAGCCGCACCCGGATCTCCGGCCGGCGGTCGGCCAGGACCGGCAGCACCGCGCGGTAGGCGGTCCAGAAGGAGGCGGGCGCCCGGAGGGCCGCGGGCGAGGCGAGCAGGTCGGCGACGAGCGCGCACTCCTCGGTGACCCGGTCCAGGCCCGCGCCCCTGATCAGCCCGCGCGCGTCCTGCGGCAGCGAGGCGTACGGCGGCGTACCGGCGGCGCACCGCTCCACCGTCAGCTGCCGGAACTGCGCCCAGGCGGCGGCCGGGTCGAGCCGCGCGGTGAGGTCCTTCACATACTGCTTGAGGGCCTTCACGGTCAGCGCCCCGGCGAAGGCGAACTCCAGGAACACCGCGCGCTGCCGCTCCTCGTCCACCGCGAGCGCGTGCACCCGCTCGGCCTCGCGGGCCTTGCCGAAGAACGCGGCGGCGTAGGTGGTGTTCTCCTGCTGGAGGAAGACCCGCGCGGCCTGTTCGTAGAACGTCGGCAGGAAGTGCGGCACCGCCCGCCCGAGCCGCTCGCCCAGCGCCTCGAAGCCGTCCTTGGCCGTGCCCGGGCGGGAGGCGGCCTGCCGGGCGAGCCGCTCCATGTCCTGCACCAGGGCCAGCGCGTGGTGCCCGTTGGCCGGGTCGTGGACCAGCGCCCAGGCCGGGAAGCCCAGGGTCTCCCGGCGCACCTGGCCGACCTCGGGTGTCTCCGGCTCCCGGACCAGTCCCAGGAACTCCAGTGCCAGGTCCTCGGCCTCGCCCAGCGTGCCGGGCACCAGCCGGACCACCCGGCGGCCGTCCAGCGCGGGGTGCGTGTAGGTGCGGACGGTGAGCAGGTCGGCGTCCTCGCGGTCGGGGGGGGGCCGGGGGGGCCCCCCCCCCCCCCCCCCCCCCCCCGGGGGCGCGGGGGGGGGGGGGTGGCCCGCCGGCATGGCGCCCGCGGCGCGCGCGCCACGGCGCCCCCCCCCGGCACCCCCCCCCCCCCCCGCCGCGCCCCCCCCGCCCCCCCCCCCGCCCCCGCGTCCAGCAGCGCGGCGGCCGTGTTCTCGTCGTACTCGCCGTACGTCATGCCGCCTGCTCCTCGTCCTCGACGTCCCGCCCGGCGTACAGCCCGGCCGCCATGCGCATGCCCTCGGACCAGGCCACCGGCCCGACCTGGCCCAGCGTCAGTACGCGGCCTGCCGGGTCGGCCCACAGCAGGGGGCCGGTCTCGGTCTCGTCGTAGCCCTCGTAGTCGCCGACCCACACGCGGGCCTCGACGCTGCGACCGTCCTCCACCACGGGACACACGGCGTAGCCGCCGCGCACCCGATGGCCGAGCCGGGCCGCCCTGCCGGTGAGGAAGCGCAGCTCCTTGAAGGAGCCGCCCGCGTACTCCTCGACCTGCTTCGCCTCGGCGTCGAACACCTCGGGGCGGTGCCAGACCTCGCGGAACAGCTGCTGGACCTTCTGCTCCACACCCAGTTCGACGGCGAACTCGCGCAGCTCCTCCAGCTCCTCCAGGAGGACCGGGTGCGGGATGCGGACCAGCTCGGGGCTGATGCGGACGGTGTCGCCGTCGAGGTCGACGAGGCCGAGACCGCGCTCGGGGTCGGCGTCCCGCAGGAAGCCGGCGACCCGGCCGTCCGCGCCGGTGACGACGAGGTCGCGCAGCGCGGCCTGCCAGGCGGGGTCGGGCCACACGCGCGTGAGGACGGCGAGCGGCACCGGCAGCGAGCGGATCATCCACCGCTCGGCATCCTCCAGACACTGCCGTTCGTGCCGCTCCAGCCACTCGGTCAGCTGCCTGAGCCCCACCACGGCCGGATCGTCGGCGATCTTGGGCGGGACCGACTTCAGCAACCGCCCGGCCGCGTTGCGGCAGACCACCTTTCCGCTGTCGAGGGCGACCTCGTAGTCGCCGGCCGACACCCACCCCATCCGAGCCTCCCGCACCCGCAGTGATCAAGTGCCGGGAACTCTAGGGCAGGCCACTGACAACGCCCCCGGGGCCTGGGGACAAGGGAACGCACGCGGTCAGCACGATGCCCCCAGCGCCGACGGCGGTGGGGGCATCGGGGACGCCGGGTGTCAGGGGCGGGCCTGCTCGGCGCGCTCGGCCTGCTGCTTCTTGATCCGCGCCGTCTCCTTGCGGACCTCGGCCTGCGTCGCGCGCTCCTTCTCCAGCCACTCGGGCTGCTCCTGCTTGAGCGCCTCGATCTGCTCGGTGGTCAGCGCGTCGGTGATCCCGCCGCGCGCGAGCCCGGAGATGGACACGCCCAGCTTCGCGGCGACCACGGGACGCGGGTGGGGGCCGTTGCGCCGCAGCTCGCGCAGCCACTCCGGGGGATCGGCCTGCAACTCGTTCAGCTCGGCGCGGGTGACCACGCCCTCCTGGAACGAGGCGGGGGTGGCGGGGAGGTACACACCCAGCTTCTTCGCCGCGGTCGCGGGCTTCATCGTCTGGGTGCTCTGCTGCGAACTCATGCCTCCAGGGTATCGGCCGGACAGGCCCTGCCCGACCGCGGCGGGCGAGCGCGCCCGGGGGCCGCGGCGGGTGACGGCGGTCGGGGCCGTGGCCGGTGACGGCGGCCAGGGCCGGGGCGGGTGACGGTGGCGGGGCTGTGGCCGGTGTCGGCGGTCGGGGCCGTGGCGGGTGCCGGTGGCCGATGGCCGGTGCCGTGGCGGGTGCCCGTGGCCGGTGCCGGAGGTCGCGGCCGTGGCCGGTGACGGTGCTGTCGGACACGCCCGGTAACCTGGCCTGGTGACAGGCTCGGAGGAATCACCGTCGTTCCGGCTCGCGTACGTCCCCGGAGTGACGCCCGCCAAGTGGGTGAAGGTCTGGCACGAACGCCTGCCCGACATCCCGCTCACTCTCGTCCAGGCCCCCGCCGCCGAGGCCCCGGAACTGATGCGCGCGGGCGAGGCGGACGCGGGTCTGGTACGGCTGCCCGTCGACCGCGCCTACTTCAGCGCGATCCCCCTCTACACCGAGACCACCGTGGTCATCGTCCCCAAGGACCACGTGATCACGGCGGCGGACGAGGTCACCCTCGCCGACCTCGCCGACGAGGTGCTCTTCCACCCCCTGGACGACGTCTTCGACTGGGACGCCCCGCCCGGCGAGCCCGCCTTCGAACGGCCCGCCACGACGCCGGACGCGATCGAGCTGGTCGCGGCGAACGTCGGCCTCCTGGTCGTGCCGCAGTCCCTGGCCCGCCTCTACCACCGCCGCGACCTCACCTACCGCCCGGTCGTCGACGCCCCCCAGTCCAGCGTCGCCCTGTCCTGGCCCGAGGAGGCCACGACCGACCTGGTGGAGGACTTCATCGGCATCGTCCGCGGACGCACGGTCAACAGCACCCGGGGCCGTACGGCGGCCGGCGTTCCGGCCGGGCAGCAGGGCAAGCGCACCCAGCAGGGCGGCGGCACCCGGCCCAAGCAGGGGCAGGCCAAGCAAGGCCAGACGAAGCAGGGCCAGGCCAAGCAGGGCCAGGGCAAGTCGGCGGGACGCGATGCGCGGGGCCGCGCGGCCGGCGCCAAGCCCACCGCCCCCAGGCGGGGCAAGCCGCGCCGCCGGTCGTAGCGGCCGGGGAGCCCTTCAGGGCGCCGGGTCCGGTTCCTCCGGTCGCGGCCGGGCGCCCGGCGCACCGGTGCGCTCCGGCGTACCGCCGTGCTCCGGATACGGCGGCGTCCGGCGGCCCCGCAGGTCGGCCACTGCCAGCCCGAGTGCCACCACGATGATTCCCACGGCGGTGAGCAGCCCCAGTTGCAGGGCGGTCGCGGCGCTGCCGTGGTTGGCCAGATGCGCGAAGTACACCGCGCCCACCGCGGCGATCCCGGCCGCGGAACCGATCCGCTGGGCCGTCACCAGGACCCCGCCCGCCGCCCCGGCGCGCCGCACGGGGACGCCGGCCAGCGTGAGGGTGGTGTTGGGCGAGATCGTCACCCCCGAGCCGAGCCCGGCGACCAGCAGCGGCAGCGCCGCCACCGGCGCCGCACCCCGCCCCGGCACCAGCTGCACGGCCGCGATCACCCCGAGCAGGCCCAGCGCCACCCCGGCCAGCCCGGCGATCACCAGCCTGCGGCCGTGGCGGACCACCATCCGGCCGCTCACCGCCGCCCCGACGGCCGAGCCGATCGCGAAGGGCAGCGAGGACAGCCCCGCCGCGAGCGCGCCGTAGCCGACCCCGTTCTGGAGGAACAGCGTGTAGACGAAGAACACGGTGGTGAAGCCCGCGAAGTACACCAGGTTCAGCAGCACGCCCAGCGAGAACGACCGCTGCGCGAACAGCGCCAGATCGAGCAGCGGCGCCCGCCCGAGCCGTCCCTGTCGCCGCTCCCACCCCCAGAACAGGCCCAACAGCACCGCGGCCACCGGCAGCAGGGCCCACTTCTCCCGCCCGGTCCACTGCTGCTCCTGCACCAGCGGCAGCATCAGAGCGAGCACGCCCGCGCCGAGCAGCAGCACGCCCGGCAGGTCGAGGCTCTCCCGCCCGCCGGTCCGGGCCGGTGAGCGGGGCAGCAGGCGCAGCGCCGCGATGAAGGCGGCCAGGCCGATCGGCAGGTTGACGTAGAACACCCAGCGCCAGCCGTCGCCGGTGCCGAACACCTGGATCAGCAGACCGCCCAGCGGCGGCCCCACCGCGGTGGAGATCCCGACGACGCTGCCCAGCATGCCGAAGGCCCGGGCCCGCTCGGGGCCGCCCTGGAACATCTGCTGGATCAGCCCGGTGGTCTGCGGTGCGACGATGCCCGACGCCGCGCCCTGGAGCAGCCGGAAGAGCACCAGCCAGCCGGCGCCGGGCGCCAGCCCGCACGCCACCGAGGCCACGGTGAACAGGGCCAGTCCGAACAGGAACGCCTCGCGCCGGCCGCGCAGGTCCCCGAGCCGGCCCGCCGGGACCAGGGCGAGGCCGAAGGTGAGGGCGTACCCCGAGACCACCCACGACAGATCGGCCGGGGCGGCGCCCAGCCCGCGCTCCATCGAGGGCAGCGCCACGTTCACGATCGAGCTGTCGAGCAGCGTCATGAAGCCCGCCGTCAGACAGACCCCGAGCGCCTTCCACCGTCGCCGGTCGCCGGTGTCCGGCCGGGTCTGAGAGATGGTCATGGGGCCACGCTAGGCAGCCACCAGGCACAACGCACGGAAGGAAGCGTTCCGCGCGCGTCGGCCGACCGGCCGCCGAAGGTCGCCGAGGGGCCGCCCGGAGCGCCGGGCGTCAGCCGCGCGAGGCCCGGCCGACCGACTCCACCAGAGGCAGCAGCCGGTAGGGGACGCGTTCGCGCAGCGCGACCTCGGTCCGGGTGCGGACGACGCCCGGCAGGCTGATCAGCTTCTGGATCACGTCCTCCAGATGGGCGTTGTCCCGGCCCACCACACGGGCGAGCAGATCTCCGCCGCCCGTGATCGAGAAGGCCTCCACGATCTCCGGTACGGCGGCCAGCGCGTCGCCCACGTCGTCCAGATGGCCCTGGGTGACCTCGATGTGCACGAACGCCAGCACCGGATGGCCCAGGGCGGCGGGGGAGAGGGAGGGGCCGGTGCCGGTGATCACGCCATCCCGCTCCAGCCGGTCCAGGCGGGCCTGGAGCGTGCCGCGGGCCACCCCGAGGATCCGGGCGTACTCGCGCACGCTGGTGCGCGGCTGCTCCAGCAGCAGTCTGAGGATGCGGGTGTCGAGTTCGTCCACGGCCATGATGGACGACTGTACCAATGGCTCATCGGTCGGGCGCGGCCGTAACCCTCCGACCTGGTCCGATGGCGATTCCGGCCGGTGCGCGCGACTCGGCCCGGCTGATCCATTGGTCCAGTGATCCGGCTGTCACATGAGCCAGTGACCCGGGGGACGCTCTCATGGACGGGTCGATGGCGCTGCGCACCCCGCCCTTCCCCGCACGCGGGAGCCGTTCGCGTGCGGGGTGGGCCTCTGGCGTGCCGGGTTACCAGCTGCTCTTGGTCACGCCAGGCAGCTCGCCCGCGTGGGCCATCTCGCGTACGCGGATGCGGGACAGGCCGAAGGTGCGCAGGTAACCGCGGGGGCGGCCGTCCACGGAGTCGCGATTGCGCACGCGGGTGGCGCTGGCGTCGCGCGGCTGTCGGCGGAGTTCCCGCTGGGCGGCGGCGCGTTCTTCGTCGGAGCTTCCGGGGAACGCGATGATCGCCTTCAACGCGGCACGGCGCGCGGCGTATCGGGCCACGATGAGGCGCCGCTGCTCATTCTTGGCGATCTTGCTCTTCTTCGCCATCAGACCTTCCCTCCCCGGGCGCGGATGCGGGCCACCGCGGCCTCGATGCCGATCGCGTCGACCGTCTTGATGCCCTTGGCCGAGAGCGTGAGCCGGACATGGCGGCCTTCGCTCGGCAACCAGTAGCGCTTGCTCTGGATGTTGGGGTCGAAGCGGCGCTTGCTGCGCCGGTGCGAGTGGGAGATGTGGTGGCCGAAGCCGGGCTGCCGGCCGGTGAGTTGGCAGTGGGCGGACACGACTGTTCCTCCTTGGCGTGGATGCGGCACCACAGTAGCGCTAGATGAAAATGAAAACCAATCTCTTGTATGGTGTGCACATGGCCCGTAACGAACTGCGCCCGATCATCAAGCTGAGGTCCACCGCCGGCACCGGCTACACCTACGTGACCCGCAAGAACCGCCGTAACAACCCCGACCGGCTCACCCTGCGCAAGTACGACCCGGCCGCCGGCCGCCACGTCGACTTCCGAGAGGAACGCTGAAAGCCGTGAAGCCCGGAATCCACCCCGAGTACCGCCCGGTCGTCTTCCGTGACCGGGCCGCCGACTACGCCTTCCTCACCCGGTCGACCGCCACCAGCGACAAGACCGTCGAGTGGGAGGACGGCAGCACCTATCCGGTCATCGACGTCGAGATCTCCTCGGCGAGCCACCCCTTCTACACCGGCACCCAGCGGGTCCTGGACACCGCGGGCCGGGTCGAGCGCTTCGAGCGACGCTACGGTCACGGAGGGCGGAAGCCGTGAGCGGGGGAGGGGCGCGGCTTCCGGTCGCGATCGTCGCCGGCTTGCACGCCGACGCCCGCCGGACCGCCGTAGCGGAGATCCTGCGTACGGTCCCCGGCTCGGTGGCGCTGCATCACGACCTGACGTCCGCCGTGGACAGCGCGGTGCACCGGACGGTGCGCGACGCCGACGGCCTGCGGGGCAGTGGTGACGCACCCCTGGTGAACGACTGCGCGTGCTGCGCGCTGCGCGAGGACCTCGTCCCCGAACTGCTGCGGCTCGCGGCGGAGGGCAGGTACCGGCTGGCCGTCGTGGAACTGTGGGACTCCGTGGAACCACAGGCCATGGCCGCAGTCATCGCCGCCGCGGGCGCACCGCTGGCCCTGACCGGGGTCGCCACCGCGGTCGACCCGGCACTCGTCCTGCCGTACCTGTCCAACGGCGACGACCTGGCCGACGTCGGCCTCGCCGCCGCACCGACCGACCAGCGCACGGTCGCCGACACCTTCGCCCGGCAGCTGGAGTACCCCACGGTGATCGCCCTCGGCGACGACGATGCCTGCGGCGAGGTCGCCGACGACACCGACCGCGCGCTGCTCGCCCAGCTCACACCGGGCGCCCGCAGCGTACGGGTGGAGAGCGACGGAGCCCTGGGGGCAGCGCTGTTGGCGGGCTTCGACGTGGCAGCGGCCGCCGCCCGTGTGCATCCCGCGTGCGCGCTGCTGCCGCAGTCGTGCGACGAGCACGGTGTGAGCACCTTCGTCTGGCGGCGCGAACGGCCTTTCCATCCGCAGCGCCTGTACGCGGCCCTGGAGGACCTGACCTGCGCCGCCGCCCGCAGCCGTGGGCGGTTCTGGCTGGCGGACCACCCCGACACACTGCTGTCGTGGGAGGCTGCGGGCGGCGCGCTGTGCGTGGAGTCGGTCGGCCCCTGGCTGGCCGCCCTGCCCGACGCCGCCTGGGAGTTGGTGGCCGCCGAGCGCCGCCTTGCCGCCTCGGTGGACTGGCACCCGGAAATCGGCGACCGATGCCAGCACCTCACCTTCACCTCGCCGGGCCTGGACCGCGACGGCCTCCTGGCCCTGCTCGACTCATGCCTGCTCACCGACGACGAGTACGCGGCGGGCAGTGACCGCTGGAAACAACTCCCGCACGCCTTCGACGGCTTGCTCGACCCTGTGACCTGAAAGAGAGAACCGACCTCACCATGCCCCGACCCGCAAGCACCCGGCGGCAGACCGCCACGCGACAGCGCACCAACCCGCTGGACGCCGCCGGCATCATCTACATCGACTACAAGGACACCGATCTGCTCCGGAAGTTCATCTCCGACCGTGGAAAGATCCGCAGCCGTCGGGTGACCCATGTGACCCGTCAGCAGCAGCGGCAGATCGCGCGGGCCGTCAAGAACGCACGCGAGATGGCGCTCCTGCCCTACAGCTCCCGATAGTTCCGTACAGCTCCCGATAGGGCGATGGCCACCCGCCGTAGGCAGCAGAACCACCGAGGGTTCTGCATGCCATGGCGGGTGGCCTCGAAGGTGTCGGCACCTTCCGTTGTGCCCTGTACCGACAGCGGATCCGCCCCGGGTCCTCAGGGGCCTGCCACGAGTGCGGGATCCTCGTGCTCGCAGGTGTCGTCGATGCCGTAGGTGTCCCAGGCGGGGAACAGGTCCGTGGGCGGCAGGTGCTCGCCATCGGCCATGAGGCAGCCGTTCAGTGCCGCGTGGTGGCGACATCCGCGACGCTGGATGGAAATGATTTTCGGATCAATGGAGACGAAACCGTTGCCGTCTCTTGCCCGCGTGCGAACGGCTGCTCGGGGGCTGCGCAGGCAGGGGATGTGGCGTATGCCGTGGCTGGACAGGGCGCGCAGGAGCTGGCCGCGCTCATTCCTTGGAGGGCGGCGGGGTCTGGTCGTCGGTGAACTCCACTGCGCAGGACCGCAGTTCCCCGCTGAGGCGGGCGATGAGGTCGCAGGTGTACGGCAGGAAGGCCCGAGGCAGTCCGTCGTACGGATCCGGAAGCCGTGTTCCGCCGCGCCGGCGCGCAGCCGGTCCAGCGGCCAGGCGTGGTCGATGCCGGGGTGCTTGCGGGGATTGCCGCAGCAGCAGTCCCGGCATGCGACGAGCGTGCAGGGGCGGGGATGGCCGTTTGGGTCCCGGAGCGGTTCACAGCGCGTTCCGGGACGGAACGCCGTACGTCTGGATCCGGCCGTCCCGCCAGGTGACGGCCGGCAGGTGAGGGCCTGTCCAGGCCGGCGCCCCCACTGCCGCACCGGTGCCGTCCGGTTCGCGCACGGGCGCAGGCGTGCCTGTGTCGACGCCGGTCCCTGCACGTGACGTCCCGGCCATCCCTCACGTGTCAGGTGGGGTTGTCCGTCGTTTCCGGCCGGTCGGGGTGGAAGATCTCCTCGATGGTCAGGCCGAAGACGTCGGCGATGGTGAACGCCAGAGGCAGGCTGGGGTCGTACCGCTCGGTTTCGATGGCGTTGATGGCCTGCCGTGAGACGTGGCACCGGTCGGCCAGGTCGGCCTGGCTCCACCGGCGTGCCGCACGCAGTTCGCGGAGTCGGTTTTTCACAATGCTTCGTCACCGGTTCAGACGGGTGCGCAGGTCGGCGATCGTCATCCAGATGGCGACGCCGCCGAGGAGGATCACCTGCGCGAGCTGATGGAGCTGGATGATGCCCGCGGCGTCGAGCAGGGTGGCCGCTTGCAGCGCCACGAGGACTGCGGCGAACGCGATGGCCATGCTCTCCAGCTGGATCCTGCGCAGGTATTCGTCCGCGCGCCGGAAAGCCCGTAGCAGCACCCAGGCGATCGCGAGGGTGAAGACGGCGGTGGTGGCGATCCACCACGCCTTCTGGGCGGTGCTCTGATGAGGGTTGCTGCCCAGTGCCAGGGCTACCACGCCCAAAGTGGACACAGGTATGCCGTCGATGAGGACCGCGCGTCGGGCCGCGCGCGTCACCTGGTCCTGCTCTCCCTGTTGTGTCATGGCGATGAATGTAAAGTCTCCCTTCCATCAGGTCAAGCAAACCTGACTTGCTGGAAAGGGTGCCTTACATTTCGCGCCGCTCCGTCGCCGTGACCTCCGGACACAGGTGTCCCTCCCGTGACGCGGACCACAACATCGCTCCGGAACTCGACCCCCGAAGGCCCCGACTCCTGATGCAGTGCGGCTCGATCCGACCGACGCCGTAGGGACGTGATCTGGAGACGCGGTTGATGGACGAGGCCCGGCAAAACTCCTCCGGCGCAGGTGCGGTGGTGCGGAGACTCGTGCCTCCGCCCGCCCTGTGCGGATTCCTTCTCCTGCTGGCGCTGCTGTTCACGGCGTCGTACGCCGTCGGTGCCGCCGCGGGGCCCGTCGCCCCCGGCATGCACGGCACCGGCTCGGACCGGGGTGGGGGCGGCGGCACGGACGACATGGGGGACATGCACGGGGGTGGCCACTGATGGGTGGGGAACCGGTGGCCGTCGACCTGGTGACGACCGATCTGACCGTGGGCGGCATGACCTGTGCGGCCTGTGTGCGGCGCGTCGAGAAGCAGCTCGGCAAGGTGGACGGGGTCACGGCGACCGTGAATCTGGCCACCGGACGGGCGCGGGTGAGCCACCCGCCGCGGACCAGCCCCGAGGAACTCGTCGCCGCCGTCGAGAAGGCCGGCTACACCGCTGCCCTGCCCGAACCGCCCCAGCAGCCCGGGACCCGCGAGGGCGGGGACGCGGGCGAGCCCGGGGAAGCCCGCCAGGAGCGGGACCGGCTGCTGATCACCGCGTTGCTCGCGGTGCCCGTGCTGGTGCTGTCGATGGTGCCCGCGCTTCAGTTCCGCAACTGGCAGTGGCTGTGCTTCGTGCTGGCCGCGCCGGTCGCCGTCTGGGGCGCGTGGCCCTTCCATGTGCGTGCGGCGCGTGGGTTGCGGCATGCGGCGGCGACCATGGACACCCTGGTGTCGCTGGGTGTGGTGGCGTCCTTCTCCTGGTCCGCCTACGCGCTCTTCCTCGGCGGCGCAGGGGAACCCGGCATGCGGATGCCGTTCACTCTGGTGCCCGCGGCCGCGGCCGCGGCCGCGGACGGCGCGGCGCACCTCTATCTTGAAGCCGCTGTCGGTGTACCGCTGTTCGTCCTGGCGGGGCGGTGCCTGGAGGCGCGGGCCCGGCGCGGCACCGGTGCCGCGCTCAGGTCACTGGCTCGACTCGCCGCCAAAGAGGTGATGGTCCGCGAAGGCGACGACGAACGGCGCGTTCCCATCGAGTGGTTGCGGCCGGGGCAGGTCTTCGTCGTGCGGCCGGGGGAGCGCGTGGCCACCGACGGGCGGGTGACGGAGGGCAGTTCGGCCGTCGATCTGTCCTTGGTCACCGGGGAGAGCGAGCCCGTCGAGGTCGGGCCCGGGGCGGCGGTGGTCGGCGGCGCCGTCAACGCCGGCGGGCTGCTGCTGGTGAAGGCCACCGCCGTCGGCGCCGACACCCAGCTCGCCCGGATCACCCGGCTGGTGACCGAGGCCCAGGCCGGAAAGGCACGGGCGCAGCGGCTGGCCGACACGGTGGCGGGCGTCTTCGTCCCCGTCGTACTGACGCTGGCCGTCACCTGTCTCGGCTTCTGGCTCGGTGCCGGGGCCGATCCCCAGGCCGCCGTGACCGCGTGCGTGGCGGTGCTCGTCGTGGCCTGTCCGTGCGCGCTCGGCCTGGCCACACCGACCGCGCTGATGGCCGCGACCGGCCGCGGCGCACAACTGGGCGTCCTGGTCGGCGGAGCCCAGGCGCTGGAGGGGCTCCAGCACATCGACACGGTCGTCCTGGACAAGACCGGCACACTCACCTCCGGCCACATGACCGTCGCCCATGTCACCGTCGTACCCGGCGGACTGGGCAAGGAGGCGGTGCTGCGGCTGGCCGGTGCCGTCGAGCGCGGCTCGGAGCATCCCCTGGGCCGGGCGATCGTCTCCCACGCCCGGCGGCACCTCCCCGAGGGGCCGCTGCCGGACGTGAGCGAGTTCGCCGCCGCGCCGGGGCGGGGCGTGCGCGGCCTGGTCGAGGGCCGGCGGGTGGAAGTCCTCGCCCCGGACGGTGAGTTGCCCACCGCCCTGGCAGACGCGCTGGCGGTGGCCGAGGCCGCCGCCCACACCCCCGTCCTGGTCCGGGTGGACGGTACCGCCGAAGCCCTGATCGAGGTCGGAGACGTCGTACGGCCCGGAAGCTACCGGGCCGTGGACCGGCTACGGCGCCTCGGCGTGCGCCCGGTGCTCGCCACCGGTGACCGCGAGGCCCCCGCTCGGGCGGTGGCCGCGGCCCTGGGCGTCGACGAGGTGCACGCCGGCTGCACCCCCGAGGCCAAGGCCGAACTCGTCCGCGACCTGCGGGAGCAGGGCCGCCGCGTCGCGGTCGTCGGCGACGGGGTGAACGACGCCGCGGCCCTGGCCGGCGCCGACCTGGGCATCGCCATGGGCAGTGGCGCGGACGTGGCCATCGGGGCCGCCGACGTGACGTTGGTACGCGGGGACATCGAGGCGCTGGCGGACGCGGTCCGGCTCGCCCGGCGCACGCTGGGCACGATCCGGGCCAACCTCGTCTGGGCCTTCGGCTACAACGTCGTGACCGTGCCGCTCGCCATGGTCGGCCTGCTCAACCCGATGCTCGCCGCGGCGGCGATGTCGGTGAGTTCGCTGCTGGTCGTGGGCAACAGCCTGCGGCTGCGCGCCTGGCAGCCCAAGCCCGCACCCGCCCGGAGGCGTACCCGATGACGGAGAATCCCTGGCGACCCACGCGCCGTCGGCTGACCGACGCCCTTCTCGCCGCGCTCGCGCCGGTGGCCGCGTGCAGCCTCGCCCTGGGCGGGCTGGCGACCTGGGCCGGGGCCGGGAAGGCGGGCAGCCCGGCCCGGATCACCGTCTCGAACGGGCGCGTCCTGCTGCCGTACGGGGACAGCACGGACACCGCGGCGTTCTTCGACATCGCCAACGTCGGTGGCGCGGACGACCGGTTGGTGAGCGTGACGTCCTCCGCCGTGCACGGCCGGATCGCCCTCAGCGGGCATCGCATGCTGGGCGGCCGGGCCGCCTCCGCGGCGGACGTGACCTCGGCCGGCGTGCCCGCGGGCGGCGTGCTGTCGATGTCGCCGCGCGGTGTGGACGTGACGCTGCGGGCCGGGGCGGGCCGGCGGGTGGGTGACCTCGTGCCGTTCACGCTGCACTTCGAGCGCAGCGCGCCGGTCGAGACGGTCGCGGTGGTGGTCCGCCCGGGCGGCAGCAGTCTGTGATCGCCTTGAGTACGGTCCCCCT
Source organism: Streptomyces sp. NPDC127190 (assembly GCF_042672505.1). Classification (NCBI taxonomy): domain Bacteria; kingdom Bacillati; phylum Actinomycetota; class Actinomycetes; order Kitasatosporales; family Streptomycetaceae; genus Streptomyces; species Streptomyces sp. NPDC127190. The sequence goes on from NZ_JBHXVE010000006.1 coordinate 161,174, forward strand.
GGATGTCCGTACCCAGGCATGACGACCGAAGCCCGGATGCGAGGATGAGGCGCCATGACAGCAGGGTGGTGTGCTCGCGCGACACGGGCCGCGGTGTTCGCGGCCGTGTGCGTGCTGCTCGCTGCCCTGGGCCACGTCCTGATGTCCGGCAGCGACGTGCCCGCGTGGGCGCTGGCCGCCGGCGGGGCCGTGACCGGTTCCGTGGGCTGGTGTCTGGCAGGGCGTGAGCGCGGGCTGCCGTTGATCGTGACGGTCGTGGTCGCCGCTCAGACGGCGCTCCACGAGGCGTTCTCCTGCGCCCAGTCGACGTACGGCCCGTCCGGTGCCACCGCCGCCATGGACATGGGCGCGATGCGTATGGGCTCCATGGACATGGGCGCCATGCACATGGACCACACGGGCATGAGCCCCATGGGTCACATGGGGCACGCCATGGACAGCGGTTCGTCGTCGTCCGGCATGCTCGCCGCCCACCTGCTCGCCGCGGTGCTCAGTGGCCTGTGGCTGGCCTACGGCGAGAAGGCCGCATTCCGGATCCTGCGGGCGGCGGCCGGATGGCTGGCGGCGCCGCTGCGGTTGCTGCTGGCCCTGCCCCCTACTCCCGACCGTCCGGACGTCCGTCTGCGGCGCCGCCGCTCGGCCCGGGCACCGCGTCTTCTGCTCCTCGTCCACGCGATCACTTCTCGAGGTCCGCCCGTGGGAACGGCTGTCGTCTGAAGACAGCTGCTTTCCCGAGGCCGCCCGGCTCCCCGTGTGCGCCTCGGGCCACGGCCGTACGACCGCACAGGCGCTGTACGCCTGCATGGCGCGCTAGCGCCACTGCGACGCCGTAGGGCCGTCTCTTCCCCTTTCGCCGGACCGCGCGCTGCGGCGTGCCCTGGTCCGGATCACGGTTGACCCGAGAAGGACACCAGGTGATGACCTCTGCCCTGCCCACCTCGCGCGCCAGTAGCGACCGGAGCGACGAATCGATCACCGCGTGGGCGCTGGCCGCACGCGGCGGTGACGCGGACGCGGTCGAGCAGTTCGTGGGCGCCCTGCACCGGGACGTCCAGCGCTACGTCGCCCATCTCTGCGGGGATCCCCAGGCCGTCGACGACCTGGCACAGGACACGTTCCTGCGCGCGCTCGGCAGCCTGCACCGGTTCGAGGGTCGTTCCTCGGCCCGGGCGTGGCTGCTGTCCATCGCCCGCCGAGCGGTGATCGACAGCTACCGGTACGCCGCCGCCCGCCCGCGCCTCGCGGACGTACCGGACTGGCAGCTGGTCGCCGAACTGGCCCAGCCGCGCGACCTGCCCGGTTTCGACGACGGCATCGCCCTGCTGGATCTGCTGGCCTCGCTGCCCGACGACCGTCGGGACGCGTTCACCCTCACGCAGTTGCTCGGCCTGCCCTATGCGGAGGCCGCCGCGATCAGCGACTGCCCGATCGGCACCGTCCGTTCCCGCGTGGCCCGGGCCCGCGCAACGCTGATCGACCTGCTGGACGAGGCCGACCAGCCCGCCGCGCTGGCGGCCTGACGCTCCAGGAGGGTGGGCGGGGGGGGGGGGGGGCGCGGCCCCGCCCCCCCGCCCCCCGGGCCCCCCCGCCACCCCCACCCCCACCCGCACGCCCACACCCCCGGAAACGCACCCCCGC
>NZ_JBHXVE010000006.1:162821-232759 GCF_042672505.1 Streptomyces sp. NPDC127190
GGGCGGCGCCCCCGCCCCGGGCGGGGGGGCGCGGCGGTGCCGGGGGGGGGCGGGGGCCGGGTGTCCCACCCCCCCCCCCCCCCCTCGCCACCGGAGCAGCCGGACCACGTCCACCCGAACCGGATCGCCAACTCCCGGGAACTCGCAGCGCCTTCGCCCCGACTACTGGAGCGGGTGGCGAAGGCTCGCCCGTGTACCGAGTGGATCCGGGAGTTGTTCGATGCGTTCTCGTGTGTGGGGCGGTACCGCCGCAGTCGTCCTCGGCGGCCTGCTGCTGGCGGGCTGCGGCGGCGGGGGGAAGGACGCGGCGGACGGGAATGCGGGGCAGGCCGGGAAGGCGGTTTCCGGCGGCTACCCGGTGTCCGTCACCGACTGCACGGGCGCCAGGACCACCTTCTCCGGCGCCCCGAAGAGGATCGTCACCAGCAACGCCTCCAGCCTGGAACTGCTGCTCCGCCTCGGCGCCGGCGACCGGGTGATCGGCACCGGCTTCCCGCCCGGCAAGGGCACGCTGCCCGGCGCCCTCGACGCACAGGCGCAGAAGGTGAAGGTGCTCGGCCGGACCGTGATCCCCAAGGAGAAGCTGCTGGGCTCCGGCGCCGACCTGTACATCGACACCTTCGCCGCCATGGGGAGCATGGGCGGCGGAGGGATGGGAGACGCGCCGACGGCGGAGGAGTTCAACGCCGCCGGAATCCAGCACATCTACCTGAAGTCCACCGCCTGCGCCGCCCGGAGCAAGACCCCGGTGACCGACCTGTCCGCCGTCGAGGCCGACATCACCTCCCTCGGCGCGGTCACCGGCACGAGTGCCCAGGCGCAGAAACTCGTCGCCGGGATGAAGGGGAAGGTGGCCGCCGTCCAGAAGGCGGTCGGTGGAAGGGCGGAGAGCGACCGGCCGACGTACTTCTTCTTCGACTACGACGCCGGTACGAAACAGCCCTCCGTCACCTGCAACCGCCAGATCGCCAACGCCGTGATCACCCTGGCCGGAGCCCGCAACGTCTTCGCCGACTGCGACGGCGACTTCCAGCAGGTCGGCTGGGAGGACGTCATCGCCAAGAACCCCGACTGGATCCAGCTCGGCGTCCGCAACCGCGGCAGCGAGGCGGCGAACAGGAAGGCGTTCGGCGAGGCCGAGCAGTGGCTCAGGTCGAACCCCGCCACCAAGGGCCTGAAGGCGGTCAAGGAGGGTCACTTCCTGCGCATCGGCTCCGAGCAGACCACCATCGCGGGAGTCGAGAACGCCGACACGGTCGAGGCCATCGCCAAAACCCTCTACCCGGGCAAGGTCGGCTGATCGTGGCCTTCACCCTGGTGCGCCGGAAAGCCGCGGCCACGGAGGAGCGCGGCAGCCTGCCCGCCGGACCGACGGCGGCGGTTCTGGCCGTGGCACTGCTGGCCGCGCTGACGGCCGCCGTGGCCTGGGGCTCGACGTCGATCCCGCCCGGCGAGGTGGGGAGCGTGATCTGGCGGCGGCTGTCCGGCGAGGCTGCGCGCCCCGGCACAAACGACCTCATCGTCTGGCAGCTGCGGTTGCCGCGTGCCCTGCTCGCCGCCCTCGTCGGCGCCGGCCTCGGTCTCGTCGGTACGGCCGTCCAGGCACTGGTGCGCAACCCGCTGGCCGACCCTTACCTGCTGGGCGTCTCCAACGGCGCCTCCCTCGGCGCGGTCGCCGCGATCGTCCTCGGCCTCGGCGCCGGCGGGGCACTGGGACTGGGCTTGTCCGGGGCGGCCTTCGCCGGTGCGCTGGCGACGTTCGCGCTGGTGTGGGCGGTGGCCCGCCGCGGGGGCGGGTTCGCGCCACTGCGGCTGGTGCTGGCCGGGGTCGCGATCGGCCAGTTCCTGTCCGGCTTCACCAGCTACCTGGTGCTGCAGGCCGGGGACGAGCAGCAGACCCACAGCGTCCTGTTCTGGCTCATGGGCAGCCTCGGCGGAGCGACATGGGAACTGCTCGCGGTGCCCGCCGTCGCCGTACCCGCCGCGCTGCTGTGGCTCCAGGCCCGCGCCCGGGGCCTGAACGCCCTGCTGATGGGCGACGAGACGGCCGCCGGACTCGGCATCGACGTCACCCGGCTGCGCCGCGAGTTGTTCACCGTCACCAGTGTGCTGACCGGTGTCCTGGTGGCGGTCTCCGGCGCGATCGCGTTCGTCGCGCTGATGGTGCCGCACGTCTGCCGCCTGGTTGTGGGGGGTGACCACCGACGTCTCCTGCCGGTCTCCGCGTTGTTCGGAGCCCTGCTCCTGGTCGCGGTCGACATCGTGTGCCGTACGGCGATGGACACGCAGGAGCTGCCGGTCGGCGTGGTCACCTCGCTGCTCGGGGCTCCGGCCCTGCTGTATCTGCTGGACCGGCGCCTGGGGAGCGGCAGTTGAGGATCGACATCGAGGACCTGCACCTCGCCTACGCCGGCCGGACGGTGGTCGCGGGCGCCCGTCTCGTCGCCGCCGAGGGCGAGATCACCGGGTTGGTCGGTCCGAACGGCAGCGGCAAGTCCACGCTGCTGCGCACCGTCTACCGGCACCTGAAGCCCACCGCCGGGCGGGTCCTGCTGGCCGGCACCGACCTGCGGGAGATGACCCCGCTCCGGTCGGCGCGGCATGTGGCGGCCCTGCCGCAGGAGCGGGGGAGCGACTTCGAGCTGACCGTGCGCGAGGTCGTGGCGATGGGCCGTACGCCCTACAAACGGGCCTTCGCCGGGGAGGACGCCGCCGACCGGGACATCGTCGCCCAGGCGCTCCTCGACGTCGGCATGGCGGAACAGGCCGGACGCCGCTTCACGGCCCTGTCCGGTGGTGAGCGCCAACGTGTCCTGCTGGCAAGGGCGTTCGCACAGAACCCCGACGTCCTGGTGCTGGACGAGCCGACCAACCACCTCGACATCCGCCACCAGGTCGAGCTGCTCACCCTCCTGCGTGCCCAGCGCCGTACGACCCTGGTGTCGCTGCACGACCTGAATGCCGCGGCCTCCGTCTGTGACCGCCTCCATGTCCTGCACGAGGGAGCGGTCGTCGCCTCCGGCCCGCCGCGGGACGTGCTCACCCCCGCGCTGATGGCGGAGGTGTTCGGGGTGCGGGCGGCCGTTGTCGACCATCCCCTGACCCGTGACCCGCTCATCGCCTTCGACCACCGGACGCCGGCGGACGGGGCAGCGACGGCTGTGCCGCCGGAGACGTCGGTTTCAGCCCGCCAGCCATGATTTCTGGACGCGCCCGGGAACTCGCGTGCGGTCCCTCCCGACTTGTGGGACGAGGCTGCCGTCCGGCAGCCCACCCACGACCGTGAGGGGTGGCAACGGTGACAGGCCACAGTCCCGGTTCGGAACAACCCGGCCGGATACCCGCCGGCGGCCACGACCGCTGGCTGCTGGTCGCGGTGGCCGGCCTGCTGGCGTTCATGGCGATGCTCGACATGAACATCGTCAACGTGGCCCTGGCGGACATCGCCGACGGTCTGCACGTCTCCGCCGCGACCGCCCAGTGGGCAGTCCTGGCCTATCAACTACCCGTGGTGGCCTTGCTGTTGCCGGCCGGTCGGTGGCTGGACGGGGTCGGGATGCGCTCCGCGCTGCTGGTCGCGACCGCGGGCTTCGGTCTGTGCAGCACGCTGGCGGCCGCCGCGCCCTGGGCGTCCTGGCTGATCGCCGCCCGCCTCGCGCAGGGCGCCTTCGGGGCCGTGCTCTTCGTCCTGATGCCGGTTCTCGCCCTGCGTTCGGTACGGCCAAAACGGCGTGGGCGGGCCATGAGCGTGCCCGCGACGCTGGGCCCGCTGGGGGCGGTGACCGGCCCGGCGGTGGGCGGACTGCTGCTGGACCACCTGGGCTGGCGCGCCGTCTTCCTGGTCAAGCTCCCTTTCTGCCTGCTCGCCCTGATCGTGGCGATGGGGGTCCCCCCGCTCGAGCGAAGCCGAGAGTGGGGGAGGGCGATGCCGAAGGACGGCGGCCTGCGCCTGCCCGACCGGCGGTCGGCGGTGGATGCCCTGCTGGTGGGGTCCGGCCTGGCCGCCGTGCTGCTGGCACTGACCCTGGCGCCGCGCAGCCCGGGGTGGCTGGTGCTCGCGCTCACCGCCGTACCGCCGTTGTGGTGGTGGCTGCGGGGACCGGGCGGCAGGCCGGTGCTCGGCGTACTGCGGGCGACGGGGCTGTTCCGGGCGCACACGGCGGTGCTGGCGCTCGCGGCCGGGTTCGCGGCGATGCACTACGTTGTCGCCCTGCACCTCCAACGCGACGACGGGGTCAGCGCCACCACGACCGGTCTGACCGTGCTCGCCTTCCCGCTCGGCATGGGGCTGGCCGGACCGGTCGGCGGACGCCTCGCCGACAGGTGCGGGGCTCGCCCAGCGGCGGTCACCGGCGCCGCCCTCACCGCCGCCGGCCTGCTCCTCCTCGTGCCGCTGGGCAGTGACTGGTCGCCGGCGGACGTGGCCTGGCGACTGGCGCTGGCCGGTCTCGGCATGGGCCTGAACGGCGGCCCCACCCAAGCCCTCGTCATGGGCGCCGCCCCGCCGGAGCGCACGGCGACCGTGGGCTCGTCCATCCAGCTGGCCCGCAGCCTCGGCTTCACCCTCGGCCCGGCCCTGGCCATCGCCGCCTGGGGCCTGGCCGGAGGTGACGACGGCGTGACCGCCGGACTGGCCCTGGCGGCAGCCGCCGCCTGTATCGCCGTACCCCTGCTCGCGCTGCGCGGACGCAGGCCGGCGCTCGCGCACGAGACGTCCACCGACGCGGCTCCCGCCGCCCACCACCCCTGACCGAGGAACCGTCCCCATGTGCGGAATCACCGGCTGGGCGTCCTTCCACAGCGACGCCCGCACCCAGGCCCCCGTCATCGAGGCCATGACCGCCACCCTCACCCCGCGCGGCCCCGACGCCGGGGGTGTCTGGACCGGCGAGCGGGCCGCGATCGGGCACCGCCGTCTCGCCGTCATCGACCTCCAGGGCGGCGTCCAGCCGATGACCGACCGCCCCGACCAGCCGACCGCCGTGCTCACCTACAGCGGCGAGGTCTACAACCACCACGCACTGCGCGCGGAACTGCGGGGCCGGGGCCATGTGTTCCGTACCCGCAGCGACACCGAGGTGGTGCTGCGGGCGTACGCCGAGTGGGGCGAGGCGGCGGCCGAGCATCTGGAGGGCATGTTCGCCTTCGCCGTCTGGGACGAGCGCGCCCAGCGACTGCTCCTGGTCCGCGACCGGCTCGGGGTGAAGCCCCTGTTCTGGGCCGCTGTCGACGGCGGCCTCGCCTTCGCCTCCGAACCCAAGGCCCTCTTCGCCCACCCCGAGATCCGGCCCCGGGTGGACGCGGACGGTCTGCGGGAGGCGTACAGCCTGCTGTTCAACACCGGCCCGACCGTGTGGTCCGGAGTCAGGGAGGTCGAGCCGGGCGGCGTGCTCGTCCTGGACCGGGGCGGCATCCGGGAACGCCGCTACTGGCAGCTGGAGGCCGCCGACCACACCGACGACCAGGACACGTCCGTCGAGCGGATCAACGCCCTGGTCGGTGCCGCGGCCCGCAGCCAGCTCGAAGCGGACGTCCCGCTGTGCAGCCTGCTGTCCGGCGGCATCGACTCCACCGTCCTGACCGCCCTGCTCGCCGACGAACTCCGGCTGCGCGAAGGCCCGGACGCCCGCATCCGGTCCTACGCCGTCGACTACAGCGACCAGGCGGAGCAGTTCACCGGCGACGTCCTGCGCACCGGCCACGACACCCCGTACGCCACCGAGGCCGGCGCCTTCATCGGCACCGACCACAGCACGGTCGTCCTCGACCCGCGCGCCCTGCTCGACCCGGAGCACCGCAAGGCCGTCGTCGTGGCCCGCGACTCACCCATCGGCGTCGGTGACATGGACACGTCGCTGTACCTGCTGTTCGGCAGGATCCGCGAGCACTCGACCGTCGCCCTCTCCGGCGAGGCGGCCGACGAGGTCTTCGGCGGATACCCCTGGTTCCACAACCCCAAGGCGCTGGCAGCGGAAACCTTTCCGTGGCTGCTGGTCACGGGCGACGAGGCGGCCATGCCCCTGAACCCGGAACTCGGCCTGCGCATCGCCGAGTTCCGCGACGACACCTACCGCGCCGCCCTGGCCGCCGTACCGCACACGGACGGCGAGAGCCCCACCGAACACCGCCAACGCGAGATGCAGCACCTGTCCCTGACCCGCTGGCTGCGCCAGCTCCTGCACCGCAAGGACCGGCTCAGCATGGCCCAGGGACTGGAAGTACGCGTCCCGTACTGCGACCACCGGCTCGTCGAGTACGCCTTCACCACCCCCTGGGCGCTGAAGAGCTTCGACGGACGGGAGAAGAGCCTCCTGCGCGCCATCGGCGCCGGCCTCGCTCCGGACTCGGTGCTGCACCGCCCCAAGAACCACTACCCGGCCACCCACCACCCCGACTACAACCGCGGACTACAGGACCTGGCCCGCGACGCGCTCGCCACCGAACAGGTCCGCGCCCTCGCCGACGAGGCCCGCGTCAAGCCCTGCCTCGACACCCCGCCCGACCGGCTGGAGTGGGGCCACCGCCTGCGCCTCGAACGCGTCGTCGACCTCGCCCTCTGGCTGGACCACCACCAGCCCGAACTCGCCCTCTGAGGAGCCCGAACATGACCCTCCAGGAACAGCGGCCGGCCGCGGATCCGGACACCCTGCCCGACCCCGTACCGCTGATGGGCTGCCCCTACAAGAGCAACCCCTACCCCCTGTACGAGCAGATGCGCGAGGCGGGCCCCGTCCACCGCGTCCTCTTCCCCAGCGGTGTCCACGCCTGGCTCGTCACCGGCTACGACGCCGCCCACGCCGCCCTGAACGACGACCGCCTCGGCAAGAACCACGACCGCGGCAACGACCGCTGGCGCGCCCGCGCCTCGATCATGCCCGAGCCGCAGCACTCCCAGCTCCAGGTGCACCTCCTCCACCAGGACCCGCCCCAGCACACCCGGATGCGCCGCTTCGTGACGGACGCCTTCACCCCGCGCCGCATCGAGCAGCTCCGCCCGCGCTTCGAGGAACTGGCCGACGCCCTCGTCGACGCACTGCCGGAGCACGGCCCCGCGGACCTCGTCACCGGCTTCGCCGCCCCCTTCCCCCTCCAGGTCCTCGCCGACGTCATCGGCCTCCCGCGGGACCTCGCGGCCCGCTTCGACCGCGACTGGGGCAAGGTCGTCCAGCCGGTCGGCCCCACCGACCCCGGCCGCCCCCGCTACGAAGCCCGCCTGCACGGCCTCCAGAGCTATATCGCCGACGTCGTCGCCCACAAGCGCGACCACGGGGACGACGACCTGCTCAGCCGCCTGGTCCTGGCCCGCGACCGCGGCGAACTGTCCCAGGAGGAACTGGACTCGATGATCTTCCAGCTCCTCGTCGCGGGCCAGGAGCCGGTCACCAACCAGATCACCACCGCCCTGATCGCCCTGTTCCGCCACCCGGACCAGCTCGCCCGCCTGCGCGACAACCCGGACCTGCTGCCCCGCGCCGTCGAGGAACTCCTCCGCTACGACAGCGCCTTCGAGCTCACCACCTGGCGCTTCTTCGCCAAGGACAGCGACCTGCACGGCACGCGGATCCCGGCCGGCGACTCGGTGATCGTCTCCCTCTGCGCGGCCAACCGCGACCCGCGCCGCTTCCCCGACCCGGACACCCTGGACTTCGACCGCTCGCCCAACCCGCACCTCGCCTTCGGCCACGGCATCCACTTCTGCCCCGGCGCCGCCCTGGCCCGCGCCGAACTCCGGATCGCCCTCGGCGCCCTCCTCGCCCGCCTGCCCGGCCTCCGCCCGGCCATCGCGGACGAGGACATCGAGTGGACCCCGGCCGTCCTCGGCCGCGGCACCCCCCACCTGCCCGTCGGCTACGACCGCCGCCTCTGACACCGACGCACCGCTGACCGGGCCCGGCCACACCAGTCGACCGGGCCCCGGCACGCCCGCTGCCTCCAGGCGCCTGGCTTCCCCTCCCGCCACGGCGCCATGTCGACATGCCCTTGTCCGCCCCCGTACCCCAGGAGGAACGACATGCCCCTGACGATCGCCCGGGACACCCACCCCGCGCGCACCGCCACCGAGATCCTGAAGCTGCTCCTGCCCCACCACCGCACGACCGCTCCCGCCCCCGCTCCGGCCGAAGCGTTCCCGCATCAGCTGCGCCGCATCGCCGCCTTCGTACGTGAAGCCGCCCCCATCGTCTTCGCCCTGCCCGGCTTCCCCTGCAAGTCCCCCAACCCCGCCAAAGTCCTCAGCCACCTCCCCGACCAGGGCGAACGCCTCTCCCTGACCTTCTTGAACACCCTGTGCACCGCGATCGAGCGGATCCACCCACCCGGCGCCCGCGTGATCATCTGCTCCGACGGCCACATCTTCGGCGACCTCATCGGCGTCCCCGACGACCACATCGACGCCTACGCCGACGACCTGCGCACACAGATAGGTCGGATGGGCCTGCACAGACTGTCCGTCTTCGACCTCCGCGATATCCTCGGCGACCTCCCGTACGACACGAAGCGCACGCACATCCACGAGCGCTACGCCCCCACCCCGGAGGCCCTCCGCGCCGAGATCCGCACCGACGACCAGGCCCTCGCCCTCTACCGGGGCATCACCCGCTTCCTCGTCGAGGACACCGCCGACCGGACGGGCACGCGCTCCGCCCGCCAACGCGCATGCCGGCGACGGGCCTACGGGGTCATCCAGCGCAGCCGCGCCTGGGGCACCCTGATCGCGGAACACCACCCCCACGCCGTACGCCTCTCCATCCACCCCCAGCCCATCGGCGCCCCGAAATTCGGCATCCGCCTCCTCGATGCCCCGGACGCCTGGACCACTCCCTGGCACTCCGCCGCCCTGCGCCGCACCGACGGCAGCTGGACCCTCATGCCACGGGCCCGAGCCGCCGAGATGGGGCGACTGGTACAGCGAGACGGCAGGGACAGCCACTTCGACCAGAGAGCCGGAATCGGGGAGTGCCCGGCTGAAGGCTGATCCATTGGCCTCCCAGTGGCCGACAGCGAGACGGTTCAGCTGCGCCATTGGCTCAGTCGACCGGGCGACAGTTGAGCCAATGGGTAGGGCGGTGGGTATCCTTGTCCCATCCATGTACTTGTTGCGCCGCGTAGCGCCGGACGGCGACGAAGCCGGTTCCGGACCGCGGTGCCTTCGTCGTGTCTGCTCGTCGTCCGCCACCCTGGACGACCGCCGGCAGGACGCGTACCACCAGGAGGGGGGCGGCGTACCGCCGTGAAAAGGATGTTCGTGGCTCCGGACCCGGGGCGCTCGAGGTTGCGGAACGCGACCCGCGCCGTCATCGGTGTCGCCGCCGCCGTCGCCGTTTCCGAACTGTGCGGGCTGTCGCTCCCGGCATCGATCACCGGAGGGCTCGCGGCACTGCTCGCCCTCTTCACCGTCACCGACGCGACCGTCCGTGACCAGCGGATCACCACCGCCCTGCTGCCCGTGGCCGGATTCCCCGTGCTGGCGCTCGCCACCAGCCTGCACGGCATCGCCCCGGCCCGTGACGCCGCGTTCCTGGCCGTCGTCTTCTGCGGGGTCTACGCCCGCCGCTGGGGACCACGGGGCCACGCGCTCGGGATCTTCGCGTTCATGAACTTCTTCATCACGCAGTTCCTGCACGCGGTTCCCGCTCAGCTGCCCGAGCTGTACACCACCGTGGGCCTTGCCCTGCTCGCGGCCGGCGCCACGCGTTTCGTGCTCTGGCCCATCGAGCGTCACATCCCTCCCGCTCCGGCCCCGCCGGCCCTGCCCGGCAGCGGACTGGCGCGGGTCACCACCCGGCAGGCCTTCCAGGCCACGGCTGCCTCGGCTCTCGCCCTGCTGGTCGGGCAGCTGCTCTCGGAACAGCGCTGGTACTGGGCCGTCGGTACCGTCTGGTGGATCTTCGTCAACACGGCTTCCCGCGGTGAAACCCTGGTCCGTGGTTTCCGCCGGGTCCTCGGAACGGTGATCGGTATCGTCGTCGGCCTGCTGGTCGCCCTCCCGCTGCATGGCGCGCCCGTGCCGACGGCCGCCCTGGTCGCCGTCTGTGTCTTCGGCATCTTCTACACGGCCGCCGTCTCGTATTCCTGGATGATGCTGTCGGTGACGGTCATGGCCAGCTCGCTGTACGGCCTGCTGGGCGTGCTGGACCCGAGCCTCCTCGGGCTCCGACTCGCGGAGACCGGTGTGGGCGCGCTGTGCGCCGCGCTGGCCGTGGTTCTCGTGCTGCCGGTCACCACGCACGTCACCACCGACGCCTGGATCCAGCGCGCGCTGCGCTGTGTGCACGCCTGCACCGCCGAGGCCGCCGCGCGCCTCGCGGGCTCCGCCGCGGCCGACCCGGCGCCGCGCGTGGCGGAGCTGGAGCAGATGCTCGGCCGGGTCCGGCTCTCGGTCGCCCCGCTGGTGCACCCGCTGAACCCGATGCCGGCCCGCAAGCGCCGTGCCCGCCGGGTCCTCGCGCTGCTGGACGACTGTGCCCGCGAGATCCGGGGCCTGGTCGCGGTCGCCGCCGACCCGGAGGCTTCCCACGACGCCCGTCTGGCCGCGGCCTGCTGGCGTGTCGAGGCTGCCGTCGAGGCCCTCACCACCGGCGGCTCGGAACCCCCGCACCACCCCGCCGACCCGCCCACCGAGCCCGCCCTGGCCCACCTCCACGGTCTGGAACGCGCTCTGGCCGACCTGGCCGAACCCCTCCGCACGCCGTCGGGCTCACGCCTGGTGGGTGCCATGCCGTCCCGAGCCTGAGAGACCGGCCCCGGGAGCAGCCTTGGTCTAGACCGCCCTGCCCTGCTGCTACCGTCGGCCCCGGACCAGCTCGAGCGAGAGGGGACAGCGGTGGCACAGGGCGGCAGGCCGGGCGGGGCGCGGCGGGCCTTCATCGGGTCGTTCACGGCGGCGGGCGGGCCGGGACTGGTGACCGCGGAGCGTGCGCCGCACAGCGGCGCCCTCACCCTCCGCGCCGCCGTCGACGACCTCCCCGACCCCTCCTACCTGGCCCTTTCCCCGGACGGCCGGACCCTCTACACGGTCAGTGAGACCGCCGAGGGCGCCGTGGCCGCCTACCGGGTCGACGGCGACCGGCCCGAACTCTGCGGGCCACCCGTCCCCGTACACGGCAGCGGTCCCACCCACCTGGGCCTGTACGCCGGCCATGTGCTGACCGCCAACTACGGCTCCGGCAGCGTCACCGCCGTGCCCGTACGCCCGGACGGCACGCTCGCGGCCGCGCCCTCCGGGATCCTCCAGCACACCGGCTCCGGCCCGCACGACCGGCTCCAGCGCGGCCCGCACGCCCATCAGGTGCAGGCCGACCCCAGCGGCCGGTGGGCCGTCAGCGTCGACCTCGGCACGGACTCGGTCCGGGTGTGCGCCCTCGAGCGCGGTACGCCCGTGCTGCACCGCGAGTTCGCGCTGCGCCCGGGCTCGGGCCCACGCCACCTCGCCTTCCACCCCGACGGCGAGCACGCCTACGTGGTCAACGAACTCACCCCGACCGTCACCGTGTGCCGCTGGGACCCGGCCGGCGGGGCCCTGAAGCCCCTGACCGAGGTCCCGGTCCTCCCGGGCGCCCCGGCGGGCGACGCCTACCCGTCGGGCGTCGCCGTCTCCCCGGACGGCCGCTTCGTGTGGACCGCGACCCGCGGCGAGGACGTCCTGTCGGTCCTCGCCGTCACCCCGGACGGCCTCCGGCTCGTCGGCACCGTGCCCTGCGGCGGCCACTGGCCGCGCGCGCTCGTCGAGCACGACGGCTTCCTGTACGCCGCCAACGAGCGCTCCGGCGACGTGACCTGGTTCGCCGTCGACGGGCCGACGGGCCTGCCGCGCTACGACGGCTCGGTACGGGTCGCCGCGGCCTCCTGCGTCGTCTTCGGCTGAGGCGCGCGCCGGCAGCCCGGCGGCACGAGCGAAGGGCCCGCTCCGGGTGCGGAGGGGGCCCCTGGCGTACGGGTGCCGTGGGCGGTCAGCGGACCGGGGCGCCCTGCGGCTGCTGCGGGGCGATGCCCAGGGCGGTCGTGTACTTGGCCACCGCCAGCTTGCCGATCGCCGGGTACGCGCCCAGCGCCTCGGACGTGGCGCAGCCCGCCTCCTCGGCGGCCGCCGCGAGCAGCGCCGCGTCGATCTCCGGGCCGATCAGGTACGGCGCCAGCGCCAGCTGCTGCGAGCCGGCGGAGCGCAGCTGCTCGGCGACGGAGGCGATGGAACCCTCCTGGTCCAGGGCCGCCGCCATCACCGGCACCGCCAGGCGCGCGGCGAGCAGCATGCCGGTGATCCCGGCCGCCTGCACGGCCTCGTCACCGCCCACCGAGGCCAGGATGATGCCGTCCGCGGCGGTGGCCACGGTGAACAGCCGGGCACGGTCGGCGCGCGCCAGACCCGCCTCGGACAGCCGCACATGCAGCGCCTCGGCGAGCAGCGGGTGCGGGCCGAGCACATCGGTCAGGTCGGCGGCGACCCGGCTGTCCATCACGGACTGCCGGATGTGCCGCAGCTGGGCGCTGTCCGGACCGGCCAGCAGCGGTACGACGACGGCGACCGGACCGTCGGGCTCCTTGATCCCCTCGACGCCGGCGGCGACGGCCTGCTCGTAACGGGCGGTGCGCTGCTCGGCGGCGTGCGCGAGAACGGCACGCAGCGAGGGGAACTCGGCGTCGTCCCCGTCCAGGTACCCGATCCGCGCGTCCAGGCCGGGCAGCTCGGAGCGGGCGATGCTCACGACCTCCTCGGCGAGGCTGCGCGTGCCGGCGCTGGGCGCGCCGGGCACCGCGAGGACGAGCGCGGGCGCGCCCTCGGGAGCGACCAGCGGTTCCGGTCGGCGGTGCCGTCCGGGCTGGCGGGGTCGCGGCATTCGTACTGGCAGGCCGGACTCGGGCCCAGTGGGGGAGCTCATGGCGCCGCATGTTACTGGCTTTGTCGACTCCGCCGTTCGGGGAGGGTGCAGGTGAGCGGTATCCGTCCGGTTTTGTCTGATGAGTTACGCCCGGTCTGGGCGTGTTCCGGGCATGTACCGGGCGCATGGGGCGCCAAGGGGATCAATCCGCCTTTGCGGTGACTCTTCCCTCGGCCCTCACCGACCTGGCTCGGCGACCAGGCACAGCAGCGACGGTTCACCCGGCAGGGTGAGCCGGTCCGACGCCAGATCGGTCGCGATCCGTACCGCTCCGTGCAGCGGGTCGCCCTCGGCCGGCACCTGCCGGGCGTGCGGAAGCCGGCTCGCCAACTCCTCGCGCAGGGGTACGAGCAGCGGATCGCCCAGTTTGAACAGCCCGCCGGTGAGTGCCAGTTCGGGAGCGCCGTCCGCCGGGCAGACGGCCGCCGCCGACTCGGCCAGGTGCCGGGCGGCCGCCCGCAGGATGCCCGCCGCCACCGGGTCGTGTCCGGCGCAGTGGGCCACCCGGGGCGCGAAGGAGGCGAGGGCGGCGGGCCGGTCGGTGCGCGGGTAGAGTTGCCCGGGCAGTCCGCGCACCGGCCCGAACTGCTCCTTTGCGCACGCCAGCAGCGGTGCGGAGCCGCCGTCCCGGCCGTCGTGGGCGCGCAGCGCCGCCTCCAGTCCGGCCCGCCCGATCCAGGCCCCGCTGCCGCAGTCGCCCAGCAGATGCCCCCAGCCGTCGGCCCGCCGCCAGCCCCGCAGATCGGTGCCGACCGCGATCAGACCGGTGCCCGCGGCGAGCACCGCACCCGGACGCGGCCCCAGGGCACCGACGTACGCGGTCACGGCGTCGGCCGCCAGCGCGACCCGCCGCACCCCCAGTTCCCGGGCGAGCGCGCCCGGCAGTTCGGCCCGCAGCGCGTCACCCAGCGCGGCGAACCCGGCGGCGCCGACCACCGCGGTGGCCAGGTCGTCCAGCCCGGCCTCCGCAGCCGACGCACGGGCCAGCGGCAGGAGTTGCTCCAGCAGATGGGCGGGATCGATGCCGCGGTCTGCCGTGCGCACCGGTTCCCGGGTCTCCCGCCGGGCCGCCGGCGGCCGCCCGGGCACGCCGACCGCGATCCGGAGGCCGGAGCCCCCGGAGTCCACGGCGAGATACCCGGCCACGGTCACGGCAGACGCCACTCCACCGGCTGCCCGCCCTGCTGGATCAGCAGGTCGTTCGCCCGGCTGAACGGACGCGAGCCGAAGAACCCGCGGTCGGCCGACATCGGCGAGGGGTGCGCGGACTCCACCGCGGGCAGGTTGCCCAGCAGCGGACGCAGATTGCGGGCGTCACGGCCCCACAGGATGGACACCAGCGGCTTGCCGCGCGCCGCCAGCGCCCGTATCGCCTGCTCGGTGACCTCCTCCCAGCCCTTGCCCCGGTGGGCGCCCGGGCTGCGCGGCGCGGTGGTCAGTGCCCTGTTGAGCAGCAGCACCCCCTGCTGCGTCCACGGCGTCAGATCACCGGTGGACGGCTGGGGCAGCCCCAGGTCGGTGTTCAGCTCCCGGAAGATGTTGATCAGGCTCGGCGGCAGCGGGCGCACCTCGGGCGCGACCGAGAAGGACAGGCCCACCGCGTGGCCCGGCGTCGGATACGGGTCCTGACCGACGATCAGGACCCGTACCTCGTCGAAGGGCTGCTGGAAGGCGCGCAGGACATGCGGTCCGGCCGGGAGGTAGGTGCGTCCCGCGGCGATCTCCGCGCGCAGGAAGTCGCCCATCGCGGCGACGCGTCCGGCCACGGGTTCGAGGGCTTTCGCCCAGCCCGGTTCGACGATCTCATGCAAGGGTCGTGGTGCCACGGGCGTCACCCTACTGCCGTACACCCGTCGCCGATCAAACGATGGCCCGAGCACGACCGCCCCCCGGCCCGCGCGCCCGCGGCGGCGCCGTCAGCCGACCACCGCCGCCCGTACGCAGAGCACGTCCGGCAGGTGCGAGGCCAGTTGCTGCCAGCTGTCGCCGTCGTCGGCGGAGGCGAACACCTCGCCGTTGCGGTTGCCGAAGTACACGCCCGCCGGGTCGGCGTCGTCGGTGCACAGCGCGTCCCGCAGCACCGTGCCGTAGTGGTCCTCGGCCGGCAGCCCATGCGTCAGCGGCTCCCAGTTCAGGCCCGCGTCCGCGGTGCGGAAGACCCGGCAGCGGTGGTCGGCCGGCACCCGGTCGGCGTCGGCGTTGATCGGGAAGACGTACGCCGTGCCGCCCCGGCGCGGGTGGGCGGCCATCGCGAAGCCGAACGTGGACGGCAGCCCCGCGCCGATGTCGGTCCACTGCGCGCCCGCGTCGTCGCTGCGGTACACCCCCCAGTGGTTCTGGAGGTACAGCCGGTCCGGGTCGCCCGCGTCCCGGGCGACCTTGTGCACGCACTGGCCGAACTCCGGGTTCGGATCCGGCAGGAACACCGCCGACACACCGGAGTTGGACGGCGCCCAGCTCTGCCCGCCGTCGGTGCTGCGGAACACCCCGGCCGCCGAGACGGCCACGGTCACCGCGGCGGGATCCCGGGCATCGGTGAGCACCGTGTGCAGGCCCTCACCGCCGCCGCCCGGCGCCCACTGCTTGCGGGTGGGGTGCTCCCACAGTGGCCGCACCAGGTCGAAGGTCTCGCCGCGGTCCGCCGAGCGGTACAGCGCGGCCGGTTCCGTGCCCGCGTACACCACGTCCGGCTCGGCGGCCGACGGGTGCAGCTGCCAGACGCGCTCCAGGGAGGCGCCGGTGTCCTGCGGGAACCGCACGGCCGGCTGCGCCGGTTCGGTCCAGGTGCGGCCCAGGTCGTCGGAGTGGAAGACCGACGGCCCCCAGTGCGCGCTGTCGCCGCCGGCCAGCAGCCGCGGCCGGGCGCCGCGGGTGTCGATCGCGACCGAGTAGATCGCCTGGGCGTTGAAATACGGACTGTCGTCGAACTCCCACTGGCTTCCGCCCCGCCGCCGCCCGATGAACAGGCCTTTTCGGGTGCCCACCGCGAGCAGTACCTCGGTCATGCCGATCACCTCCGGGACGCCGTTGTCCAGGTATGCGTCAGATATCGGCCAGTCTGCACCCCGCCACTGACACTCTCCCGTGCAGCGCGCTCCGTCGCAGGTCAGCGCGGTGCGCCCGGGGTGTCGCCGGGGTGGGGAGGGGGGTGGCCGGGAACAGCCGGTTCCGTTCCCGCATGCGCCTGCGCGAACGGGGTGTCTCGTGCGACCGTCGGGATGGACGGCTCGTCGTGAGCAACGGAGGGATCTCTCCCGTATGGAGGGGTGGTCCGCCGGCAGGTGTGCTCTGGGGAGGATGCCCTTGATGGCGTTGCGTGGTCCGAAGGTGTGGCTGTGGCGCTGGCGGCGTAACCCGCTCAAACGCCGGGCCGATGTGGTGGAGGCGTGGGTACTGCTCGGTGCCTGGCTGCTGACCGTCCTGGCCGGGCTGCTCGGCGGGCTCATGGCGGCCCGCTCGGTGGAGCAGGGGCTGGCCGGGGAACGCGCGAGCCGGCATGCCGTCGTCGCCCGCGTCGTCGGCAGGGTTCCGAAGCCGGCGGCCGAGGGCGGCCGCGCCGGCGCCGGTGACCAGGTCTGGGCGACGATGCGCTGGACCGCGCCGGACGGCTCCGTGCACACCGGCCGGATCCAGGTGGAGGCGGGCACCCGGGACGGCACCACCCTCACCGTCTGGACGGACCCGCGCGGCCGCCTCACCGACCGCCCCACGACCGCCACCGAGGCCGCCCTGCGGGCCGCCCTGGCAGGCGCGTTGGTCGGGGCGAGTGCCGCCGCGGTCCCCTTCGCCGGCGGGCTCCTCCTGCGCGGCCGCCTGGAACGCCGCCGCATGGCGGCCTGGGACACGGAATGGGCCCGCCTCGGCCCCCAGTGGGGCCGCACGGTCTGACCCCCTCAGGGTGTTCCGCCCGGGCCCGTTCCGGCCCTTCTCCGCGTCCGCCTCCCGGCCTGGCCGGTCCGGCACGCTGTGGCCGCTGTGGCCGATGGGGCCGGTGCGGTTTCCACCTTGTCCGGTTGCTGACGCCATGGCCTCGCGTTTGGGTGGGGGCGTTGGGGGTGGTGGAGCGTGGTGGCGGACGGGCGGGAGCGGTCGCACCGGCTGGCCGGGCCGGGCCGCTGTGGTGGCTCACGTGGGTGGGGTTCCCGGCCGCCGGCCCCCGGCCGACCGGTTGCCGGGTTTCCGGGCTTCCCAGCCTTTGGGCCTACGGGCTTCCGGGCCCCCGGGGGCTCCCCAGTCTGCGGGCTTCCTCGCTTTCCGGCCTCTCAGCCCGCCCGGGCCGTCAGTGGGCGGAGTCGTCGTCCGGCGGGGGGCTGGAGCGGTGCCGCCGTGGGCTCGTGCGGGTGGGCGGGTCGGTGCAGGGGACTGAGACCGGGCGGCGGGGTCCCCCGGCGAGCCCCCTCACTCGGGAGCTTTACAGCGCGGCCAGCACCTCCCGGCACGCCCGCAGCAGAGCCTCGTCCTCGGGGATGGCCCGGGCGTCGTAGGCGCCGGTCCCCAGGGCCGTGTGGCGGCGGGGGCGGGACAGTTCCGCCGCCACCAGGTCGCGCAGCGGTGCGGCGGCCGGGCCCAGTGCGGTGAGGCAGCGGGCGACCGGGCCGCGGCTGCCCGGGTCCTCCGTCCAGGCGGCCCGCAGCACCGGCAGGACGGGGTCCGGATCCCCGCCGATGCGCCACAGAGCGCACGCGGCCGACACCCGCTCCCGCGGCGGCCCGGACCGGGCTGCCCGGCGCAGCTCCGGCAGGGCGGCGCGAGCGGCCGGCCCGAGTCTGCCCAGCTGCCGGACGGCGAGCCGGCGGCGCCCCGGGTCGCCCTGTGTCAACTCCCGCAGCAGCACGGGGAGTACGGCCTCGGAGTCCCCGTGCGCCGACCACAGCGCGCCCGCCGCGACGGCCGCGTGCCGCGTGGGCAGCAGCGCGCGCAGCGAGGGCACCGCCCACGCGGTCGCGCCCAGCGCCTCCAGCGTCTCGACCACCTGGCCCACGAGCGCGTCGCGCGCCCCCAGCCCGTCGGGGGCGCCCGACAGCAGCCGCAGCACCTGGGCGACCGCCGCCTCGTCGCCGATGGCCGCCACCGCCGAGAGCAGCGGAGCGGCGAGCCGGGCAGCGGTGGGGGAGGACAGGGGGATCCGGCCGAGCCGGTGCCGTACGGCCGGGGCGAGCGGGGCCGCCGCCCGGCCCAGGTGCGCGATCTCGAACCCCACACCGACCGGCGCCGCCGGCCCGGCCAGGAGCCGGGCCAGAGGCGGAACGGCACGGGGATCGCCGCTGCGGGCCAGCGCCTTCAGCGGGCCGCCCAGCGTCGGCGCGCCGCGCTCCCAGCGGTGCGTCCACAGCTCCGGCCGGGCGGTCACCAGCGCGTGCAGATCGTCCGCGGCGGGCGCGGCCAGCGTGAACAGCTCGGCGAGGACCGAGACCGCCGCGTCCCGTAACCGGTCGTGCTCGCAGTCCAGCTGGGCACCCAGCAGCCGTACCGCCTCCGTGTGGTCACCGCGCCAGCCGCGGACGAGCTGGGCCGACATCCACACGCCGTTGCACCGGTCCACCGGAGCCGGACTCGTCAACTGCCCGGCGAGCAGCGCGATCCGGTCGTCCACCCGGTCACCGAGCGCGGTGTGCAGGGTGCGCAGCAGCTGGTAGCCCTCCTCGTCGGACGGGCGCAGCCGCCGGATGCGCCCCACGAGCGTGTCCGCGTCGCAGCCCTCCGGGGTCCGGGCGCGGTGCGCGGACCGCTCCCGCAGCAGCCCGACCGCCGTCGGCACCCAGCCGGCCGGAAGCCGGGCGGGCGCGCCGAGCGCGAGCTGCCCGAGTGCGGCGAGCCGGAGCCCCGGCGGATACGGCGGCGCGCTCAGCTCGGCCAGCAGGTCCACCGCCGGCCCGGCCTGCCCGGGGAACCGGCGGACGCACAGGCCGAGCGCCTCTGCCAGGGCCGGCAGGACCCGGTCGTCGCGCTCGGCCCGGACCCGCCCCCGTAACAGGCCGACCACGCGCGTGGGTTCGTCCAGGAACCGCACCACGCCCCCGGCGGCCGCCCGGCGCACCACCGGGTCGGGATCACCGGCGAGCAGGGCGAAGACCTCGCCTCCCGCGCACACCGCCTCCCACGCCCGGGTGTCCCCGCCCGCACTCTCCGCCCCGATGCTCACCAGCAGTTCCACGATGCCGCCCCGGTCCGGCACCTCCTCGCGGGCCGCGAGCGAGAGCAGGAAGGGGACGCAGGCGAGCGTCGAGTCGTACACCCTGCCGCGCGGATGCACCGCGCCGTACATCCCGTCGAGCGCGGTCGCCCGCTCGGCGGTGTCCGCGGACTGAAGTGACCGCAGCCATCCGGGCACGTCCTCCGCGCTGCCGTGCGCGTGCCGCAGTGCGGCCCAGTCGACCTCGTCGATCCCCGTGAACACGTTGTCCTCCCCAGGCGAGTGCCACCTGATCGCGAGTGTGCACCACGGCACTGACAACGGTACGGAAGCGGATGCTGACTGTGTGCGATCCGTCGGCGCTCACCGGCCACCGGGCCGGGCCGGGCGCGGCCCGGCCCGGCAGGGGGTCAGTTCCGGCCGGGCAGCGCCCGCTCCAGGATCGCCCCGAGATCCGTCCCGGCGGGCAGCGTGCCGAACGAGTGCCCCCAGTCACCGCCCAGCCGGCTCGCGCAGAAGGCGTCCGCGACCGGGTGCGGGGCGTGCCGTACGAGCAGGGACGCCTGGAGGGCGAGCGCCATCCGCTCCACCAGGCGCCGCGCGCCGACCTGGTCGATCTCGGCCACCTGGTCCTTGAGCGCGGTCACGGTCGCGTCGAGCCGGGCGTCCGCCCCGCGCGCGAGGGCGAGTTCGGCGAACAGGGCGTCGGCGGTGTCCTGTTCGCGGCCGAGCGCACGCAGCACGTCCAGCGCGTTGACGTTCCCCGAGCCCTCCCAGATCGACAGCAGCGGGGCCTCCCGATAGTGGCGGGGCATCCCGGAATCCTCCACGTACCCGTTGCCGCCCAGGCACTCCAGCGCCTCGGCGGTGAACGCCGGGCCCCGCTTGGTGACCCAGTACTTGCCCACGGCCGTCGCGATCCGCCGGAAGGCCCGCTCCCCGGCGTCGCCGCGCACCGCGCGGTCCGCCGCGCCCGCCAGCCGCAGGGTCAGGGTGGTCGCCGCCTCCGACTCCAGCGCGAGATCGGCCAGGACGTTGCGCATCAGCGGCTGGTCGACGAGCCGGGCGCCGAAGGCGCTGCGGTGCCGGGTGTGGTGGCCCGCCTCGACCAGTGCCTTGCGCATCAGGGTCGCCGAGGCCATCACACAGTCGAGCCGGGTGCAGTTGACCATCTCGATGATGGTCTTCACCCCCCGCCCCTCAGGGCCCACCAGCCAGGCCACGGTCCGGTCGAACTCCGGCTCGGAGGAGGCGTTGGAGCGGTTGCCGAGCTTGTCCTTCAGCCGCTGGATGCGGAAGGTGTTGCGGCTGCCGTCCGGCAGCACCCGCGGCACCAGGAAGCACGACAGCCCGCCCGGGGCCTGCGCCAGCACCAGGAACACGTCGCACATCGGCGCCGACGTGAACCACTTGTGCCCGCGCAGCGTGTACACGCCGGGCTCGGCGGTCGGGGTGGCCACGGTGGTGTTGGTGCGGACGTCCGAACCGCCCTGCTTCTCGGTCATGCCCATTCCGGCCAGCAGGCCGGGCTTCTCGGCGGGCACCCGCAGCTCCGGGTCGTACTCCCGGCTGGTGAGCAGCGGCTCGTACACCTTGGCGAGATCCGGCTGGGCGCGCAGCGCGGGCACGGCGGCGTAGGTCATCGACGTCGGGCAGCCGTGCCCCGCCTCGGTGTGCCCCCACACCAGTCCGCCCGCCGTACGCGCCACATGGGCGCCGGGCCGGCTGTCGGCCCAGGGAGCGCCGGCGAGGCCCTCCGCGACCGCCGTGCGCATCAGGTGGTGCCAGCTGGGGTGGAAGTCCACCTCGTCCACCCGGTGGCCGTACCGGTCGTGGGTGCGCAGCACCGGCTCGTACCGGTTCGCCAGCTCACCCCACTCCTGTGCCTGTGCGCTGCCGGCGCGGACGCCGAGCCGTCGGAGGTCCTCCTCGGCCCACCCGGCGCCCTCGCGGCGCAGGCCCTCCAGCAGGGCCGGGTCGGCGGAGGCGTCGTAAGGGGCCAACGGGGGCGCCTGGTTGGTGACGTCGTGCGTGCTGCCGTACGGCGACGGTGACGGTGCGCTTGTCGAGACCATGCCGCCATGTTGCACTCTTCATACGGCCGTAGCAATGATGCAACAAGAGAAGCTTCGTACAGTTCAGTACGTGTCCATGCGCATGAACGTGTCAGCCGAAGCGGCCCCGGCCGGCCTGCGGCCCCTGTCCGCCCGGTCGGTCGTGCTGAGCCTGCTGCTCGGCGCGCACCCGCCCGAGCTGCCGGTGAAGGACCTGGTCAGGCTGGTCGAGCCGTTCGGAGTCGGCGGTTCCACCCTTCGTGCCGCGCTGAGCCGGATGGTGGCCGCCGGGGATCTGCGGCGCACGGACGCCGTCTACGCGCTCAGCGACCGCCTGCTGGCCCGCCAGCGGCGCCAGGACGACGCCGTACATCCCCGCACGCGCGCGTGGGACGGCGACTGGGAGATGGTCGTCGTCACGGCGACCGGCCGAGGCCCCGCCGAACGCGCCGACCTGCGCACCCGGCTGACCGCTCTGCGCCTGGCCGAACTCCGGGAGGGGGTCTGGCTGCGCCCCGCGAACCTCGACCGCGTCCTGCCGGACGCACTGCGCGGCGTGGCCGTGACCGGCACCGCCCGCCCCGACGAACCGCCGCACGCGCTCGCCGCCCGGCTGTGGCCGCTGGACGCGTGGGCGGACACCGCGCGGTCCCTGCTCGCCCACGCCACCCGGGCCGCCCACCCCGCCGACCGCCTCACCGCCTACGCCGCGGCCGTACGCCACCTGCTCACCGACCCGGTCCTGCCCGCCCGGCTGCTGCCCGCCGACTGGCCGGGGGACGCACTGCGCACGGCGTACGCCGCCTTCCAGCGGGAGCTGGCGGAACGCGCGACCGATCCGTCCTCCTGACACCGCCGGTGCGAAGGTGGTCGGGCGGAGCGGGCAGACGTCCGCATTCCCCTGGCGGCGAGCCGCCCGGCCTCACCCGAGCGGGGCAGGCCCGGCGGCCGGCGGGGCGGCCTCCAGATGAGCTGCGATGCGCCTGATCGTGCGGGCGTTGTCCTCGAACAGATGCGCCTGCATGCCGAGAGCCCGGGCGGCCTCGATGTTCGGGGCGTAATCGTCGATGAACAGGCAGCTCTCCGGCCGCACGCCCAGGGCGGCGCATATGGCCTCGAACGCGCGCGGGTCCGGCTTCTCGACACCGATCTCGTGTGAGTACACGATCTGTTCGACCAACTCGTCGAAGCGGTACAGAGCCGTCTCGCGCTCCCGGGCTCCGACGAAGCTGTTGCTGAGGATGCCGAGTCCGCAGGTTCCCCGAAGCCCTCGCACATGGGCTATGAGTTCCTCGTTGGGCGTTCCCAGGTATTCCGCCCAGAGGTCGGCCATGAAGGCTTCGACCTGGAGCGCGTCGAGCCCCAGGCGCGCTGCCACCTGTTCGTGAACCTCGCGCTCACTGACGCGCCCGACACTCCCGGCCTGCCACACGTCGCGCATCCGTTCATGCACCGTGCCCGGCGGCAGCTCCAGCCGCTCTTCCCATCGCGGCACGCACCCCGTTTCCGGAGTGATCTCCAGTACGCCTCCGATATCGAGAATGACGCAAGGTGTCGTCACTCGAACTCCCCCTCTTCTTCCGATATGCACCGACCCTTGTCGGCCCGTCAACTTGGCGCTGCCTGCGTGAATTTGACCAGTACCTGCCGCTCCGAGGATCATCGTCTCGCAACGGTGGGCCGAGGGGGAGGAGCGGTATGGACGGAACGAATATCGGGGGAACCGGGGGGCCCGCGGGCTGGGCCGCCACGGGAGCGGTGGGTCCCAACGCGGCCTACCGCAACCAGACCATGACGTACGGCGACGTCGAGATGGGCTTCGACGAGTCCGTGACGTTCAAGACCGTCTTCCAGCTCTGGTTGCAGGCGTTCCTCGTCTCGGGTGTCGTGTGGTTCTTCTTCGGCCTGCTGCCGGCGCTCAACTGGGCCTCCGACCCGTTCGAGACACCGCCGAGCCTGGAGACCGGAACCATCCTGGCGATCATCGCCTTCTGGGTCGTCCTGCTGGCCGCACGGATCACCGAGCCGATCTCGGAGTGGAAGACGCTCCTGGAGGACAAGCACGAGGCGTCGCCCTCCGCGTACGCGGCGATCTACGGCGCGCTGGCCCGGCGGCGGATCCCCGTCTCGGCGGTGCCCGCCCGCATCCGCAGCGACATCATGCCGGAGGTCGTCAACAACCGGCTGGTCGTCACCAGCGGCCGGTACGTGGCGTACGTGACCGTCTTCGGGTACGGCACGAGCCTGTACGTCGGCTGGACGATGTGGCGCAGCCGCTCCGGCGTGGTGATCATCGGACACTTCCTCAAGGACCTGATCGGCGGCATGCTCGGCCGCACCGGAAACGTCAACCAGATGCTGCGCACCGAGAAGCCGAGGGCGATGCGGGAAGCGGTGCACTCCGCGGCCCGGGAGGGCGTGGAAGCGGCCATCCAGGGCATCGAGGTGCCGATCGCCTCGACGTTCGGGCAGGAACTGCCGATCCAGGCGGCCATGGCCCCGCCGGCCGCGCCGCCCGCCCCGCCGCAGGGCCCCGCGGCCGCGCCCTCGCAGCCCGGCCCGCAGATGCCTCCGGCCGGACCTCACGGCTACACCCCACCCCCGGCCCCGCCGCAGCCGCGCCCGGGGGACGGTCACTGAAACCACTGTGAGTCACCAGGGGCGTCCCTCACCAGGGACGCCCCTTCTGCATCTTCAGAGGCGCTCACTTGTAGGTGATGTCCGACGACGCGTACGTGCAGTACGTCCCGTCCGGGCCCGACCCGTTGGTGGTCGGTTCCGCGCCGGTGTTGTTGCCGATGTACTTCTGGCACGGGACGATCTTCCGGCTCGCGTCCCCGACGATGGTGATGTTCCTCAGGGTGGCGCGGTCGCCGTAGTTGGTGTTGATGCCGACCAGCGCGCCGCCCTTGTAGGTCGCCTCGATGGTGTTGAGGTTGATCGTGCGCTTGTACTGCGTCGTGCAGTTGCCGCACGACCGGACCAGCTTGCCGAAGTTCTTGACGGCGAAGTTCGACACGTTGAGCGTGCCGGCGCCGTTGAACTGGAAGACCTTGTCGCCGGCCTCCTTCGCGCCGCCGCCGGTGACGGTGTACACGTTGGACGACGAGGAGCCCCGGAAGGTCGCGGCGTCCTCGCCGACGTCCTCCCACCAGACGTTCTGGAGCGTGCAGCTGCCCTCGCAGTGGATGCCGTCCGCGGCGGGCGCGCCGATGATGACGTTCTTCAGCACGGCCCCGGGAGCCAGGTCCAGGATCGGGTCCTGGTCCTCGCTCTGGCCGCTGGTTCCGAGGTCTCCGCTGCCGTAGAGGCGCTTCATCCCGTAGTCCTTGGTGCCGGAGACCGGGATGGTCTTGGTGACCGCCTGGCTGCCGTTGGCGGTGGGCCAGGTGGCCGCGCCCGCCGGTGAGCCGCTGGTCATGATCATGCCAACTGTGAGGCCGAGGGCGGCTACGCCTCCCAGCGGGGCGCGTCCCGTACGCACGGGTGGAAGCGCTCGTGAGGTCATGTCCCGAATGCCTTCCTGTCGAGTGGGGGATCGGTCGTGTGCGTCAATCACTCATGTGAATCATGCACGTGATATGGAACGCAGTTCAGGGCGGCTCGGTGGCGCGGGGGCCCAGGAGGGCGGCTGTTGGTCACGCTTATGAACGGACGGTAGGGGGCAAGCGCTTTCTGGTCAACGTTTCGGGCAGAACTGCTTCCAGCCACGGAGAAGTGCGTGGGAGCGCTTCCATGACGTTCATGTCCATGCCACCATGCCTGTTGCTCCCGGCCGGGCCGCTGCTCGCCGCGCCCGCCTGCACCACACGTTGACGCCCTGTCCGACTCCAGGAAGGTTCCCGTGAAGCCGACCGGCAGAGCCTCGCTCGCCTCCGTCCTCAGCACCTGTGTCCTCGCCCTGGCCCTCGTCGTGACCTCCTCGGCGCTCACCGCGCTGTTCGGCGGTCGGCACCACCCGGCGACGGCGCCGGGCGCGCCGGAGGCGGGCAGGCACTGGGTGAACACC
The DNA here is from genome assembly GCF_042672505.1 of Streptomyces sp. NPDC127190. Classification (NCBI taxonomy): domain Bacteria; kingdom Bacillati; phylum Actinomycetota; class Actinomycetes; order Kitasatosporales; family Streptomycetaceae; genus Streptomyces; species Streptomyces sp. NPDC127190. Next base: position 187,893 of record NZ_JBHXVE010000006.1, read on the forward strand.
TGGACCGCCATGCCCCAGCTCACCGAACCCGGCAACCTGCCGCCCGCGCCGTTCACCGGCGAGAAGTCGGTCCTCGTGGACACCACCCTGCGGGAGACCGTGCGGGTCACCACCGGCGGCCCGCGCATCCGGCTGCGGTTCTCCAACGCCTACGGCGACACCCCGCTGCCGCTCACCGCCGTGACCGTGGCCCTCCCGCAGGGCGGCAAGGCCGGCAGCAGCGCGGTCGAGCCCGGCAGTGTGCGGGCCGTCACCTTCGCCGGGCGGGCCGCCACGACCGTCCCGGTCGGCGCCCAGGTGGTCTCCGACGACCTCGACTTCGCCCTGCGCCCCGGTTCAGAGCTGACCGTGACGGCGTACACCGCGCGCGGTCAGGCGTCGCTCGCGCTGACCTCGCACCCCGGCTCGCGCACCACCTCGTACCTCGTGCACGGCGACCACACCCAGGACCAGGACCTGCCGGACGCCACCGCCGTCGACCACTGGTATCTGCTGAGCGACGTCGAGGTGCTGTCACCCGCCCGCACCCGGGCGGTCGCCGTCGTGGGCGACTCGCTCAGCGACGGCCGCGGCTCCACGACCAACGGCAACGACCGCTGGCCGGACCAGTTCTTCGACCGGCTCCAGCGCCGCACCGCCACCTCCGGCATCGCCGTCCTCAACCAGGCGGCCGGCGGCAACCGCGTCCTCAACGACGGACTCGGCCCCAACGTCCTGGCCCGCCTCGACCGTGACGTCCTCTCCCGCAGCGGCGTCTCCTGGCTGATCCTCTTCGAGGGCGTCAACGACATCGGCACCGCCGCGGCCACCCCGGAGGCCCAGAAGACCCTCACCGACGATCTCATCGCCGGGTACCGGCAGATCGTCGTCCGCGCCCACGCCCAGGGCATCCGGGTCTACGGCGCCACGCTCACGCCGTTCGGCGGGAACGGCCTGTACGACGACGGGGCGGGCGTGCGGGAGGCCGCGCGGCAGCGCGTGAACGCGTGGATCCGTACGCCCGGCCACTTCGACGCGGTGATCGACTTCGACCGTGCGGTACGGGACCCCTCGGCACCGGACCGGCTGCTGCCCGCCCTCCAGTCCGGCGACGGGCTGCATCTCAACCCCGCGGGGTACCGGGTGCTGGCCGACACCGTCCCCGAGGAGCTGTTCACCAGGGGTTCCTGAGGGCGAGCCCCGGGCCGGCGAGGCGTTGCCGGCCCGGGGCCGGCGCGGCCCGGCGTGGCGCGGGCGGGGGTGCTGCGGTTACCTGGGGAAAGGGAGGATGACCAGCGCGGTCGCGGGCACTCGGGGGGCACGGAAGTGGATCTCACCCGAGGAGAGTCATGGCTGAGCAGAAGTCGTCGTCGGTCCTCACGGCGCCCCTGCGCGGCGCCGCCTCGGTACTGCGCAGGGTGCCCGGCGCAGGGACGGTGAGCAGGGCCGCGGAGGAAACCCTGGACAAGGTCGGCGCGGTCTCGCCCCGCGGCCGGCGTATGGCCGTGTACGCCGGGGCCGGGCTGCTCGGCGCGGCAGGCGTGGTGGAGTGGCCGGTGGCCCTCACCGGCGCGGCGGTCGCCTGGCTCACCCAGCCCCGCCCCGCCCATCCGACGGAGGGCGAAGCGGGCCCCGGACCCGCCCCCGACCGGGCCGCGGGCACCGGATCCGGCTCCTTCGGGATGACCGCCGAGGATCCCGGCTCGGCGAGCCCTGCGAGCCCGCCGGGCAGAGGGGACTCTGAATCCACGAGCCGCGGTGATCCGTCCATGGCCGGAGGCGATCCGGCGGCGGCCGAGCCGCCGGGGCCCGTGGCGGTCGGCGACCGCCGGGTGGAGGAGGGCCGCGCGGAGCCCGCCGGCGGCGAGGCCGCGGCCGAACCGCCGCACGACCTCGGCACCGCCGCACTCAGGTCGGGTACGGCCGAGGCTCCCCCCGGCGGCGGGTCCGCCCCCTCGGCCGGTTCCGACCGGTCCGCCGACGAAGCACACCCCCGGGGCGTCACCGGTCCGCTCGGGCCGACGGCGCGGCCGGGGCGTACGACTCTCTGAGGAGGCTGCCGTGCTCGGTCTGCTGACGGCCCCCGCTCGCCTGCTGCCCGCGGCGCCGCGACTGCTCGCCCGGGCGGCGGCGCCCGCCATCGGCGCGGCCGCCGGCGTGGCGGCAGGAACGGCCCGCGCCGGAGTGCGCGGCGCGGACACCGCCGTACGCGTGGCGCGGGTCGCCCGCAACGCGCGCCCCGGCGCCGGAGAACACTGGCGCGCCGGCGCCCGCGCCCATCTCGCCCTGCGCCCGGTGGAACACGACCGCGTGCGCGCCGCCGGCGGCACCGCACACCTGGCCCGCCGGGTGGCCGAGACGCTGGCCGAACACCCGGACGTGCTGGTCTCCTACTGGGACGAGGGACTGGCACGTCTCGTGGTGACGGCGACCGGCGAAGAAGCCGCCGACCGGGCCGTGGCGCACGCCGCCGAGCTGGCCGAGCGGCACGGACTCGTGCTGGCCGGCGGGGACGTGGAGGAGACCACGCATCCGGCCGACCCGGCCGGGGTGCGCGCCGCGGTGGCCACCCTCGCCGCCGACGGGGTCGGCATCGCCGTCGCCGTCACGGCGTACACGCTGCGGCTGCCGCCCTCGCCCCGGATGGTGACCGCGGTCGTCACGCTGCTGCGGGAGAACCCGCGCTTTCGCTCCTGGCTCGGCGCCCGGCTCGGGGACTCCGCGATGGACCTCGCCCTGGCCTGCGCGAACGCCGCCGTGCACGGCGCCGGCCAGACCCCGACCTCCCTGGTGCTCGACGGCGCCCTGCGCGCCTGCCAGGTCGCCGAGACGGTCGCCCGCGCCGCCGCCTTCGACACGGTGCACGACCGGCTGTGCGCACCCGACCGGCTCAGCCTTCCCGCCCCGGCCACGCCCCGCCCGCCGTTGCGCGAGTCCCCGGCCCAGGAGTACGCCGCCCACGCGTCTGCCGGGAGCGTGCTGGGCGCGGCGGCCACCCTGCTGGTCAAACACAACGGCGCCGAGGCCGCCGAGGCGGTGCTGGCCGGCTCGCCCAAGGCCGCCCGCTACGGCCCCGCCGCCTTCCACGCCGTACTCAGCGGGGCGCTCGCCCGCACCGGCGTGCTCGTGCGGTCCCCGGAGCGGCTGCGCCAGCTGGAGCTGGCCGGCACGGTCGTCCTGCACGCCGGTGCGCTGCGCACCGACGACGGCGAGGCGGACCCGTGGACCGAACCCGTGCTGGACGCGGCCCGCCGGGCAGGACTGCGCGTCGTGGTCGTGGACGATCCCGCGCTGGAGGACTTCACCGGCCTGGCCGACCAGGTCGTCGACGCCCGTCGCCCGCTGGACGACGTGGTCTACGAGGCGCGCGGCGAGTCGGGCGCCGTGCTGACGGTCGCCCGGGTGCGCGGCGCCGACGAGCACGACGTGCTGGCCGCCCTGAGCGGCAGCGACATCGCCCTCGCCCTCACGGACCGCGACGGCGCGGTCGTCTGGGGCGCCGACCTGCTCGCCCTGCACGGTCTGCCCGACGTGTGGCGGGTGCTGACCGCGATCCCCGCCGCCCGCGCGGTCGGCCGGCGGTCGCAGACCCTGGCCCGCTCCGGCGCCGCCCTGTCGGGCCTGCTCGTGGCGGTCGGCGAGTCCGGGCGCGGGCGGGGCCGGTGGGCCGCGCTGCCGGGGCTGCGGCACGCTCCCGTGGACCTCGGCGCCGCCTCCGCCCTGCTGTCCGGCACCCGGGCCGCGCTCGGCGTGGCGGCGGCCCGCGCCCCGCATCCGCGTCCGCGCGTCCACTGGCACGAACTGGACCCCGAGGAGGCCCAGGACCGGCTCGCGCACGAGCCCGTTGCCGAGGCAACCCCCTGGGAGGAGCTGACCGGCCGGGTCCGTGCGGTGGCCGCCGGAATCTCCCGGCATCCGGCCGCGGCGCCCGCGCGCTGGTCCTACCGGCTGGGCGCGGCCGTGCGCGGCGAGCTCCACGACCCGCTCACCCCGGTGCTGGCCGTCGGCTCGGCCGCGTCGGCGATCCTCGGCTCCGTCGTGGACGCCCTGCTCGTCGTCGGCGCCCTCGATCTGAACGCGCTGGTCGGCGGCTTCCAGCGGATGCGCGCCGAGCGGGCGCTGTCCGGGCTGGTCGCGGAGCAGAAGCGCAAGGCCCGGGTCGTACCGCCGTCGGCCGAGGCACCCGCGGGCGGCACCCGCACGGTCGAGGCGGGCCGGCTGGAACCCGGGGACATGATCTACCTCAAGGGCGACGACGTGGTGCCCGCCGACGCCCGCCTGCTGTGGCAGGACGGCCTGGAGGTCGACGAGTCCGCGCTGACCGGCGAGTCGCTGCCGGTGGAGAAGCAGACGGATCCCACCCCGCACGCCCCGGTCGCCGACCGGCGCTGCATGGTCTTCGAGGGCACCACCGTGGTGGCGGGCCAGGCCCGGGCCGTCGTGGTCGACACCGGGGACCGCACCGAGGCCGCGCGCGCCGTCCATCTCGCCTCGCGCACGCCTCCGGCCGGCGGGGTGCAGGCCAGGTTGCAGGAACTCACGCGGCAGGCACTGCCGTTGACGCTGGCGGGCGGGGCCGCGGTGACCGGTCTGGCACTGTTGCGCGGCACCCCGATCCGGGAGGCGGTCAGCGGGGGAGTGGCGGTGGCGGTGGCCGCCGTACCCGAGGGCCTGCCCCTGGTGGCGACGGTCGCCCAGCTCGCGGCGGCCCGCCGGCTGAGCCGCGACGGCGTCCTCGTCCGCACCCCGCGCACGCTGGAGGCGCTGGGCCGCATGGACACCGTCTGCTTCGACAAGACCGGCACACTCACCGAGAACCGGCTGCGCCTGGTCCGCACCGCCGACGCGGAGGGCACCGTCCACCGCGCGGACGACACCGGGTCGGCGGCCACGATCCGCGCCGCGGCCCGCGCCTGCCCCCAGGTCGACAGCGGCGCCGACCGGCCGGTGCACGCCACCGACGAGGCCGTGCTGGCCGCGGCGGGCCCGGACCCCGACTGGACCCAGCTCGCGGACCTGCCGTTCGAGGCGGCGCGCGGATACGCGGCCGCTGTCGGACGCGCCGGGGACGGGCCGGCGGTGCTCGTCGTCAAGGGTGCCCCGGAGACCGTGCTGCCCGCCTGCGCCGGTCTGCCCGCGCACGCCTCGGAGGCGGCCCATGCCCTGGCGGGCGGCGGCCTGCGGGTGCTGGCGGTGGCCGAACGGCGGCTCGGTGCGGGCGAGCAGGAGGACGACGTACTCGAAGAGCCGCTGCGGGACCTGGAGTTCACCGGACTGCTGGCGCTGTCCGACGTACCGCGCGAGACGTCCACGGCGCTGGTGGAGGGCCTGACCGAGGCAGGCGTACGACCGGTCATGCTCACCGGTGACCATCCGCAGACCGCGCGGGCGATCGCCGCCGAACTGGGCTGGCCCGAGGACACCGTCGTGGTCACCGGGGACGAGCTGGCGGCGGCGGACCGGGCGGCCAGGGCCCGGATGCTCCGCGACGCGGGCGTGGTGGCGCGGGTGGCGCCCGAGCAGAAGCTCCAGGTCGTGGAGGCGCTGCGGGACGCGGGCCGGGTCGTCGGCATGGTCGGTGACGGCGCCAACGACGCCGCGGCCATCCGTGCCGCCGACATCGGGGTCGGCATCAACGCGCGCGGTTCGGCCGCCGCGCGCAACGCCGCCGACATCGTCCTCACCGACGACGATCTGACCGTCCTGATCGACGCGGTCGGCGAGGGCCGGGCCCTCTGGCACAGCGTCGCCGACGCCATCGCCATCCTGATCGGCGGCAACGGCGGCGAGGTCGGCTTCGGCATCCTCGGCACGCTGCTGTCCGGCCGGTCCCCGCTGTCCACCCGGCAGATGCTCATGGTGAACCTCTTCACCGACCTCTTCCCGTCGATGGCGGTCGCGGTGACCGAGAAGGACGACGAGCCCGGCGCGCTCCGGCGCACCGGATCGCCGGAGGACGCCTCCGCCGTCCTCGGTGACCCCCTGCTGCGGCAGATCCGGCACCGGGCGCTCACCACCTGTCTGGGTGCGGTGACGGCCTGGCTGATCGGCCGGTTCACGCCGGGCACCGCACGCCGCTCCAGCACGATGGCGCTGTGCGGGGTGGTCGGCACCCAGCTGGTGCAGACCTGGCTGGACCGGCCCGACAGCCGGCTGGTGCAGCTCACCTGCCTGGGCTCGGCCGCGGCGCTGGTCGCGGCGGTACAGATCCCGGGCGTGAGCTACGCCGTCGGCTGCACCCCGCTGGGCCCGGTCGCCTGGACCGGGGTGGTCGCGGCCATCGCCCTGGCCCTGGCGAGTCACCGCTCCCTGCCCCGCCTGGAGCAGACGATCACCCGCCTGCTCCCCAGCTGACGCCCATCTGCTGCCCGCCTGCCGACCGGCCCCCGCTTCGGCCGGTCGGCAGGCGGGCAGCTCCAGGCCCGGCGAACCTCAGACCGACCGCAGATACTGGTCCGGCACCCGCACCTGTGCGCCCAGTTCGCGGGCTGCGCGGCGGGCCCAGGAGGGGTCGCGGAGCAGCTCGCGGCCGAGGAGCACCACGTCGGCCTCGCCGTTGGCCAGGATCTTCTCGGCCTGTTCCGCCTCGGTGATCAGACCGACCGCGCCGACCGGCAGCGGGGTCTCGGCCTTCACCCGGGCGGCGAACGGCACCTGGTAGCCCGGGCCGGTGGGGATCTCGACGCGTGCGACATTGCCGCCGCTGGAGACGTCCAGCAGGTCGACGCCGTGGGCGTGCAGGTCACGGGCGAAGCGCACCGTGTCCTCGGTGGTCCAGCCGCCGTCCTGGAGCCAGTCGGTGGCCGAGATGCGGAAGAGGACCGGCTTGTCCTCGGGCCACACCTCCCGTACGGCGTCGACGACGCCGAGGGCGAAGCGGGTGCGGTTCTCGTACGAGCCGCCGTAGGCGTCCGTGCGCCGGTTGGAGTACGGCGAGAGGAACTCGCTGATCAGATAGCCGTGGGCGCCGTGGATCTCGACGACCTCGAACCCGGCGGCGAGTGCCCGGCGGGCCGCGGCCGCGAACTGGCCGGTGATCTCCTGGATCTGATCGACCGTCAGCTCGGCCGGCACCGGGTGGCCCTCGGCGAAGGGCACCGCGCTCGGGGCGACCGGCTGCCAGCCGTGCGCCTCCGGGCCGACCGGAGCGCCGCCCTTCCAGGGCCGCTCCGTGGACGCCTTGCGCCCCGCGTGCGCGAGCTGGATGGCCGGGACGGCGCCCTGGCCGGCGAGGAAGCGGGTGATCCGGCGGAACGCCTCCACCTGGGTGTCGTTCCACAGGCCCAGGTCGTAGGGGGAGATCCGGCCCTCCGGCGACACGGCGGTGGCCTCGACGATGATCAGGCCGGTGCCGCCGGCGGCCCGCGCCGCGTAGTGCGCGAAGTGCCAGTCCGTCGGCGCGCCGGTGAGCGGGCCCTCGGGAGCGGCCGAGTACTGGCACATCGGGGGCATCCACACCCGGTTGGGGATGGTGGTCTCTCGCAGGGTGATGGGCTCGAAGAGCGCGCTCACGACGACTCCATTCGTCACGGGACCGCTGGGATCGCTCATACGATAGTGCTCGTACTACGAGAGATGTCAAACTACGACCGCTCTCGTACAATGGTCGCAACCGAAGAGCCCTCCCGTGACGAAAGGCAGTCGCCGTGCCCGACACCGCCACCATCGGCCGCGAGCTGCCGCACCCGGCGTGCGACGAGATCCGGCTGGACGCGGTGCTGCACGCGCTCGCCGACCCGGTGCGGCTGCGGATCGTACGCGAACTGGCCGTGTGCGAGACCGAGTTGGCCTGCTCGTACTTCGACCTGCCGGTGACCAAGTCCACCTGCACGCACCACTTCCGGGTGCTGCGCGAGAGCGGGGTCATACGGCAGGTCTACCGGGGCACGGCCAAGATGAACGGCCTGCGTCGGGACGATCTAGACGGCCTCTTCCCTGGCCTGCTGGACAGCCTGCTCGCCGCCGCCGGCCGAGAGGCCTCCCGGCTCGGTGAGGATCTCTGAACCACCGCGCGCCGGAAGGTGGTTGAAGAGCAGGTTGAGTACGATCGCCGACAGGCAGCCCGCGCTGATGCCGCTGTTCATCACCGTCTGGAACCAGTCCGGGAACCGCGCGTAGACCGTCGGCACGCCCACCGGCAGCAGCCCGATCGCCACCGACACGGCCACCACCGTCAGATTGTGGTTGCCCGCGAAGTCGACCCGGGCCAGGGTCCGCAGCCCGCTCGCCGCGACCGTCCCGAACATCACCAGACCGGCCCCGCCGAGCACCGGCGCCGGGATCGCCGCGACCACCGCGCCCAGCTTGGGCAGCAGCCCGAGCAGCACCAGGATCCCGCCGGCCGCCGCGACCACCCAGCGGCTGCGCACCCGGGTCATGCCGACGAGGCCCACGTTCTGCGCGTACGCCGTGTACGGAAAGGTGTTGAACACCCCGCCGAGCACCGTCGACAGACCGTCCGCGCGCAGCCCGTCGGCGAGTGAGTGCGGCTCGACCGGGCGCTCGGTCAGCTCGCCGACGGCGATCAGGTCACCGGTCGTCTCGGTCATGGAGACCAGTGCGACCACCAGCATGGACACGATCGCGGACACCCTGAAGCGCGGCACCCCGAAGTGGAACGGCGTGCTGACCCCGACCCAGTCCGCGTCCCCGACCCCGCTGAAGTCGGTGAACCCGAACGGCACCGCGACCGCGAGACCCACCGCGATGCCGATCAGGACGGCGACGCGGGCGAGCGAGGGGGGCGCGAACCGCTGCACGGCCAGCACCACCAGCAGCACGAAGGCGGCCAGCGCCAGGTTCTTCGGCGCCCCGAAGTCCTGGGAGCCCGCCCCGCCCGCCGCCCAGTTGCCCGCGACGGGCAGCAGTGAGGCCCCGATGACGAGGATCACCGTGCCGGTCACCAGCGGTGGGAAGAAGCGCAGCAGCCGGCCGAAGACCGGTGCGAGCAGCATGATCGCGAGCCCGGCCACGATCACCGCGCCGTAGATCGCGGGCAGTCCGCCGCCCGTCGTCCCGATGAGCACCATCGGGGACACCGCGGCGAACGTGCAGCCCTGCATGACCGGCAGCCGTACCCCGAACCGCCAGCACCCCACGCACTGGATCAGCGTGGCGATGCCGCACACCAGAAGATCGGCGGTGATCAGGTATGCCAGGTCGGCGGGCGACAGCTTCATCGCACCGCCCACGATCAGCGGGACGGCGACGGCGCCCGCATACATCGCGAGCACATGCTGGAGCCCGAAGGCGGCGAGCCGGCGTACCGGGGGTATCTCGTCGACGGGGTGCACGTCTGCGGTCGTGGCCATGGGGTCTCCATCAGCGGTGGGCGGGGAGTGGCATCCGGACAGGACGAGACCGTAGAGGCCATGAACAGTTTGTTGATTTCGGCGCTGTTGCCGGTCTGTGTCATGCCCATCGACGGCTGGGGCGGTTCCGCGCCCGTCACGCCGGCCGGGCCGCCGCCAGGAGCGTGTCCCAGTCGGCCAGCTTGACCACGCCCCGCCCCAGCCGGGCCCCCAGCTCCGCCTCGGCCCGCTCGATCGCCAGCCAGCCGCTCCACGGCACCGGATCGAACCCGGCCGCCCGCAGTGCCGCCACGGGATCCGCCGGCACCGCCGCGCGGGCGAGGGCGTCCGCGTCCGCGAGCAGCGAGGCCGCCGTCTCCTTGGCGCAGGGCCGGTTGGTGCCGATGACACCGGTCGGGCCGCGCTTGATCCACCCGGCGACGTACTCGCCGGGCACGGGCACTCCGTCGCGCACGACCCGCCCGCCCACATGCGGCACGGTGCCGCGCTCCGGGTCGAACGGCAGCCCCTCCAGCGGCAGCCCGCGATAGCCCACCGAGCGCAGCACCAGCTGTGCGGGCAGTTCCTCGTACCGGCCGGTGCCGGTGACCCCGCCGTGCCCGTCCGGCGCGGTCCGTTCGAACCGTACGGCCCCCACCCGGCCGTCCTGCGCGAGCAGGGCCACGGGCCGCAGGAAGAACCGCACGCCGATCCGCCGGGCGGCCGGCGCGGGCGGCCGGTCCGCCCAGCCGCGCAGCACCTCCAGATTGCGCCGCTGCACGGCGGGCAGCGCGGCCGGATCGACCGGCTCCCGCATCAACTCGTCCCGGTCCACGTGCATCTGGCAGTCCGCCAGCCCGCCCAGCTCGCGCAGCTCCTTGGTGGTGAAGCGGGCCTGGACCGGACCGCGCCGGCCCACCATGTGCACCTCCGTGACGGCGCTCGCCGCCAGCGCGTCCAGGGCCGCCTGCGGCATGTCCGTCGGCCGCAGCTCCGCCGCGGCACGCACCAGCATCCGGGCGACGTCCACCGCCACATTGCCGACGCCGATCACCACCGCGGAACGCACCCCGCGCAGGAAATCGGTGGCCCCGGCGTCCGGATGCGCGCTGTACCAGGACACGAACTCGGTCGCCGACCAGCTGCCTGGCAGCTCCTCGCCGGGAATGCCGAGCCGTCGGTCGCCGGCGGCGCCCACGCAGTACACCACCGCGTGGTACAGCCGGCGCAGCAACGCCACCGGGACTCCGCCGGGCCCGCCCACCCGGAGTCCGCCGAGGAACCGCACCCGGTCGTGCTCCAGCACTGTGCGCAGACTGCCCTGGAGGGACTTGATCTTCTCGTGGTCCGGGGCGACGCCGTAGCGGACCAGGCCGTACGGACACGGCAGCCGGTCCAGCACGTCCACGTGGACCCCTGGATCTTCCTGCACCAGGCTCTGGGCGGTGTAACACCCGCTCGGCCCGGAACCGACGACGGCGACACGCAGCACAGCGGTACTCCCTGCCCGAGGGGATGGTGTCCGGACGGTTCCAGCATGGCACCGGCGGGCCCGCGGGGGGCAGAGGCCGGCGGGGTGATCCGAAAGCGTGTCTTCGTATGGAATGCCAGGGAATCTGATCATGCGGTTACGTTGCCCGTGTGCTGGAAGCATCCCCTGGCCGTGGTGCACGAGGGCCGGGTCTCCATCGAGGACGTCAGGGCCCGGCCCGCGCTGTGCACGAGGGCGCGCGGGGCGCGCGGCCGTCCTGGCCGCGCGGGATCGAGGGGCGCTGGCCGGTGGCGCAGGAGTACCGCGCCGCGCAGGACGAGGGCGTCGACCCCGTGCTCGCCGTGATGCACGCGACGGGGCACAGCCGCCGGCGTTCCCTCCGGCTGATCTCCCAGGCGCGGGACGCGGGTTACCTGACTCCACGTCACGCGCGCTGCTGGAGAGGGGATTTCAGGGCCGGGATTCCGGCTGCTCCTCCGTGGCGAAGAACCGGGACAGATCCCGCTCCCGGCCGTCCGCGCCCCGCTCGCTCTCCGGCGGCGCGCCCGACTCCCAGTCCAGACCGTACCGTTGGAACAGCTCGGCGCGCAGGGCCGGGACGGGCATCGGCACGCCCGGCACCAGCGCCGAGTACACCGCACCCATCAACAGGGCCCGCAGCAGCGGGTAGTCCACCACCACCTCCGCGGAGCCGTACCGGGCGACGGTGTCACTGAGCAGTTCGGCCAGCCGCTGCTGCTCCGGACACTGCACGAACCCCTCCGCCTGGAGCAGCCCCGCCATGTGCTGGCGCATCAGCACCGGGCGGTCGCGGGCCAGGCCCAGGATCGCGTCGATGGCCCGGGCCAGCCGCTCCCGCCCGTCCTCCGTGCGCGGCTCCCGCTCCAGAGCCTCCTCCAGCGTGCGATGCATCAGCCGGTGCACCGCGGACTGCACCAACTGGCGCTTGCCGGGGAAGTAGTACGACACCAGACCACGCGCAGAACCGGCCCGGTCCGCGATGTCGCCGAGCGTCGTGGCCTCGAACCCGCGCTCGTCGACCAGCTCCACGGCGGCCTGCAACAGCCGCTCCCGGGAACGCCGCCGCAACTCTTCATTGACTGAGGCGCTGCGCGGGGACATCCTGTAACTCCTGCGTTGACTGGCTGCCAGCCAACTATACTCAACGCACCAGGCACCGCCATGGGCGAGGCCTGTCGAGAGCTGCCGTCCGTCTGGGACGACACGGGGGATCGTCTCAGACGGACGGCGCACACCCTGGCGGGACCGGAAAATACGCGAACACGCCGCCATGCTCCGCCAATTGCCGACTCGTCAGCCGACCAGGTCCAGCACCGGGAGCAGGGCGTCGGGCCGGTGGGAGACCGGCAGATGGTCCACGAAGTGCACACGGCAGCCGAGCGCAGTCGCACCGCCGTCCGCCGGCCTGTTGTCGCCGACCATCAGCACCTGCCGCGGATCGGCGTCAAGCGCCGCACAGGCGGCGGAGAACAGCCGCGGATCCGGCTTCTGCACCCCGTACTCGTACGACAGCACATAGGCGTTCACATACGCGTCGAGCCCGTGCTCGCGGAAGACCGGCCGCAGATCCCAGGCGATGTTGCTGACGACCCCGACGCCGATGCCCCGCTCGCGCAGCGTCCGCAGCACCTTCCCGGCGTCCGGGTACGGCGTCCACGCCGAGGGCGACATATGCCGCTCGTACAGCGCGTCGTGCAGGGCGGGATCGGGCAGCGGAACCAGGCGGGACAGGCCCGTGTAGGCGGCCCGGTGCGCCTCCGCGCTCTCGTCCCGCACCGCCCAGACACCGGCCAGCTCGGCCGGCAGCCGCACCGGCTCGGCACCGCCCGGCAGCGCACCGGCCGCCTCCAACGCCTCTGCGGCCGCCGCCAGTTCGGGCTCGCTCAGGGTGACACCCGTGTCGTCGAGCGCGGCACGCAGCCAGGATTCGGTGGACTCGACGCGGAACAGCGTCCCGGAGAAGTCGAAGAGTACGGCGGTCATGGTCCGGACTCTATCCGGATGGCCCGGCGGCAGTTCCGTCCGGTCCGCCCGCGCCACTCGTGCATCATCACGGCCGGGCGCCACCAGCAGCGCGCCGAACACGTCCGGGCGGCGGGTGGCCTTCCGCGGTCAGCCCAGTGCGCGCAGCCCCGGGACCAGCGCCACCACGACCGGGACCGCCGGTACCAGCGCGGCGACCGCCGTCAGCCGTAGCCGGTGCAGTGCCGGGAGCCGCTCCGGGGGAGCCAGCAGCCGGTGGACGCGGTGGGGGACGTGGGCCTGCGGGGTCGGCACCGGGCCGAACACGCCCCGCTCCTCGTTGAGTTCGACCAGGGCGAGGGCGGTGGTCAGCCGGCCGAAGCGGCGTGAGGCCGTGTCGTCGGCGGCCAGCTCGACCAGCCGGTGCATCTCGTCGCGGAACGCCGCGAACACCGGCACCTGCGGAAAGCCGCCCGCCAGCGCGGCCGAGCAGTGCAGCAGCCAGTCGTGCCGGGCCTGTGCGTGCCCCTGCTCATGGGCGAGCAGGGCGTCCAGTTGACGCCCCTTCAGGCGGCGCAGCGCGGCCGTGGTGACGACCAGCCGGGGCGCTGCGCCGGACAGCCACCAGGCGTCCGGGCGCTCACCCTCCAGCACCAGCAGCCGGCCGCCCGCCGCTTCCTCGCCCGGCAACAGCGGTGCCATGAAACGCAGTTCGGCCCGCCTGGCCTGCGACCGCGCCCGGGCCCGTACGACCTCGCGGACCAGCATCGCAAGGCTCCACAACCCGCCGCAGGCGAGCAGCAGGGCGGTGGCCGCGGCCCAGGTGCCGGCCGTACCGAGGGCGTACGCGTCCACCACCGCGGGCGGAGCCGTGGCGAACAGATGCCCGCGCACCGCCTGCCAGGCCGCCGCCGCGCTCAACGTCATCGACAGCGCGCAGCACAACAGCACGGCCGCCACGACGCACTGCCACACCCAGAGGGCGACGACGGGCTCACGGTCCGGCCAGTCGGCCCGGGCGAGCAGCCGCGGGGCGACGACGGCGGTGAGGGCGCCGAGCAGCAGCAGGGTCACGGGGACCATCATGGGCAGCACCCTACGAGCGGGCGGCCGCCCGGCGGTACGGTCCCCGGCCGCGAAGTGACGCAGGCAACGACGGCAAGCCCGGCCGGGAACTCACATCGTGAGCAGCATCGCGACCATGCCGATCCCCATCGACAGCCGGCACGCCCGCGCCAGCTCCGGGCGGTCGCCCCAGCGCCGGTCCGCCGTCCCGCCGGCGGAGGCCGCGGCCGGTACCAGGCGGGCGCCGGAACACAGCACGTACGCCGTGAAGTAGACCAGGAGCGCACCGGTGACCAGCGGCACCCCGGTCCCGCCGTGCACATGGTGGGCGGCGGGCGGCTGCGCGGCCATCGCCGCCGCCATGTAGACCATCGCCGCCGCCCCGACCAGATGGTGCAGATGGTGCGGGCTGCTGCGCGCGGTCCACAGCGCGTGCAGTGCCGCCGCGCCGAACACGGCCGCGTACGCCGGCCACGCCCAGCCCGGGGGAGTGAACACCGCGGCCGGTATCGCCATCGCGGCCATCCCGAAGCCCATCAGCGCCTCGCCGCCCGCGGCCCGGCGCTGCTCCTCGACGCTGCTGCGCATCCGCAGCAGACAGTACGCCCCGGTCGCCGCGCACAGGGCGACCAGCAGCCAGGCGGCCGGAACCGGTCCGTGCACGCGCACCTCCCCGCTCGACGCTGGACGGTCGGTCGAGGGATGCCATGCCCGGGCGGCGCAGAGCGCACCCGAGCGCACGGGTGTACACAGGGGGCACTCGGCGGAGCGCACCCCGCCGGGAGCGCGTGATGCTTCACGAGTAAAACACCTGTTAAATTAATAGCATGAGCAGTGCTACCCCCCACCGACTTCCGCTCGCCGGAGCCCTCCGGCTCGGCCGGCCCGCCGACATCTGGTTCAAACCCGCCCTGAGCGTGGTCGCCGCCGTCGCCCCGCCGAACCTGGCCCTGCTCGCACTCGGCCGTCTCGACCTCGCCATGTACACGATGGCCGGGTCGCTGTGCGCGCTGTACGCCCACAACCGGCCCTACGCCGCCCGGGCACGCACCCTCGTCTGGGTGGTGCTCGGCATGGTCGGCGGCCTCGCCGTCGCCCTGCTCGCCGCCTCGCTCACCAGCGACGCCGTCGTCCTCGTCGCCGTAGGCGCCCTGCTGGCCGCCGTACAGAAGACCGTGTGCGACGCCACCCGGATCGGCCCGCCCGGCCATGTGGTGCTCACCTTCATCAGCTCCGCCGCGCTCTTCGCACCCCAGACCCTCGGCGGGATTCCCGGGCACCTCGGGCTGGCCCTGGCCGCCGGAGCCTGGGCCTGGCTCATCGGCATGGCACCCGGACTGCTCCGCCCGCACGGCCCGGAGCGCCGCGCCACCGCGCAGGCCCTGAACGCCGTCGCCGCGTACGCCGCCACCCACGGCACCGACGCCGGCACCGGCACCGGCACCGGCGACGGTCACGCCCGGGCCCGCGCCGCGAGCGCCGCCGCCGTGCACGCCGCCTGGCAGGCGCTGCTCGCCGCCGGCCCCCGGCCCGACCGCACCCGCCGCGCCCTCGAACGGCTCCTGGTCCGCGCCGAGGTGGCCCTCGCCGCACCCGCCGACACCGACCCCGCACGACTGCGCGCCTGGGCCCGCGCCCTGCGCGGCACCGGCCCGGTCCCCGGCGTCGGGATCCCGGCCGAGGCGGCGGCCGAACTCCTCGGCGTCGACATCGAACTCGCCACCCCCCGGCCGCCGTTGCGGCGCCGCCTCGCCCCGCTCGCGCCGCTCGCCGCACGCACCGCGACCGGCTGCGCGCTCGCCGGCTACGCCTCCCTCGCGCTCGGCGTCGGCCGCCCTTACTGGGCGCTGGTCACCGCCGCCTCCCTCTACCAGGCCAATGTCACCCTCACCTGGAGCCGGTGCGTCCAGCGGGTCGTGGGCAACCTCGTCGGAGTGCTCGCCTTCGCCGCCCTCGTCCCGCTCACCCGGGTCCACCCGGCCGCCCTGGTGCTGTGCTGCCTCGCCCTCAACTTCGGCGCCGAGGCGCTCATCGGCCGCAACTACTGGCTCGGCACCGTCTGCGTCACCCCGATGGCCCTGCTCATCACCGAGTTCGCCCGCGCCCAGAACCCGGCCGAGCTGATCACCGAGCGGGTCGGGGACACCCTCGTGGGTGCCGTGGCCGGCTTCCTCGCCGCCGTCGTCGTCACCAACCGGCGCGCCGGAGAACGCCTGGACCACGCGTTGACCGCGGCGGACCGCGCCCGGGAGAGCGCCGCCCGGCTGCTCGCCGAACCGGACCCCTCGCCCCGCGCCCTGGAGACCGCCCGCCGCACCCTCGCCGCCGCCCTGGTCGAGCTGCGCGCCGTCGCCGACGCCGCCGCCGGCGAGTGGTGGCAGCGCGCCCTGCCCACGGAGCGGGTCGTGCGCACCGAACAGTCCGGACACCGTACGCTCGCGGCGACGGTACGGCGCCAGGGCCTCGTACCGCAGGACCACGCACCGGTCCAGGCGCGGGCGGTCGCAGGCCGCGACCCGGACAGCACGACGGAGGACACCAGGCCATGACGGCGACGAACGGCGCACCGGCAGCCGGCGGCGGGGCATCCGGCACCGACACCGCGCACACCGACACGGCGCGCGGCGACACGGTCGCCGCCGTCGTCCGGCAGTGGCGCGCCGTCCACCCGGAGCTGCCCACCGGGCCCATGGAGATCATCGGCCGGATCAACCGCTGTGCCGCGCTCCTCCAGCAGGCCGAGGACGCGCCGCTGCGCCGGGCCGGGCTCAGCCGAGCCGAGTTCGACCTGCTGGGCGCGTTGCGCCGCACCGGCCACGAGCTGACGCCGGGGGAACTGGCCCGGGAGACCTTCTCCTCGGGGGCCGCCGTGACCAAGCGGCTCAAGCAGCTGACGGAGCGCGGACTGGTCGAACGGCGTGGCGACACCCGGGACCGCCGGGTCGCGCACGTCCGGCTCACCGATGCCGGCCGCGACCTCGTCGACGGCATCCTCCCCGAGCAACTCGCCTACGAGACGGCCGTACTGTCCGTCCTCACCCCCGACGCCCAGCACGAAGTGGCCTCCCTCCTCTCCGAGCTGCTCACCGGCCTCGAGGGCCGCTCTCCCTGGTAGAGCGAAGCGGCCGCGGTCCCGGCGGGGTCGCAGCCGACCTCCAGCACTCGCCGGGACCGGTCGTACGTCGGGCATGAGGGGAAGCCCGGCCATGCCCCGGCGGGGATATCGCCCGGCCCCCCGGGCAGCGACGGCCGCGGGCTAGATCCCCGGGCGGTACCGCAGGGGATGGTCCGCCGGGATCTCCACCAGGACGATCGGGACGCCGTCCGGGTCGGCGATCCACATCTCGATCAGGCCCCAGGGCTCCCGGACCGGCGGCCGTACGATCTCCACGCCCTTGGCCCGCAGTTCCCCGGCCGCGGCCGAGGCGTCCGCCACCTGGAGCCAGAGCCGTACGGCGGGGGAGGGCGGGGTGTCGGAGCGGCCGGAGACCTCCAGGAAGCCGCCGCCGAGGAAGTAGACCGTGCCGCGCTCGGAGCCCTCGCCGAACTCCCGGTAGACGGAGAGGCCGAGCTGTCCGCCGTAGAAGGCACGGGAACGTTCGGGGTCGGTGGGCCGCAGAAGCGTCCGGCTGCTGAGAACGTGCACCATGCAGGCGGAGCCTAGTGGCAGGGTTACCCTCGGACCAGCCCGAGCCACGCCCGAGATCGGAGAACGCCCCATGGACACCGCCGCCACCGGACTCGTCTTCCGGGACGCCACGGACGCCGACGTCGACGCCCTCGTCGCGCTGGTCGAGTCGGCCTACCGCGGGGACGCCAGCCGGGCCGGGTGGACCACCGAGGCGGACATCCTGGAGGGGCAGCGGACCGACCCCGAGGGCGTGCTGGAGATCATCAAGTCGCCCGACAGCCGGTTGCTGACGGTCGAGCAGGACGGCCGGATCGTCGCCTGCTGCCAGCTCGAACACCGCGGCGCGCACGCCTACTTCGGCATGTTCGCGGTCAGCCCGGAACTCCAGGGCGCGGGACTCGGCAAGACCGTCATAGCGGAGGCCGAGCGCCGGGCCGCCGCGACCTGGGGGGCCACGGAGATGCACATGACGGTCATCTCGGTGCGCGAGGACCTCATCGCCTGGTACGAGCGCCGCGGCTACCGCCGTACGGGACGGATGACGCCGTTCCCGTACGGCGACGAGCGCTTCGGCATCCCGCAGCGCGACGACCTCCGGTTCGAGCTGCTGGTCAAGCAGCTGGGCTGAGCACCGGCGGCGCGCGTCAGGCCGTGAAGCGGCCGGTGCGCTTGATGTCGGGATAGTCGGTGGTCGCGCCGTCCAGCTCCAGCGCGCGGACCAGCCGCAGGTGTTCCTGGGTGTTGACCACCCAGCCGAAGATCCGCAACCCGGACGCGCGCGCGTGCTCGACGATCTCCAGGGTGATCCGGCGGATGTTCAGGCACAGGGTCGCCGCGCCCACCGCCACCGCGCGCTCCACCACGTCCGTGCCGTACCGGCCGGCGACCAGGGCCGTACGCACGCCCGGTACCAGCCGGGCGATCTCGGCGACCGCCGCGTCGTGGAACGAGGACACCTCCACCCGCCCCACCAGGTCCCGCGCGTGCAGCACCTCGGCCAGCGCGCGGGCCGCCGCCACATCCTTGATCTCGGCCTGCACCGGCAGGCTCACCGCGTCGAGCACCTCCTCGAACACCGGCACCTGCTCCCCGCGCCCCGCGTCCAGGGCGCGCAGCTCGGCGAGGGTCTTCTCGGCGATCGGCCCGGTGCCGTCCGTCGTCCGGTCCACCTCGGCGTCGTGCATGACGACGAGCGCGCCGTCCTTGCTCAGATGCAGATCGAGTTCGATCAGGTCCAGGCCGGCCTGCTGCGCGGCGACGAAGGAACGAAGGGTGTTCTCGGGCTCGACGCCCATGACCCCGCGGTGACCGATGGTGAGGAAGTTCAAGGCTCGACTCGCTTCCGTCGACAGCGGCTCGGCGACGCTCGCAGCCTAACCGCCGGGGATGCGAAGACCCCGTATGCGCGCGGGCGGGCGCCCGGCGCGCGTCGACTGGCCGGTTTCCGACCGGGCCGTGACCCTGTGGCGGGCGCGTCGCTCCCGCCGCCACGGGCCGGCTCGGACCCCTCTCGCGCCCTCGCCCGCACCGACGGAAGTGACCGTCGTCACGGTTTCGGACCGCAAAAACATCCGTGATCGACGGTCTCCGCAGAAAAATTTCCTGGTCAAGCTCTTGATGAGTGAAACGGGGTATGCATACGGTGTCCATACGCGAGGTTCTCCCGTGAAGGATGGGACATGACGGAAATTCTTGTGCAGGCGAGTGCGGAGGGGCGGCTTTCTCCGCTGACCAGGGTTGTTGAGCACCCGGCCTGGCCCCAGCTCAAGGATGCCGTGGAGCAGATTCGGCCATGGCAGTCGAAGGACGGGTCGATCGACTTCGACGCCGAGGGTGCCCCGGCGAAGGCGGACGCGGAGGCGGCCGTGCACCGGGTCATGGACGCGGTCGAGCAGCTCTCCCCGCTGCTCCCGCACGACGCCGCGTACCACGCGGCGCTGGTGAAGGACCTGCGCCGGTGGGCCGAGGGCGGCTTCGAGGTGCCGGACTTCCTGGACTCCCTGCTGGCCTTCCAGCCCGCCGCCCAGCGCGCGGACGGCCTTCAGCACCTGGTCGTCTTCCCGATGTACACGCAGAACGGCAACCCGGACCGCAACCTCGAGGCGGTCGTGCTGCGCATGGTCTGGCCGGAGTGGCTGGCCGAGCTGGAGCGCACCCGCTACGACAACCCGCTCTTCTGCGGCATCACGTTCGAGGACTTCACCTCCGGCTACGACACCAACTCGGCCGTCCTCTTCCCGGAGACCATCGCCGTCCGCGAGGCGCCGGAACGTTTCTCCTGGGGTGGCATCTTCTGTGACCGCGAGGCCGCGCGCTTCCGCCGGGTCACCGAGGCCGCCGTCGACCTGCTGGGCCTGGAGCTGCCCGAGGACATCGCCGCGATGGTCCACGACCAGAAGCGCTGCGAAGAGGCCTTCGTGCTCTGGGACATGGTCCACGACCGCACCCACAGCCACGGCGACCTGCCGTTCGACCCGTTCATGATCAAGCAGCGCCAGCCGTACTGGATGTACGGCCTGGAGGAGCTGCGCTGCGACCTCACCGCCTTCAAGGAGGCCGTGAAGCTCCAGGCGGACGGTGTCCCGCAGGCCCGTGACGTGCAGTACGCGGTGCTCTTCGACCGGATGTTCCGCTTCCCGGTCACCGGCGACCGCAACCGCAACTACGACGGCCTCGGCGGTCAGCTGCTCTTCGCGTACCTGCACAAGCACGAGGTCCTGCGCTGGACCGACAACAAGCTCTCCATCGACTGGGAGCGCGCCCCGCAGGTCACCAACCAGCTGTGCGCCGAGATCGAGAAGCTCTACAAGGACGGCATCGACCGCCCGAAGCTGGTGCACTGGTTCGCCGGCTACGAGCTGGTCTCCACCTACCTCGCCCCGCACCCCGGCTCCACGTGGGCCAAGGGGCCCGACGCCCTGGACCTGACCCAGCCGCCGCGCAAGCTGGTGGACGACGTGCTGCCGGACGAGTTTCCGCTGAGCATGTTCTATGAGGCCCTGTCCAAGAAGCTGAAGAACGTGATCGCCTCCACCAAGGGCATCACGGCCGACAGTGCCGAGCGGATCGCCGCGTGAGCGACCGCGTCCAGAACACGCTTGCTCTGAAGGGGAAGAAGATGGCGGGGAACGGGGCTCTCAGCGGTGCGGTGATCGCGGTGGCCGGTGCGGGCGGGCCCGCGGGGCGGGCGGCGCTGATCCGGCTCGCCGAGGCCGGTGCGACGGTCGTCGGCTCGGACAACAACCCCGAGCGCCTGGCGGAGGCCGTGGACGCGGCCCGCTATGCGCGCGGTGGTGCCACGGTCACCGGTGAGACGGTCGACCTGCTCGACCTCGGCTCGACCCGGGAGTGGGCCGCGCGCATCGAGAAGGAGCACGGCCATGTGGACGGCCTGGTCCACCTGGTCGGCGGCTGGCGCGGCGGCGCGGCCTTCGCCGACTCCAGCCTGGAGGACTGGGACCTGCTGGAGAAGCTGCTCGTCCGTACCGTGCAGCACACCTCCCTGGCCTTCTACGAGCCCCTCCAGCGCAGCGACCGGGGCCGCTATGTGCTGATCAGCGCCGCCGGGGCGTCGAAGCCCACCGCGGGCAACGCGGCCTACTCCGCGGCCAAGGCCGCCGCCGAGGCCTGGACGCTCGCCATGGCCGACGGCCTCCGCAAGGCCGGGGGCGAGGAGGGCCCGCGGTCGGCGGCTGCCATCCTGGTGGTGAAGGCACTGGTGCACGACGCCATGCGCGCCGAACGCCCCAACGCGAAGTTCGCGGGCTTCACGGACGTCAAGGAGCTGGCCGAGGCCATCGAGGGCGTCTGGAGCAAGCCCGCCGCAGAAGTGAACGGAAACCGTCTGTGGCTGACCGAGAAGCCGTGAACCCTCCCAAGACCGACGCGCGTCGTCATCACGACCCCGAGGTCCGCGGTTTCGCCAGTGACAACTACGCCGGCGCCCACCCGGAGATCCTGGCCGCCATAGCCCTGGCGAACGGCGGCCACCAGGTGGCCTACGGGGACGACGACTACACGGAGCACCTCCAGAAGATCATCCGCAGCCACTTCGGTGCCTCCGCCGAGGCCTTCCCGGTCTTCAACGGCACCGGCGCGAACGTGGTCGCGCTCCAGGCGGTCACCGACCGCTGGGGCGCGGTGATCTGCGCGGAGAGCGCGCACATCAACGTGGACGAGGGCGGCGCCCCCGAGCGGATGGGCGGCCTGAAGCTGCTCACCGTGCCCACGCCCGACGGCAAGCTCACGCCCGAGCTGATCGACCGGCAGGCCTGGGGCTGGGAGGACGAGCACCGCGCCATGCCCCAGGTGGTGTCGATCACCCAGAGCACGGAGCTGGGCACGCTCTACACGCCCGAGGAGATCCGCGCGATCTGCGAGCACGCCCATGCGCACGGCATGAAGGTGCACCTGGACGGCTCCCGGATCGCCAACGCCGCCGCCTCCCTGAACGTGCCCATGCGCACGTTCACCAACGCGGTCGGCGTCGACATCCTGTCGCTCGGCGGTACCAAGAACGGCGCCCTGTTCGGTGAGGCCGTCGTGGTCCTCAACCCGGACGCGGTGCGCCGGATGAAGCATCTGCGCAAGCTGTCCATGCAGCTGGCGTCCAAGATGCGCTTCGTGTCGGTGCAGCTGGAGGCGCTGCTCGCCAAGGACCTGTGGCTGCGCAACGCCCGGCACGCCAACGAGATGGCGCAGCGGCTCGCCGAGGGCGTCCGTGCGGTCCACGGCGTGGAGATCCTCTACCCGGTGCAGGCCAACGGCGTCTTCGCCCGGCTCCCGCACGACGTGAGCGAGCGCCTGCAAAAGCGGTTCCGGTTCTACTTCTGGGACGAGGCCGCCGGCGTGGTGCGCTGGATGTGCTCCTTCGACACCAGGGAAGAGGACGTCGACGCGTTCGTGGCGGCGCTCAAGGAAGAGATGGCGCGCTAGAACAGAGTGCATAGGGCTTCGACGCATAGATATGCGGTCACCTGAAAAGTCATTGACTGGCGGGTGATCGCATTTCTATGCTCTGCGGGCATGGAGCTGATCCAGAACACTGCCGACCTGTCCGCATATCTGGCCGCCGACGAGGCCATCGACCACCAGCATCCGGTGGTGCGGGAGACGTCCGCCCGTCTCGCCCAGGGGGTCGCGGATTCGTATGCCTATGCGCAGGCCGCCTTTGAATTCGTCCGGGACACCATCCCGCACTCCGCCGACGCCGGCGATCCGCGTGTCACCTGGCGCGCCTCCGACGTCCTGGAGCAGCGCACCGGCATCTGCTACGCCAAGGCGCACGCGCTGACGGCCCTGCTGCGGGCGGAGGACATCCCCACGGCGCTGTGCTACCAGCGGCTGATGCACGACGACGGCAGCGGCCACGCCCTGCACGGCCTGGTCGCGGTGCGCTTCCATGGCGCCTGGCACCGGCAGGACCCGCGCGGCAACAAGCCGGGTGTGGACGCGCGCTTCTCCCTGGACGGCGAGCGGCTGGCCTGGACCGCCGATCCGGCGCGCGGTGAGCGGGACTGTCCGGGGCTGCTCGCCGCACCGCACCCGGCGGTCCTCGACGCACTCAAAGCAGCCCCGGACCGGGCTCATTTGTGGGAGACGCTCCCCGCCACCCTCTGATGCCTCACCTGGGGCGGGCCGTCGCCCGGGCGCTCGCGCCGCAGGGGCCGCGGGGGCGGCGTGCGCGTCAGTGCGCCTCGGCCGCGCGCAGCTGGTCCGCCGTCGGCGCCGTGCCGCCGAGGTGCGCGGGGAGCCACCAGGAGTCGCCGGAGTCCTTCGGGCGGCCCGGGTAGGCGCGCTGCGCGGCCTCCAGCAGCTCCTGGACGCGCTCGCGCAGCCGCCGGGTGATGGCACCGGCGTACTGGTCGCGGGGCGCCTCGACGGGCTCGCCGACGCGGATGGTGACAGGCAGGTGGCTGCGCTTGAAGTTGCGCGGCTGACCCTTGGTCCACAGCCGCTGGGTGCCCCACACCGCCATCGGGACCAGCGGCACACCCGCCTCCTGCGCGAGCCGCGCCGCACCCGACTTGAAGCTCTTCAGGGTGAAGGACTGCGAGATGGTGGCCTCCGGGAACACCCCGATCACCTCGCCGGAGCGCAGCGAGTCCAGGGCGTGCGCGTACGCCTCCTCGCCCTGCTTGCGGTCCACCGGGATGTGCTTCATGCCGCGCATCAGCGGCCCGGAGACCTTGTGCCGGAAGACCGACTCCTTGGCCATGAAACGCACCAGGCGCTTCTGCGGCAGCGCGGCCAGACCGTTGAAGATGAAGTCCAGGTAGCTGATGTGGTTGCTCACCAGGACGGCACCGCCGGACCGCGGGATGTTCTCCGAGCCCTGGCAGTCGATCTTGAGGTCCCAGACCTTGAACATCGTCTTGGCGAAACCGACGACGGGACGGTAGACCAGCTCTGCCATAGGTGGGACAGGCCCTTTCTGCTCTGCTCGGGAAAGGGGCTCCCGGCGGGAAAGTTACGCAGCCGTAGGTTTACGGCGTCTCGCAGATCGTGCCCGAAGAACGGACGGACAGCCAGTCCTGGTGCCCCGGAGTGGCGAGATCCTCGTCACGTCGGCCTACATCCCACCTCGTATCTTTAAGTCCCCTTTACGCTGGTGTCGATGCGCAGAGGCGGCGGAACCGGAGGTCGAAGGTGCGTGGGCGGGACGACGTGAGGCGGCTGGAGGCGGCCGAACTGGGCGGCGAACTCGGTGAGCGGGCCACCCTGGTCCAGTTCTCCAGCGCCTTCTGCGCGCCCTGCCGGGCCACCCGGCGCATCCTCGGCGAGGTGGCCGCGATGGTGCCCGGCGTGACCCACGTGGAGATCGACGCGGAGGCCCGCCTGGAGCTCGTACGCGCCCTGCGGATCGTCAGGACGCCCACCGTGCTGGTGCTCGACGCGGCGGGCCGGGAGGTGCGGCGCGCCGCCGGACAGCCCCGCAAGGCCGACGTCATCGCGGCCCTGGGAGAGGCGGTCTGAGGGGGTTTCGGATCACCGTGAGGGATCTCCCAGTTCGCAGGCCGCACTTGACGGCGCACACCGGCTATCGTCAGCCTGACCGTATGCCGATCGATCTCCTTCTCCACGGACGGGCCCACGTCGACCTCGCCCGCACCGCGAGCGCCTGCTGTCCGGGGCGTTGAGCAGCCACCGCCCCGCTCGTCCCGCCCGGCAGAAGGACAACTCCATGACGGCCACGCCCGATCTCGGCACCCACCAGCTCGCCTCCCCCGACCTGCTGCGCTCCACCTTCCGCCGGCACGCCGCCGGTGTCGCGGTGATCACGGCGCGCGGCGCCTCCGGCCCGGTCGGCTTCACCGCCACCTCCCTCACCTCGGTCTCCGCCGAACCGCCGATGATCTCCTTCGGTATCGGCACGGGCGCGTCCAGCTGGCCCGCGATAGCCGAGACGGACCACGTCGGCATCCATCTGCTCGGCGAGCACCAGGCCGAGCTGGCCACCACCTTCGCCCGCAGCGGCGCCGACCGCTTCGGCGCGCCCACCGCCTGGCGCGAGGGCCCGGAGGGCGTTCCCCTGCTCGACGACGTGCTGGCCTGGCTGGTCTGCCGGATCGTCGGCCGGGTGCCCGCCGGTGATCACCGCATCGTGCTGGCCGAGGTCGTCCTCGGCGACCCCTCCGGCTCCGGCCGCCCGCTCCTCTACCACCAGGGGCGCTTCAACGGTCTGCGGGATTGATCACGCCCTCCCCGCCTGCACGGCCGTCCAGTTCCGGTTACGCTGCGTTGCGAAGGTCACAGTTCAAAGCGCTTGCTTAGCGGGCATGAACTGGGTGTACTGACGAGTAATATTTCGGTCGGAGCGCGCCGACGCCCCGACCGGGATCGGCCGCTTCAGGCGCCTATGCTGCCTGCAAGAGGCAGCCAGGAAATGACGATGCAGTAGGAGAGCCGGCGTGAGCTTGAGGATCGTTGTCACTGTGAAGTACGTGCCCGACGCCACTGGCGACCGGCACTTCGCCGATGACCTGACCGTCGACCGTGACGACGTGGACGGTCTGCTCTCCGAGCTGGACGAGTACGCGGTCGAGCAGGCGCTGCAGATCAAGGAGAACGCGGACGACGACGCCGAGATCACCGTTCTGACGGTCGGTCCGGAGGACGCCAAGGACGCGCTCCGCAAAGCCCTGTCGATGGGTGCCGACAAGGCCATCCACGTCGAGGACGACGACCTGCACGGCACCGACGCCATCGGCACCTCCCTGGTGCTGGCCAAGGCGATCGAGAAGGCCGGTTTCGACCTGGTCGTCTCCGGTATGGCCTCCACCGACGGCACCATGGGCGTCGTACCGGCGCTGGTCGCCGAGCGTCTGGGCGTCCCGCAGGTCACCCTGCTGTCCGAGGTCTCGGTCGAGGACGGCGTGGTCAAGGGCCGTCGCGACGGCGACGCGGCCTCCGAGCAGCTCGAGGCCTCCCTCCCGGCGATCGTGTCCGTCACGGACCAGTCCGGCGAGGCCCGCTACCCCTCCTTCAAGGGCATCATGGCGGCCAAGAAGAAGCCGGTGGAGTCCTGGGACCTGTCCGACCTGGACATCGAGGCCGAGGAGGTCGGCCTGGAGGGTGCGTTCACCGTGGTCGACGCCGCGAACGAGCGCCCGGCGCGCACGGCAGGCACCATCGTCAAGGACGAGGGCGAGGGCGGCAAGCAGCTCGCTGAGTTCCTCGCGAGCCAGAAGTTCATCTAAGGGCTCGCCCCCGCTGACCGCCCCTCAACTTCGTTACGCAGGAGAGCAATCCCATGGCTGAAGTCCTCGTCTACGTCGACCACGTGGACGGTGCCGTCCGCAAGCCCACCCTGGAGCTGCTGACGCTGGCCCGCCGCATCGGCGAGCCCGTCGCCGTCGCGCTCGGCAACGGCGCCGCCGACACCGCCGCCGCGCTCGCCGAGCACGGCGCGGTGAAGGTCCTCACCCACGACGCGTCCGAGTACGCCGAGTACCTGGTCGTGCCGAAGGCGGACGCCCTCCAGGCCGCCTACGAGGCCGTCTCCCCGGCCGCCGTGCTGGTCCCGTCCTCCGCGGAGGGCAAGGAGATCGCCGCCCGTCTGGCGCTGCGCATCGGCTCCGGCATCATCACCGACGCCATCGACCTCGAGGCCGGCGACGAGGGCCCGGTGGCCACCCAGTCGGTGTTCGCCGCGTCCTTCACCACCAAGTCCCGGGTCGTCAAGGGCACCCCGGTCATCACGGTCAAGCCGAACTCGGCCGCCGTGGAGGCCGCCCCGGCCGCCGGTGCGGTCGAGGCCCTGTCCGTGTCCTTCTCCGAGAAGGTCACCGGCACCAAGATCACCGGCCGTACGCCGCGTGAGTCGACGGGCCGCCCGGAGCTGACCGAGGCCGCGATCGTGGTCTCCGGTGGCCGTGGTGTCAACGGCGCCGAGAACTTCTCGATCATCGAGGCGCTCGCCGACTCCCTCGGTGCGGCCGTCGGTGCCTCGCGTGCCGCCGTCGACGCCGGCTGGTACCCGCACACCAACCAGGTCGGCCAGACCGGTAAGTCGGTCTCGCCGCAGCTGTACATCGCCAACGGCATCTCCGGCGCGATCCAGCACCGCGCCGGCATGCAGACCTCGAAGACCATCGTGGCCGTCAACAAGGACGCCGAGGCCCCGATCTTCGAGCTGGTCGACTACGGCGTCGTCGGCGACCTGTTCGACGTCGTCCCGCAGCTGACCGAGGAGATCAAGGCCCGCAAGGGCTGAGCCTTCCCACGGCTGACCGAAGGCCCCTGTGACCGCGCTGGTCACGGGGGCCTTTCGTGCATCCTGAAGACGCGCCGGTGGGTGTTGACCAGCGGGAACCCGGCCGGATAACTTCATTGTGCGGATTACCGATTCCGTACAGCGGAAAATTGGAGGGTCTGGGATGGGTCAGCAGGAGAAGGTGGCGACGAGCCTCGCGGGCGCCGTCAGCGAGGAGATCAGCGCCTCCCTGGCACCGGTCGACGCGGAGCTGGAGCGCCGCTACCCCGGGGACCCCGGCACCCGGCAGCCCGTGCACACCGTCTACGTACCCGGTGACGCCTTCGCTGCCGACACCCTCCGCACCTGGGGCGACCAGGCCCTCGCCCTGCTCGACGAACACGCCCCCGACGCCGCCTCCTTCGCCGCGGTCCTCGGCCTCGCCGACGACCTCGCCGAGCCGGTCTACTCCCGCGTCCGCGCCAAGCTGGAGCGCGAGCCGATCGAGGATCTGCGCGTCGACTTCGAGGACGGCTACGGCCCCCGCCCCGACGCCGAGGAGGACGTGGCCGCCGCCCGCGCGGCCCGCCTGATCGCCGAGGCCTTCCGGAACGGCACGGCGGCGCCGTACATGGGCATCCGCATGAAGTGCATGGAGGCCGCGGTACGCGACCGGGGCATCCGCACCCTGGACGTCTTCCTCACCGGGCTGATGGCGGCCGGCGGCCTGCCCGAGGGCCTGGTGCTGACCCTGCCCAAGGTGACCTACCCCGAGCAGGTGAGCGCCTTCGTCCGGCTGCTGGAGGCCTTCGAGAAGGCGCACGGCCTGGACGCCGGCCGGATCGGCTTCGAGATCCAGATCGAGACCAGCCAGTCCATCCTCGCCACCGACGGCACCGCCACCGTCGCCCGGATGATCCAGGCCGCCGAGGGCCGAGCCACCGGACTGCACTACGGCACCTTCGACTACAGCGCCTGCCTCGGCGTCTCCGCCGCCTACCAGGCCAGCGACCACCCGGCCGCCGACCACGCCAAGGCGATCATGCAGGTGGCCGCCGCGGGCACCGGCGTCCGGGTCTCCGACGGCTCCACCAACGTCCTCCCGGTCGGCCCGACGGAGAAGGTCCACGACGCCTGGCGGCTGCACTACGGCCTCACCCGCCGCGCCCTCGGCCGCGCCTACTACCAGGGCTGGGACATGCACCCCGGCCACATCCCCACTCGCTACGCGGCCGTGTTCGCCTTCTACCGGGAGGGCTTCGAGCAGGCCGCCGCCCGGCTCGCCCTTTACGCCAACCACGCGGGCGGCGACGTCATGGACGAGCCCGCCACCGCCAAGGCGCTCAGCGGCTACCTGCTGCGCGGCCTGGACTGCGGCGCCCTCGACATCGCCGAGGTCGCCCGCCTCACCGGCCTGACCCGCGCCGACCTGGAAGGCTTCGCGGCCCCCCGCCGCGGCGACCTGACGGCCTCCGCGAAGTAGGCCTCCAGGGCCTGTCTTTCGGATCAGGTCGGCTGCGGCGCCGGTGCCTTATCGGCCGACCCGAGCGGGGTCATGGGGGTGCCCCCTGCTCATGGGGGTCCCCCCGCTCGAGCGGAGCCGAGAGTGGGGGAGGAGTCGAGAGCTTGGGGGAGCGTGCAGATGCAAGGCGGAGGACCGAGTCGACGCGATGGGGGTCCCCCCGCGCGAGCGCAGCCGAGCGTGGGTGAGTCGGCGAGGGACGGCAACGCGGCAGATGTGCGTGCCAGGGCCCGCGACGCCGGCAAGGTCCGAAAGGCAGGCCCTAAGGCCTCTCCTTCGGACCTTGCCGGCGTCGCGGGGCGTCGGCGCCGTGGCCGACCCGATCCGAAAGAGAGGCCCAGCCCCTCTCCCCGCCCCGCCGGGCCTCGGCGTACGGTTCCAGGCCGGACTCCGTCACCCACCGCTGCTCGGCGAAGAGCCGGGTGCCCCGGGCGCACAGCGCCGCGTCACCGCGGGCCCGGGTCGCGAACTCCTCCGGTGTGTGCCCGAACAGCTGCCGTAACCGGGCCGACCGCCCGAGCAGTTCGGTGAGCAGGGGCCGCTGGCCGGGGTGCCGGCGGGGAGCGCCGTCGCCGTTGCGCAGCACACCGTGCCGGTTGACGTACGTGTACACGCCCGGCAGCACCGAGCCGTCCGCCAGCTCGACGCGTACGTCCGGCGCGGGCAGCCACGCCCGCCGGAAGTTGCCGTCGGGCAGCGGCACCCCCTCGCTCGCGTCGATCGCCTCCAGCTGCCGCCGGTCGAGCCAGATGACGAACAGCTCGCACCACCCGCGCCGCGCTCGCACGGGGGAGGCGGACACATACCCCAGCCGGCTCACGTGCGCCGAGACACCGATGGCCACGCCGGACACCCGGGCCCGCACCATGGGCAGCGGCGCGTCGATGCGGAACTCGGCCATCTTGTGCCGCAGTTGGCCGGGGCTGGCGTTGGAGCCGACCGCGAGCACCGGCGCCCGGTCGGCGTGCACCAGGCGCTCCAGCGGCAGCATCCGGTCGCCGTGCAGCAGCCCGGAGTCGGCGGGCCAGGCGCCGGGATAGGCCAGCGGATGATCGCGCGGAGCCACGGCGAGGCCGAGTTCCTCCAGGGTGCGCCCGGTCATCGGCGGCTCAGTCGGCGGGCGGCAGCTCGCCCGAGCCCCGGGTGATCAGCCGGGTCGGCAGCTCGATCCGCTCCGGCGCCACCAGCGTGCCGTCGAGCTGGCGGAAGAGCCGGTCGGCCGCGGTACGGCCCAGGGCAGCCGAATCCTGGGCGACCACCGTGACACCCGGCTGGAGCAGGTCGGCCAGTTCGAAGTCGTCGAACCCGACCAGGGCGACCGGGCGGGACCGGGACCGCTCGGCGAGGACCCGGACCACGGTGACCGTCACCCGGTTGTTGCCCGCGAAGACCGCGGTGACCGGGTCGGGGCCGCCGAGCATGTCCTCCGCCGCCCGGCGCACCCGCTCCGCGTCCGTCGCCCCGAGGGACATCCAGTGCTCCGCGACGGGTATCCCCGCGTCCTCCATCGCCGCCCGGTAGCCGCGCAGCCGCTCGGCCGCGGTGTGGATGCGCGGCATGTCGCCGATGAACCCGATCCGGCGGTGGCCGTGGGCGATGAGATGGGCCACGCCGTCGCGGGCGCCGCCGTAGTTGTCGGACAGCACCACATCCGCGTCGATCTTCCCCGCCGGACGGTCCACGAACACCGTCGCGACGCCCGCCCGGATCTCCGGCTCCAGATAGCGGTGGTCGTCCCCGGCCGGGATCACCACCAGACCGTCCACCCGCCGGGCGCACAGGGCCAGCGCCAGCTCCTGCTCGCGCTCCGGGTCCTCGGCGCTGGAGCCGTTGATCAGCAGGGCGCCGTGGGCGCGCGCGACCTCCTCGACGGCGCGGCTCAGCGGGCCGTAGAACGGGTCGGCCAGATCCTCCAGCACCAGCCCGATGCTGGCCGTACGGCCCTTGCGCAGCACCCGCGCGCTGTCGTTGCGGCGGAAGCCGAGCGCGTCGATCGCCTCCTGCACCCGGCGCTCGGTGTCGGGCGTGACCCCCGGTTCGCTGTTGACCACCCGGGAGACCGTCTTCAGCCCGACCCCGGCCCGGGCCGCCACGTCCTTCATGGTGGGGCGGGTGCCGTAGCGGGTGCCGGGGACGCGGTCTGCGCGGCGGGTGGTCTCGGGCACGGTGCGCCGTCCTGTCTGATCGTCGGTCATGTCCGCCACCGGGGTGCATGATCCGTGGGCTTGTATGAGGATGTGGCGTCGAGCATAGAGTGTGGACAACGTTGTCAGATGCGCGAGAGACTGTCCACCGCTGTCTGTCGGCCTGCGCCCCACCGCTTGACCGGCCTGTCTCATTCTGGGTTCTCGAGCTTCAACGGGGAGATCTGACTCTGATGCACACCGACCTCGTGGCAGCACTGGACATCGGCGGCACGAAGATCGCCGGCGGGCTGGTGGACGGCCGTGGCCGGATCCTGGCCCGCGCCCAGCGCGCCACCCCCGCCCAGCAGGACGGAGAAACGGTCATGCGGGCCGTCGAGGAGGTGCTCGGCGACCTCGCCGGATCGCCCCTGTGGGACCGGGCCGGATCCGTCGGCATCGGCAGCGCGGGTCCGGTGGACGCCTCGGCGGGCACCGTCAGCCCGGTGAACGTGCCGGGCTGGCGGGACTATCCGCTGGTCGACCGAGTCGGCGCGGCCACCGGGGGGCTGCCGGTCGAGCTGATCGGCGACGGCGTCGCCATCACCGCCGCCGAGCACTGGCAGGGCGCCGCCCGCGGCCACGACAACGCCCTGTGCATGGTGGTCTCGACCGGCGTCGGCGGGGGCCTGGTCCTGAACGGCCGGCTGCACCCGGGCCCGACGGGCAACGCCGGGCACATCGGCCACATCAGCGTCGACCTCGACGGAGACCCGTGCCCGTGCGGCTCGCGCGGCTGTGTCGAGGGGATCGCCAGCGGCCCCAACATCGCCCGCCGGGCCCTGGAGCAGGGCTGGCGGCCGGGTCCCGACGGGGACACCTCGGCCGCCGCGGTGGCCGAGGCCGCCCGGGCGGGCGACCCGGTCGCCCGGTCCTCCTTCGAGCGAGCGGCACGGGCCCTGGCCGCGGGTATCGCCGCCACCGCCACGCTGGTGGAGATCGACATAGCGGTGATCGGCGGCGGTGTGGGCAAGGCGGGCGACATCCTCTTCGCCCCCCTGCGCAAGGCCCTCGCGGACTACGCGACCCTGTCCTTCGTCCGCCGCCTCACGGTCGTCCCGGCCCGGATGGGCACGGACGCGGGCCTGGTCGGCGCGGCAGCGGCGGCCCTGACCCGGGGACCGGCTGTCCACGGCTAGGCGCTTCCGCCGGACGTCAGCAGCTCAGCCGTGCATCCGCCCAGTCCGCGTGGTCGGAGTCGACGCCGTCGCCGCCGTCGGTGACGACGAGCCGGATCACCTGGGCACCGGTGACGTCCGCGGTGACCGGCCGGGCCGGCATCGCGTTGGTCAGCACTCCGGTGGAGGCGACCTTGGTGCCGTCCGCCCAGATCTCGAAGGCCACGGTGCCGTCCGTGCCCTTCTCGTCGTCCACTCCGACCTCCGCGGTCACCTCGGTGCAGCTCCCGCCGGTGTAGAAGGAGACGTCGCTCAGGGCGTGCACGCCGAGCCCCTTGGTGTGCACCGCCCCGCCGATGGTGATCGGGTGCCCGTCTCCCGCGGCGCTCTCCCCGTTGCTGGTGTCGCGCTCCACCGGCCCCCAGCCGTTGACCGCGGACAGCCACGGCAGATCGCTCAGGTAGGACGTCCCGGAGGGCGGGGGTACGACGACCGTGGCGGTCAGGGGCAGCACGCCGTCGACCCGCTCCCCGGACGGCCCGCGGTAACTCGTCCTGAGGGTGAGGCCGTAGGACCCGGTCGGGGTGCCGGCCGGGGCGGTCACCCGCCAGCCGGTGCGCAGGGAGCGGCCGGTGGCGAGGGTGGTGGCCGTGGTCGCGGAGGCGGGCCGTACGGTCCACCCGTCGGGGCCGGTCAGCGAGACGGACACCGTGTGTGCCGGGGTACGGCCGAGATCGGTGACGGTGCTGGTCAGGGTGGCCGGGGTGCCCGCCTTCAGCAGGGGGTTGCCGTCCAGGCCGAGTTCGACCGCGGGCGGATGGGCCGCCCAGCGCGGGTCGGCCGAGACGCGCAGCAGGACGGTGCCGTGGGCCGGGACGGTGGCGGCGAGGCTGCCGGCGGTGTTGTAGCTGCGGTGCTGCCACAGGTCCCGCAGGGTGTAGGCGTCGGCGGCGGGCAGGCCGACCGCGCTCGCGGTGGTGCTGATCCGCTGGGCGGTGCCGGACTCGTTGAACAGGGCGACCGCGCGGCTGCCGTCCCGCATCTCCTTGGCGACGACCCAGCGTCCGCCCGCCGAGGAGACGACCGTGCCCTGCTTGCCGAGCGGGTCCTGGTCGACCGCGATGACCTCCTTGTTGCCGAGGATGCCGAAGGTCGCCGGGGAAGCCTTGCGCAGATCGGTGCCGATGAGCAGCGGCGCGGCCATGACCGACCACAGCGAGAAGTGCGAGCGGTACTCGGTGTCCGTCATGCCGCCGTTGCCGACCTCCAGCATGTCCGGGTCGTTCCAGTGGCCCGGGCCCGCGTACGGCGCGAGCGGGAGGTTCTGCTTCAGGATGGACAGCATCGAGGACCAGTTGTCGCTGATGTCACCGGTGGTCCGCCACAGGTGGCCGACGTCCGAGGCCCACTCCCAGGGCTTGTTCTCCCCCCATTCGCAGATGCTGTAGACGATGGGCCGCCCGGTCGCCTTGAGCGCGTCCCGCATGGTCCGGTAGCGCGAGCGGGCGTCGACGCCCTGGTTGTTGCAGTTGTCGTACTTGAGGTAGTCCACGCCCCAGTCGGCGAACTGCCGGGCGTCGCTGTACTCGTGGCCCAGCGCGCCCGGGAAGCCCGCGCTGTTGCAGGTCCTGGTGCCGGCGCTGGTGTAGATGCCGAGCTTGAGCCCCTTGGCGTGGACGTAGTCGGCGACCGCCTTGATGCCGTGCGGGAAGCGGGCCGGGTCGGGCACCAGCTTGCCGTCCGCGTCCCGCTGCGGCAGCGCCCAGCAGTCGTCCAGGTTGACGTACTGGTAGCCGGCGTCCTTCAGTCCCTTCGCCACGAAGAGGTCCGCGATGCCCTCGACCATGGTCTCGTCGAAGTCCGCCCGGCAGTGCGTGGAGTTCCAGTTGTTGAAGCCCATGGGCGGGGTCGCGGCGAGACCGTCGGCCAGGGCGGGGGCGAGGGGCTGTGTGACCGGGGCCGCGACGGCGGGGGCGGCCAGCCCCGCCGTGCACAGCAGGGCGGCGGCGAGCGCTCCGGCCGCTCTTCGCAGGGGTGTGCGGGTCGTGCGGGGGTGAGGCTGACGCATCGTCGATCCTCCGACTCGCGGAAAGGCGGGATGACGGCAGGCGCTGCCCGAAGGCATGCACGCGTCATCGGTGCGCGTTTACGGTAGGACCTGTCGGACTCTGTTGGAAGAGCTGTGCTTGCTGTGTTCGATGGCCCGTCAGAAGCCCTGATGCAGCGGATGGTGCAGGGCAGGACGTTCGGATCTGTTCGTCCCGGCGGTGGTCAGGGTTCGTCGCCGACCCGGCCCCAGCCGGGCAGCGGCGGCTGGGGCCAGACGGGCGGATCGGGCAGCGCGCGAGCGGGTCCGTCCACCGTCAGGGCGTGGGCCGAGGTGCGGCCCGCGAGCCAGCCGAGGAGCTGGTGACCGGTCCCCGCGACCGAGGGGCCGTCCGCCGAGACGGACCAGCGCCGCCCGAGATCGACGGCTTCGGCCGAGTCGATCGGGAATCCCTGGGCGCGCAGCGTGGCGAGGGTGTCGTCCAGGGCCCGGACGACGTACGGATCCGGCCAGTCGGCGGTGGTGTAGCCGGTGCCGAGGTCCAGGTGATGGGTCTCCAGCTCGCGCAGACAGCGCAGCAGGAGGTACCGGGCCGGGTGCCGCCAGCCTGCCAGCGCCGGGACGAGCCGGTTCCAGGCGGGCGCGGGCAGCGCGTGCGCCTCGGCCGCGAACCGGTCGAGGCTCTCCCGCAGGCGGGCCGTCAGGTCGCCAGGGGGCAGTACGGCGTCCCGCTCGACGCCCGCGGCCAGCGCCGCCGCGTCCGCGCGTGGCCCCGGCGCGCGGCCGGTGTGCGCGAGCCGCAGCAGCCACACATAGGCGTCCGCGCTGTGGGCGACATGCGCGAGCAGATGGCCGCGGGTCCAGGGCGCGAGCGCCGTGGGAGCCCGCAGCTCCGCGGCGGTCAGGCCGGCCGCGGCACGGACCAGCCGCGCGGCCGACCGCTCGGCCTCCGCCAGCAGGTCCGCACCGGCCGTGCCGGATGCGAGGGAACCGTTCACACACACTCCCGATCCGTCGCGCTCCGGCTCACCGGAACTCGTGGACGACCTCGATCCGGCCCACGATATGGCGGTTGAACTCGTCCAACTCCTCGGCGGGAACCCACAGTTCGAGGATCGTCTCACCTCCGGCCCGCTGCACCGGGTACCGGCCCAGAAACTCGGAGTCCACCTCGAAGCGGGTCACGAACCCCGCGCCGTCGTGCCTGACGTTCCAGTCCCGGGCGATGCGGATCGCGTAGTCCTCGTTGAGGACGGGGTAGAAGATCGGCTGCTCGGGCAGCCGGGGCGGCCAGGCACGCCACTGCGTCGCGCGCACCAGCTCCAGCTCCTTGGGGCCGGTGGGGCGCCAGAGGGTCGTGGTGGGGCGTGGGCCGGTCATGGTGCGCTTCCTGAAGTCGGGGGCGAGACGCCCGCAGGCGGAGCGGGCGGGACGAGATGCCGGACGATACCGGCGTGCCGAGCACCCCGGCCAGCCGTTTTCGGCGCACCGGGTGCGGGCGGCCCCGGTGGGCGGCGGAAGCGGCCCCGCCCAGGTTCGGCCGCCGTTGGATTGCCGCGTGACCCCTGGCCGTCCCGGCAGTTGATCAGCGCATGAAGAAGCGCAGCATGCTCGCCCTCGCGACCCTCGCCACCGGATTCGTCGTGGCCGCCGTCACCCCGTCCCACGCGGCCGCCCCCGCCGCGGAACCTGGCCCCCTCGGCGGCCTCAACCTCCCGGACACCCTCGACTCCGCCGGCCACCTCGTCAGCCAGGACAGCTTCTCCGTCGACGACCACGCCCTCGGGCAGAACTAGGGGCGACCCCACGGCCGTACGGCGTGTGTGCCGGTGTCCCCGCCGCCGGGGGCACCGGCACTCCTGTGCGGGCGCCCTCACCGGGAGGGGGTTTCCGTGGCAGGGTGTTGCGGGCAAGCCACAGGGGGCCGACACAGGAGGGGGAGTCCGTGACCGTCGTCTGGATCAACGGCGCGTTCGGTGCGGGGAAGACCGCGACCGCACGGGAACTGATCGAGCTGGTCCCGCACAGCACGCTCTTCGACCCCGAGGTCGTCGGGGCGGCGCTGCCCCACCTGCTGCCGCCGAAGCATCTCGCCGAGGCCGGCGACTTCCAGGACCTGCCGATCTGGCGCCGGCTCGTGGTGGACACGGCGGCCGCGATGCTCGCCGAGCTGGGCGGCACCCTCGTGGTCCCCATGACCCTGCTGCGCCAGGAGTACCGCGACGAGATCTTCGGCGGCCTGGCCGCCCGCAGGATCCCCGTGCACCATCTGCTCCTCGCCCCGGCGGAAACGATCCTGCGCGAGCGGATAGCCACCCGGGACGTCCCGCCGGACCTGCCCGACGGCGAGCTGCGGACCCGCCAGTGGGCCTACGACCACCTCGAGCCCTACCGCGCCGCCCTCGCCTCCTGGCTGACCGCCGACGCCCACCTCCTCGACACCAGCGAGCTCACCCCGTACGAGACCGCCGTGCGCATCGCCGACGCCGTGGGCAGCGGCGCCGTACCCGCCTGCGACATCGTGCAGACGCCCGAGCCGACCGCGGAGACGCTCGCCGCGGGGGTGCTGCTCTTCGACGAACAGGACCGGGTGCTGCTGGTCGACCCCACCTACAAGCCCGGCTGGGAGTTCCCCGGCGGAGTGGTCGAACCGGGCGAGGCCCCGGCCCGCGCCGGGATGCGCGAGGTGGCCGAGGAGACCGGGATACGGCTCGCCGAGGTGCCCCGGCTCCTCGTCGTGGACTGGGAGCGGCCCGCGCCACCCGGCTTCGGCGGGCTGCGGCTGCTCTTCGACGGCGGCCGGCTGGCGGCCGATGCGGCGTCCCGGGTGCTGCTGCCGGGGCCGGAGCTGCGCGGCTGGCGCTTCGCCAGCGAGCAGGAGGCCGCCGAGATGCTGCCGCCGGTGCGGTACGAACGGCTGCGCTGGGCCCTGCGCGCCCGCGAGCGCGGCACCGCGCTCTATCTGGAGGCCGGGGTACCGGTCGGCTGAGGCCCGCTGACCGGGATTCAGCCGGCGGCCGCCCCGCGCAGCGCGGCGGCGGCGTCCCCCACGACCGGGTCCCCGTGCCCGAAGCACGCCACGTCCGCGTCCAGCCCGGCCAGCCGCCCCAGCGAATCGAGCAGGCGAGGGCGGTCGAGGTTGAACACCCCCGGGATCACCGTGCCGTCCACCGGCGACGCCGCCACCGTGTCCCCGGTGAACAGCACGCCCTGATCAGGAAGGAACAGGGCGATGCTGCCGTCGGTGTGTCCCGGCACATGGACGACCCGCGCACCCCCGCCGAAATCCAGCACCGCGCCGTCGGGGACACCGGTGACCGCGCGCGGGGGCACCGGCCGATCCTCGGGCAGGGCGGCGAGCGCCGCGGCGTGCAGCGGCCGCTCCCACTCCACCAACCTCGGTGGCGGGCCCGCGAGTTCACCCCGGACGAACGGTGCGTCCAGGGGATGCGCCAGTACCTCGGCACCGCTCAGCGCGGCGAACTCGCCCGCCCCGCCCGCGTGATCCTCATGAAAATGGGTCAGCACGATCCGCCGTACGGCCCCGGGGGCGCGCCCCAGCGCCGTGAGCGCTTCGGCGATGACCCGCCCGGACCCGACCGGCCCCGCGTCGATCAGCGTCGACTCCTCGCCGTCGGACCAGAGATAGGCCTGACCGACCGGGAAGCGGAACAGGTGCAGATGCGGCAACAGCGCGATGACGTCCATGCACCGACGGTAGGCAGCGCCCCCACCGGAGCACGAGAGCGCTCTGCCGTGGGCAGAAGACGTCAGCGCGTGGAGGGGGCTGGCGGGAATGCCGTCGGCAGATGGCGCGAGTGCTTGGGAACCCAGCGGCGGAGGGTGCCAGCGGGGGTCGTGCTCCCCGGGCAGCTGTCGGCACATGGCGTCAGCGTGTGGCGGGGTCGCCGGGGAGCCGTCGGAACATGGGGTCAGCCCGCGCCGCTGTCCCCGACCGGCCTCGGCTGACGCCAGTGTCGCCGGACAGCCCGCAGGTGGAGGGCGCGAGCCCATGCTGCTGTCGCCGGGCAGCCGTCGGCAGTTGGCATGAGCGCCTGGCGTGGTCGCCGGAATGCCGTCACCAGATGGCGTCGGCTCACCCCGCTGTCGTCGTACCCCCGTCGGCCGAAGGCATCAGCCCACGCCGCTGGCACCGCGCGGTCGCCAGGATGCCGTCAGCAGGTGGCTTCAGCCCACCGCGCGGTCACCACCCTGCCGACGGCAGACCGCCTCAGCTCACCGCCCGTCACCACCGTGCCGGCCGGCGGCAATCGCCTCAGCCCGCCGCGTAGTTGCGCAGGAACAGGGCCTCGGCGATCGACAGCCGCTCCAGCTCCTCCGGGGACACGCTCTCGTTGACCGCGTGGATCTGTGCCTCCGGCTCGTTCAGGCCGATGAGCAGGATCTCCGCCTCCGGGTAGAGCCCGGAGAGGGTGCTGCACAGCGGGATGGAGCCGCCCTGACCGGCGTACTGGAGGGTCTCGCCCGGGTAGGCGACCGCCATCGCGTCGGCCATCGCCTGGTAGGCCGGGCTGGAGGGGTCGGCGCGGAAGGCCTGGCCCTCGCCGATCTGCTCGGTGGTGACCCGGGCACCCCACGGGGTGTGCGTCTCGAGGTGGGCCTGGAGCAGCTTGCTCGCCTGCGCCGCGTCCACGCCCGGCGGCACCCGCAGGCTGATCAGCGCGCGGGCGCTGGCCTGCACGGACGGGGTGGCGCCGACGACCGGCGGGCAGTCGATGCCGAGGACGGTGACCGCGGGGCGGGCCCAGATGCGGTCGGCGACCGAGCCGTCACCGATCAGCTCCACGCCGTCCAGCACCTTCGCGTCCGCGCGGAACTGCTCCTCGGTGTACTCCAGGCCCTCCCAGGTCTCCGCCGCCCCGAGCCCGTCGACCGTGGTGGAGCCGTCCTCGGCGCGCAGCGAGTCCAGGACCCGGATCAGCGCGGCCAGCGCGTCCGGCGCGGCACCGCCGAACTGGCCCGAGTGCAGGTTGCCCGCGAGGGTGTCGATCCGGACCCGGACCAGGGTCATGCCGCGCAGGGTGGTGGTGACCGTCGGCAGACCGACGCGGAAGTTGCCCGCGTCGCCGATCACGATCGAGTCGGCCGCCAGCAGCTCCGGGTGCTGCTCGGCGTACCGCTCCAGGCCGCCCGTGCCCTGCTCCTCCGAGCCCTCGATGATCAGCTTCACGTTCACCGGGACTCCGCCGTTCGCCTTCAGGGCGCGCAGCGCGAGCAGGTGCATGATGAAGCCGCCCTTGCAGTCGGCGGTGCCACGGCCGTACCAGCGGCCGTCCCGCTCGGTCAGCTCGAACGGCGGAGTGGTCCAGCCGCTCTCGTCCAGCGGCGGCTGCACGTCGTAGTGGGCATACAGAAGAACCGTTTTTGCGCCCTCGGGTCCCGGCAGATAGCCGTACACCGACTGGGTGCCGTCGGGCGTGTCGAGCAGGGCCACGTCGGTGCAGCCCTCGGCGCGCAGCGCGTCCGCGATCCAGTTGGCGGCGGCCTCGCTCTCGCTCCTCGGGAACAGCGTGAAGTCCGCCACCGACTTGAAAGCGACCAGCTCGCCCAGCTCCGCTTTGGCCCGGGGCAGCAGCGAGGCGACGGTCTCGGCGACCGGATTCGACGACATGGGCACGCTCCTCGTGGGTGCGACGTTTACCTGGTGAGTAACCCGATCCTCCCACAGTGGCCTGCGACGACGGCCGCCGTAGGATGCGGGGGACACTTCGGCAGCGGCTTGATCGGAGCAGTAGACCATCGTGAGCGGCGAGAACTCTTCGGCGGACGACGTGCAGCAGGTCTGGGACGTCGTCGTGGTGGGCGCGGGACCCGCGGGGGCCTCGGCGGCCTACGCGGCGGCGGTCGCGGGGCGCCGCGTCCTGTTGCTGGAGAAGGCCGAGTTGCCCCGCTACAAGACCTGCGGCGGCGGCATCATCGGCCCCTCGCGCGACGCGCTGCCGCCCGGCTTCGAGCTGCCGTTCCGGGACCGGGTGCACGCGGTCACCTTCTCGAACAACGGCCGCTTCACCCGCACCCGCCGCTCCAAGCAGATGCTGTTCGGGCTGATCAACCGGCCCGAGTTCGACCAGCAGCTGGTCGAGCACGCCCAGAAGGCGGGCGCCGAGCTGCGTACGGGCGCCACCGTGCAGCGGGTCGAGCAGCACGGGTCGGCGGTGCCGGACCGGCGCACGGTCGCCGTGGTCCTCCAGGGCGGGGAGACGGTGCTGGCCCGCGCGGTCGTCGGTGCCGACGGCAGCGCCAGCCGGATAGGGGCCCATGTCGGGGTCAAGCTCGACCAGGTCGACCTCGGCCTGGAGGCGGAGATCCCGGTCCCCGAGCCGGTCGCCGAGGACTGGAAGGGGCGGGTGCTCATCGACTGGGGCCCGCTGCCGGGCAGTTACGGCTGGGTGTTCCCCAAGGGCGACACGCTCACCGTGGGAGTGATCTCCGCGCGCGGCGAAGGCGCGGCCACCAAGCGGTACTTGGAGGACTTCATCGCCCGGCTGGGGCTGGCCGGCTTCGAGCCCGCCATCTCCTCCGGGCACCTCACCCGCTGCCGTGCCGACGACTCCCCGCTCTCCCGCGGCCGGGTCCTGGTCTGCGGCGACGCGGCGGGACTGCTGGAGCCGTGGACCCGCGAGGGTATCTCCTTCGCGCTGCGCTCGGGCCGGCTGGCGGGGGAGTGGGCGGTCCGCATCGCCGAGGCGCACGACGGCGTCGACACCCGCCGCCAGGCCCTGAACTACGCGTTCGCGATCAAGGCCGGGCTCGGCGTCGAGATGAGTGTCGGCAAGCGGATGCTGGCCCTGTTCGAGCGGCGCCCCGGCCTCTTCCACGCGGCCCTCACCGGCTTCCGCCCGGCCTGGCGGGCCTTCCGTGACATCACCCAGGGCTCGACCTCGCTCGGCGAGATCGTCCGCACCCGCCCGATCGCCCAGCGCGCCCTGACCGCGCTGGACCGGGGCCCGTCGGCTCCGGTGGAGGCGGAGGCGGAGGACGCGTCCGCCTCCTGAGGAGCGGGCCGGCGCGCCGGGGGCACATCCCTGCCGCGCCGGAGTCCCGAGGGGGCGTCCGTCGGCCGGGCCGGCGGACGCCTCACCGGGTGACGGTGATGCGGAACACCGGGTGATCGGGGGCGGCCGCGAGCAGCTCCGCATCGGAGGACGCGGCCGTCACCCCGTTGAAGTAGTCCTTGACCTGCCAGCCCCACCGCTCCAGGTAGGTCCGCAGCACCGGCACCTTCTCCGCGTCGGGCAGCTCCACCGCGGTGAACGCGCGCACCCCGCGGCCGACGCGCAGCTCCCCGCCCCCGGCGGCCCGCATGTTCCGAACCCACTGCGAGTGCCCGCGCGCCGAAACCAGATACTGCCCGCCCTCGTACGTGTGCGGGTTGACCGGGATGCGCTGCATCCGGCCGCTCGTCCGGCCCCGCACGGACAGTTCCGCGGAGCCGGCGAGGCTGAGCCCGTGCCGGGCCAGCCAGCCGATCACGCTGTTCAGGCGGACGGTCATCGGGCTGCCCTTGAGGTAGTACGGCGAAGACGACGACATGGTGACCCCCACGGTCCGGGAGAGCGGTGCTCTCGCTTGCCCTCAGTCTGGAGCAGATCGGTGCTCCGAAGCAAGAGCAGTGCTCTCTTTTGTGTGCACCGCTCTCGTTCGTGGCACACTGCTGGCATGAGCACCGCACAGGGCGCCCGCGCACGGGTCAGGTCGGAAGTCACCGCGGCCATCAAGGAAGAGGCCCGCAGACAGCTCGCCGCACAGGGGGCGGCGAAGCTGTCACTGCGTGCCGTGGCCCGCGAGCTGGGCATGGTCTCGTCGGCCCTGTACCGCTACTTCCCCAGCCGCGACGACCTGCTGACCGCCCTGATCATCGACGCCTACGACTCCCTCGGCGAGGCGGCGGAGAAGGCTCTGCGCGCCGCGAGCGACGCCCCTGCGGTGGCCCGCTGGACCGCGGTGTGCGAGGCGGTGCGCGGCTGGGCACTGGCCCATCCGCACGAGTACGCGCTGATCTACGGCTCGCCCGTGCCCGGCTATGCCGCCCCCGAGACCACCGTCCCGGCCGCCTCCCGGGTCGGCCTGGTCCTCATCGGCATCGTGCGGGACGCCCACCGGAGTTCCGGCCTCGCCGAGCTGAGCCTGTCCGACGGGCTGCGCCCCGAGGCCGAGCGGATGGCGGCGGACCTCGTCCCGGACCTGCCTCCGGAGGCCGCCGCGGCGCTGGTGGCGGCCTGGGCACAGCTGTTCGGGCTGGTGAGCTTCGAGCTGTTCGGCCAGTTCCACAACGTGGTCGAGGACCGGGCCGCCTTCTTCCGTCACGCGGCGGCGGGGCTCGCCCACGGCGTGGGGCTGCGCTGACGCGTGGGGCGCTGCGCTGACGCGTGGTGCCGCGCTGGCCCGGCGGCCGATCGTCGCCGTACTCCTTGGCGAGTACCCGTGAGCGGGAGCGGGAGGACCGCGCCCCACTCGCGGTCCTCGCCTACGAGTCCGGGTTGGTGCGCCCCGGCCGGCCGGGCTGAGCCGCCCGGCGGAAGCGCCACAGCACACTCACCACCCGCACCACGAACACGGCCAGCGCCAGAAACAGCCCGAGCCGCGGCAGCACCAGGGCCATCGGCTTCGGCAGGTCGAACAGCAGCACCGGGCCGGCCACGGCCCCCAGTACCACGAACGCCGCGAACGCGGCGCTGGCCAGCGCGTACCCGATCTCGACCGTCGCCGCGTCCCGCTCGGCCGCGGTGCGGCGTCCCCCGTAGGTGTCCATGACCCCAGTGTGCCCCAGCGCCCGCCGCCGATACGCGGGCGCGCCCGGGCGGGCAACTGCCGCCGCCGGGCGCGCTGTCGGGCTGTCGTCGGGGACGGCTCAGTCGTGCACCGCCACCCGCTCCGCCTCCGTCTGTGCCGCGGCGGACCGGGCGACCACGAGGGAGGGCTGGGTACGACGGCTGCGCATCCCGGTGAGGGTGAGCAGCAGCCCGGCCAGGGCGACGCAGGCGACCACGGCGAAGCCGGGACGGTAGCTGTCGAGGACGGCCTGCGGGGTGGGGTGCGCCGGGGCGTGCGCGGTCACCACGGCCGTCACCACCGCCAGGAAGATCGCGCCGCCCACCTGTACGGAGGTGTTGAGCAGTCCGGAGACCATGCCCTGCTCATGGTCCTCGACGCCGTTGGTGGCCTGGATGTTGAGCGAGGGGAAGACCAGCGCGCAGGCCGCGCCGATCAGGAGCATGGAGGGCAGCACGGCCGCCGCGTACACCGGGTGCAGGTCGACGCGGAGGAACAGCGCGTACCCGAGGACCATGAACGCGAAGCCGGCCGCGATCAGCCGCGGGGTGCCGAACCGGTCGACGATCGCGCCGACCTTGGTGGAGGACACCGCCACCAGCGCGCCCGCCGGCAGGAAGGCGAGCGCCGTGTGCAGCGCCGACCAGCCGAGCAGGGACTGCATGTAGAGGGTGGTCAGGAACTGGAAGCCGACGTACGACCCGAAGAAGGCGACCGCGCCCAGCTGGGCCCGCAGCTGGCTGCCCGAGCGCAGCAC
The DNA here is from genome assembly GCF_042672505.1 of Streptomyces sp. NPDC127190. Classification (NCBI taxonomy): domain Bacteria; kingdom Bacillati; phylum Actinomycetota; class Actinomycetes; order Kitasatosporales; family Streptomycetaceae; genus Streptomyces; species Streptomyces sp. NPDC127190. The sequence goes on from NZ_JBHXVE010000006.1 coordinate 231,447, forward strand.
GCCCAGCCGGATCAGCGGGCTCGGCGAGCGCCGTTCCACCCGCACGAACGCGGTCAGCAGCACCACCACGGCCAGGAAGGACAGCAGGGTGCGGGGCGTGGTCCAGCCGGTGTCCGGAGCCTGCACGACGGTGAAGACCAGGAGCAGCATCGACGCGGTGCCGAGGACGGCGCCCGGGATGTCGTAGCCGGCGTGCCGCTCCTCGCGGGCGCTGCGCGGCAGCAGCCGCAGTCCCGCGGCGAGGGCGATCAGTGCGACCGGCGCCGGCAGCAGCATGGTGAAGCGCCAGCTGGCCTCGGTGAGCAGGCCGGAGAGGACCAGGCCCATCGAGAAGCCGGTGGCCGCGCAGGTGGTGTAGATCGACAGGGCGCGGTTGCGCAGCGGGCCCTCGGGGAACGTCGTGGTGATGATCGACAGGCCCGCCGGTGCCGTGAAGGCCGCGCTCAGACCCTTGATGAAGCGGCTGGCGATCAGCAGCGGCCCGGAGTCCACGACCCCGCCGAGCAGCGAGGCGAGCGCGAAGACGCCGAGCGCGACGAGGAACACCTGGCGCCGGCCCAGCAGATCGGCGGTACGGCCGCCGAGCAGCAGCAGACCGCCGTAGCCCAGGATGTAGCCGCTGACGATCCACTGCAATGTCGAAGTGGACAGATGCAGGTCGGAACCGATGGACGGCAGGGCGACACCGACCATCGACACATCCAGCGCGTCCAGGAACATCGCGGCGCACAGCACCAGCAGGGTGCCCCAGAGCCGAGGCGTCCAGCGGCCGTCGGACGGGGTGGGGGTGAGCGGAGAGGTCATGGCCGAGACACTACATGCACGTGCATCGAATGCAAATGCATTTAATGCCGATGCAACAAAATCGTTTTTCTGCTACGGTGCGCTCATGGCGGCTAAGAAGCCTGAGCAGGCGCTTGTGGAGCAGTGGCGGGACCTTCTGTCCCTGCATGCCCGCACCCAGTGCGAGGTGGACCGGGCGCTGCACCAGCACGGTCTGTGCGCCAGCGACTTCGAGGTGCTCGACCTGCTGGCCGAGGGTGCGGCGGCGGACGGCGGCTGCGCCTACCGGGTGCAGGAGATCTCCGAGCGCGTCCATCTCAGTCAGAGCGCGCTGTCCCGGCTCATCGGCCGGCTGGAGAAGGACGGCCTGGTCGAGCGGGGCATGTGCGCGGAGGACCGGCGGGGCGTCCGGGTCGCCCTCACGGCGAAAGGGCGCGGGGGGGGCCGGCGCCGGGCGGCCGCGGGGCGCCCCGGGGGGGGCCCCCCGCCGGGCCGCCCCCCCCCTCCCGGCGGGGGCGGCCCCCCCCCCG
>NZ_JBHXVE010000006.1:232767-314126 GCF_042672505.1 Streptomyces sp. NPDC127190
GCGGGGGGCTGGGGCGGGGCGGACCGGGGGGGGGGCGGGGGCCCCCCCCCGGCCAACGGGGGCGCGCGGCCGGGCGAGGCCGGGCGGGGGCCGCGCGCGGTACTGGCCCGGATGCTGTCCGACGCGGACTGACCGGGCGCCGGATCCTCCGGCGGGGTGTCAGATCGCGGACGTCTCCCGCCACAGCTCGGCCAGCGACCGGTCGCCGGTCACCTGCGGCACCGGCACCCGGTTCCACAGCGCCAGGTACAACTGGTCGGCGGGGCCTGACAGTTCGGCCTCGGCCGGGCCCGACTCCGCCCGCTCGGCCACCGGCGGCTGGTCCGACAGCCGTACGGTCCACACGGCATCCGGTCCCGCGTCCGTCGCACGCACCCGCAGCACCCGCGGCTGCTCGGTGCGCACCCGGCTCCGCTCCCGGGCGTGGAAGCCGCGCAGCAACTCGTCGATGCCGTCGGCCGCGAAGTCCACGGCGATCGGGGACGCCACACCGTCGCGCGCCATCTCGGCGTCGTACCGGTGGACGGCCGTCTCGTGCGCCTGGCGCCGGGTCCAGAAGGCGAGCGGGGAGGGGCTGTTGGGCAGGAAGGTGAAGCACTCCACGTCGGCGGGGGCGGCCGCGAGGGTGTCGACCAGCAGCCGGTGACTGTCCCGGTACCAGTCGACCAGCTCGGCCCCGTCCAGGTCCGGCTGCTCACCGAAGGGCTGCCGCTCGCGATGTCCGTCGGTGATGAACGACGCGGCCCACCGGTGCACCGCACCCGTGTGCCGCAGCAGGTCCCGCACCTGCCACTCGGGGCAGGTCGGCACCTTGGCCTCGGTGCCCGATACGGCGGCGGCCGCCGCGAGCAGCCGGCCCTCGCGGTCCAGTGTCTTCAGGAAGTCGGCAGTATGCATGGGGTGAGTGTGCCGGATGGAGGGCACTCGAAGACCGCGATTTTCCGGCGCCGGCCGGACCTGACGGACAGCCCGGCGCACCGACGCCGCAGCCGCGTCAGTGGCCCAGCGCCCGCCGCGTCGACACCCCGACGGCGGCGGCGACCGCGGCGAGCACGGCCACGCTCGTGAGCGCGGCGGAGAGCGAGAACCACTCGGCCATGAAACCGATCGCGGGCGGCCCGAGCAGCATGCCGCCGTAGCCCAGCGTGGAGGCGACGGCCACCCCGGACGGCCCGGTCAGGGCACCGGCCCGCTCCACGGCGACCGGGAAGAGATTGGCGAGCCCGAGCCCGGTGACGGCGAAGCCGGTCAGTGCGGCCCACACGGAGGGGGCGAGCGAGCCGAGCAGCATGCCCGCCGCCGCGACCGTGCCGCCGGCGATCACGGTCCGGGCCCGGCCGAGCCGGGCCAGCAGCGTCGTCCCGGTCAGCCGGCCCAGGGTCATGGCGAGCGCGAAGCACGCGTACCCGACGGCGGCCGTGCCCGCGGAGGCCGCCAGGTCCTGCTGGAGATGGAGGGCGCCCCAGTCGGCCATGGCACCCTCGCCGTAGGCGGTGCACAGCGCGACCAGCCCGAACACGAAGACCAGCCGCCGGGATCCGCCGGGCCGGGGTGCCCGCCCCTGGTCCGACGGCGCCGGACGCGTCCCCGGCGGGGGCGCGGGCGGCTCCAGCCGCAGCAGGGCGCGCCCGGCCGCGGCGGTGACGAGCAGTCCGATCACCGCCAGGCCGAGCAGATGGCGGGTGGGGGAGAGGGTGCCGGCGACCAGTCCGCCGAGCCCCGCGCCCAGCATTCCGCCCAGGCTGAAGGCGGCGTGGAAGCTGGGCATGACCGGCCGGCGCAGGGCGGCCACCAGATCGACGGCGGCGCTGTTGAAGGCGACGTTGATCCCGCCGTACGCGCCGCCGAACAGCAGTAGTACGGCGCCGAGGGCGGGCGCGGAGTGGGTGAGCGGGGGCAGGGAGATGCTGAGGGACAGCAGCACGGCACAGACCACGGTGACCGGATGGCTGCCGTAGCGGCGGCACAGGCGCCCGGTCAGGGTCATGGTCAGCACGGCCCCCGCGGAGACGCCGAGCAGCGCGAGCCCGAGCGCACCGGCGGAGGCGTGCGTCTGGTGCTTGATGTCGGGGATGCGGACGACCCAGCCGGCGAAGAGGAAGCCGTCGACGGCGAAGAAGGCGGTGAGCGCCGTGCGCAGGCGGCGCAGGGAGCTGTCGGGACCCGGCACGACGCTGTGCGTTCGGGTTTTGTTTATTTGCGGCACAAACTCAGCGTAGGGTGGGCCCGGGAGGTGCCGCAAGGGCGCGGTGGCGCCCGCGGGAACGGTCGCGAAGCTGTACGGCGACGACGGGAGATGCCGGGTGCAGGAGTCGCCTGGTGTTCCGGCAAGGGCTCGCCGAACTCTCCCGGCTCCGCACCGACTTCCTGAGGGGTGCCGCGGCAGGGCTGCGACCCGGCATGGGGGTTGCACCGGCGATGGGCGGGTTCTCGCCGTCACCCGGGGCTGCCCCGGAGACGGGCGGGTTCTCGCCGTCACCCGGTCCGGCGACTGCCTCCGCCTTCGCCGGTGTACGGCGCACCGGTCGCCCCGGCGCCCGGCCCCGGGCGTCCATGGACCCCCGAGACCGCCTTGACCTGCGGCGACTTGGGGTCACTGGCCGGAATGTGCGGTCAACATGGCCCGCTGCGCGGCCGCTTAGGGTCCGTCGCCCACAGTCCCCGCGCGAATACAGGACGGTTAATGCTTGCGCACGAGCTGGTTGCGGGCGGGTGAGCGCGCCATGATGGCCCCATGACGTTGGCCTCGCGCGCATTCGCGCAACTGGCGACCTGGCCGGATCTGAATCAGGCGGTACCGAGCTGCGGGCTGGGACAGGCCGTCAGCTCGGCGCAGGGCGAGATCGCCCACTTCCACTCGGACCGTGATGTCGATCTGCGGCTGACCGCCCGGTGCATCCGGCGGTTCGCCAAGGACCTCCGGGGCTCGGGCGCGATCCGGATCGTGCCGGGCTCCCAGTGGGTGACCCTGCGCCTCGACGCCGCGAGCGACGTCGACCTGCTGCTCACCCTGGTGAGCGTGGCGCTCCAGGCCCAGCAGTCCTGGCCCGACCCGGCCGACCGGCCACCGGTGGGGTGTAACGACCAACGCGGGGCGGGGTTCGTCAGCGCCGACCACAGCGGCAGGTGAGGTCCGGGCCGGCGGGGGCCCGGCGGTTCACACGGCGAGGACGCCGACGCCCGCCTCCTCGAAGCGCCGCACCATGCGCTCGTCCACCGCCGTGTCCGTCACCAGGGTGTTCACCAGTTCGGTGCCGCAGATCCGGGCGAACGCCCGCCGGCCCAGCTTGCTGGAGTCCGCGGCGACCACGACCCGCTCCGCGCGCTCGCACAGCAGGCGGTTGATCGCGGCCTCCGCCTCGTCGTGGGCCGCCGCGCCGTGCCCCGCGTCGAAGGCGACGACACCGAGCACGGCCACGTCGAGCGTGATCTGCCCGAGCACCCCGTCCGCGAGCGGGCCGATGAGTTCGTACGACTGCGGACGCGCCACCCCGCCGGTCACCACGATCTTGAACTGGGGGCGCACGGCCAGCTCGTTGGCGATGTTCAGCGCGTTGGTGACGACCGTCAGCGCCGGTGAGCCGGTGGCCAGATCCCCGCGTACGGCGAGCGCGCGGGCCACCTCCGTGGTGGTCGTGCCGCCCGTCAGCCCCACCGCCTCGCCCGGCGCGAGAAGGCCGGCCACCGCCTTGGCGATCCGCTGCTTCTCGGAGGCGCGCCGCGCCGTCTTGTAACGCAACGGCAGTTCGTACGACACCCCGTGCACCACCGCGCCGCCCCGGGTGCGGACCAGCATCTGCTGTTCCGCGAGCTGGTCGAAGTCCCTGCGGATCGTCGCCGCCGACACCGCCAGCTCGGCCGCCGCCTCCTCGACCTCCAGCCGGCCGCGCTCGACGAGCAGCTCCAGCAGCGCCTTCCAGCGGGCGTCCCGGGACATCCCCACCCTCCGTTCTCCGGTCGTTCTTTCGACCTCCCGTGACCCTAGCGCACCTCTCTCTGCGCCTAGATGCTTGATTGTGCTCGAAAATTCGCTATATCTTGCAGGAACAATCAGCAGGGAGGGTGTCGGCGTGACATATGTCGAGGACGAGCTGAACAGCCAGCCCGAGTGCTGGACCCGGGCGGCGGCCGAGGCCGGACGGCACCGCGAGGCGCTCCCGCGCCCCGGCGAGCGGGTCGCCGTCGTGGGCTGCGGGACCTCGTACTTCATGGCGCAGGCGGTGGCCGCGCTGCGCGAGGGCGCCGGGCAGGGCGAGACCGACGCGTTCGCCGCCTCCGAGTTCCCGCACGGGCGGTCGTACGACCGGGTCGTCGCCCTCACCCGCTCCGGCACCACCACCGAAGTGCTGCGGCTGCTGGGCGAGTTGGGCGACCGTACGGCCACCACCGCGATCACTGCCGACCCGGAGACCCCCATCTCCTCGGCCGCCGGACACCTCGTCGTCCTGGACTTCGCCGACGAACGCTCCGTCGTCCAGACCCGGTTCGCCACCACCGCCCTCACCCTGCTGCGCGCCCACCTCGGCCTGCACCGCGAGTCCACCGTCACCGACGCACGCACGGCCCTCCGGGAAACCCTGCCCGAACAGCTCGTCGACCGCACCCAGTTCACCTTCCTCGGGCGCGGCTGGACGGTCGGACTCGCCCACGAGGCCGCGCTGAAGATGCGCGAGGCCGCGCAGTGCTGGACCGAGTCCTACCCGGCGATGGAGTACCGGCACGGCCCGATCAGCATCACCACCGAGTCCACCGCCACCTGGATGTTCGGCGAGGCACCCGACGGGCTCGCCGAACAGGTCCGCGCCACCGGCGGACTGTGGACCGCGGGCACCCTGGACCCGCTCGCCGAACTGGTCCGCGCCCAGCGGCTCGCGGTCGCCGTCGCCGCCGCGCGCGGCCTCGACCCGGACCGGCCCCGCCACCTCACCCGCTCGGTGATCCTCGCCTCCTGACACCGCGCCCGGAAGGACACCCCGTGCCTCTCGCGTCAACCGGCGAGCTGGTCGCCCGGGCCGCCGCGGCCCGCTCCGCCGTCGCCGCGTTCAACGTCATCACCCTGGAACACGTCGAGGCCGTCATCGCCGGCGCCGAGTCGGCCGGTGCGCCCGTCGTCCTCCAGGTCAGCGAGAACGCCGTCAAGTTCCGCTACGGACGGCTGCTGCCGCTGGCCCGCGCCGCGGTCGCCGCCGCCGAACGCGCCGCCGTGCCCGTCGCCTTGCATCTCGACCATGTGCAGAGCGACGACCTGCTCCGCCAGGCGCCCGGCGCGGGCTTCAGCTCGGTGATGTACGACGCCGCCCGGCTGCCGTACGCCGAGAACCTCGCCGCCACCCGGGCCGCCGCCGACTGGGCGCACGCCCAAGGGCTGTGCATCGAGGCCGAGTTGGGGCAGATCGGCGGCAAGGACGGCCGCCCCCCGCTGGACGCCCACGCCCCCGGCGCCCGCACCGACCCCGACCAGGCACGGGACTTCGTCCGCCGGACCGGGGTCGACGCCCTCGCCGTCGCCATCGGCAGCGTGCACGCGATGACCACCCGCACCGCCGCCCTCGACCACGGCCTGCTCAAGCGGCTCTCCGCCGCGCTGCACATCCCGCTCGTGCTGCACGGCTCCTCCGGCGTGCCGGACGACGGGCTCGTCGCGGCGGTCGCGGGCGGCATCGCCAAGGTCAACGTCGGCACCGCCCTCAACGCGGCCATGACCCGCGCCATCCGCGCCTTCCTCGCCGCCCGCCCCGAAGCCGTCGACTCCCGCACCTACCTGAGCGTGGGCCGCGAGGCGATGGCCACCGAGGTACGCCGCATCATCGGCGTGCTGGGCGCGACGGCGACGCGGGGGTGAGGGGCTGGTGGTTGTTGGGGGTGTGTGGGCGCGGTGGGCATGCCGACCGGCCACACGCCCGCGCGCGCCTCTGTGAGGTGCTCAGCCCCGCTTGACCGCCCGCAGCACCACGAACTTCGGGTCGCTGGCCACCAGCTCGCTGTTGCCGAACAACCGCCTCAGCTTCACGTGGTACCCCAGGTGCCGGTTACCGATCACCCACAGCTCGCCGCCCGTCCGCAGCGCCCGCTTCGCCCCGGTGAACATCCGCCACGCCGTCGCGTCGGTCGTCGCCTGATGGGAGTGGAACGGCGGATTGTTCAGGACCAGGTCCACACTGTCGTGCGCCACCCCGGCCAGCCCGTCCCCGACCCGGAACTCCGCGTGCCCGGGCACCCCGTTGGCCTTGTACGTCGCCTCCGCCGAGGCGACGGCCTGGAACGACTCGTCCACGAACAGCACCTCGGCCGACGGATCGGCCAGCGCCACTGCCGTACCGACCACACCGTTGCCGCACCCCAGGTCCACCACGCGCCCCGCGCCCGGGGCGGGCAGATGCCCCAGGAGGAAACGGGTGCCGATGTCGAGCCGGTCGGCGCAGAACACACCGGCGTGGTTGACGACCGTACGGCCGGAGATCGCGCCGATGCCGTCCGGCAGCGCGTAGCTGTACGGCCACGGGTTCGCGGGCCGCTCCAGCGCCGGGTCCGGGGTGCAGAAGATCAGCCGGGCCTTCTGCCGGGCCAGCGAGGTCCGGGTCGGCCCGAGAATCCGCTCGAACAGCTGGAGCGTGGAGGTGTGGATCTCCTTCACCATGCCGGTGCCGACCACGACCGTGCCCGCGTGCACCCCGGGCGCCAGCCGCAGCAGCTGGTCCTCCAGCAGCGCCAGGCTCTTCGGCACCCGCACCAGCAGCACGTCCACCCGCTCCGGCGGCGGGTCCTGGGTGGTGAGCAGCTGGACCGCCCCGGGCTGCACCCCGGCGCGCGCCAGGTTGCCCCGGGTCGCCTCCTGGCTCAGGAAGGAGTCGGTGATCTGCGTCGGCCGGTGCTCCGCCAGGGCGGTCACCAGCGCCCCCCAGCGATCGCCGACCACGACGACCGACCCGGTGAGCGGCACCCCCTCCTCGGCCAGATGGCTCAGCAGGTACGCGTCGGAGGCGTCCCAGGCACGCAGCCGGTCGCGGGGATCCTCGGGGAAACGGGTCAGCTCGACCTCGCCCCACGGTGTCGTCATACGCTCGCTCATCGTGCCTCCAGGCTAGCGGAGCCGCAGCTCAGCGAGGGTGGGGGCAGGATGGGGGCATGGATGCGGAGCTGTTTCCGAGGGAGCGCGCGCAGGTCGCGCCGGGCGCCGTGCACGTCCCGGACTGGCTCGACCCCGACCGGCAGCGCGAACTCCTCGCCGCCTGCCGGGCGTGGGCGCAGCCCCCGGCAGGCCTGCGCACGGTGCGCACCCCCGGCGGCGGCACGATGACCGCGCGGCAGGTCTGTCTGGGCTGGCACTGGTATCCGTACACCTACGCCCGTACGGCCGTCGACGGCGACGGCGCGCCCGTGAAGCCCTTCCCGGCCTGGCTCGGCGCACTGGCCCGGCGCGCCGCCGCCGACGCGCTCGGCCCGCAGGACCACCACGCCTACGACATCGCACTGATCAACTTCTACGACGGCACCGCCCGCATGGGGATGCACCGCGACAGCGACGAGCTGGCGGACGCGCCGGTGGTCTCACTGAGCCTCGGCGACAGCTGCACGTTCCGCTTCGGCAACACCGGAACCCGCGCCCGGCCGTACACCGATGTGGACCTGCGCAGCGGCGACCTGTTCGTCTTCGGCGGACCGTCCCGGCTCGCCTATCACGGCGTGCCGCGCGTGCATCCGGGCACGGCACCGCCCTGGCTGGGCCTGACGGGACGGCTGAACATCACCCTGCGGGTGAGCGGCCGGTAACCGGCGGCGCGGGCCACCAGCGGAGCGGATCATGGGAGACTCGCCCTCATGAGCGGCAAGGATTCCCGGACGGCGGGGGAGCGGACCACCTCGAGGGCGCGGCTGGACCGGGGGCGCGGTGCGCTCGGACCCGCGCTGGAGCTGGTGCACACCGGACGCGCCCCGACCCGGGCCGTGCTCACCGCCGAACTCGGCGTCACCCGGGCCACGGCCGGAGCCGTGGCCGCCGAACTGGAGGCGCTGGGCCTGATCCGGGTGGACGCCCGGCCGGGCGCGCCGGCCGGCGCCCAGGGCCGCCCGTCGCACCGGCTGGAGGTAGCCGAGGACGGCCCGGTGGCTCTCGCCGCACAGGTCCACGCCGACGGCTTCCGGGCCGCACTCGTCGGCCTGGGCGGGCGCATCGTGGCGACCGCGCCCGGCTGCGAGACCATCGACGCCGACCCGGCGAAGGTGCTCGGCTCCGTGGTGGAGGCGGGCGCCGAACTGCTGCGCAGTACCGGCCGCCGGTGCGTGGGCGCCGGACTCGCCGTGCCGTCCGCCGTCGCCGAACCCGACGGCCTCGCCCTCAACCCGCTGCACCTGGCCTGGCCCGTGGGCGCCCCGGTGCGCCGTATCTTCGCGGAGTGCGTCCGCGAGGCCGGGATCACCCAGCCCGCCTTCGCCGGCAACGACGTCAACCTCGCCGCCCTCGCCGAGCACCGGCACGGCGCCGGCCGGGGCGCCCGGGACCTGCTGTGCGTGGCCACCGGCCACCGGGGCGTCGGCGGCGCGCTGGTGCTGGACGGCCGTCTGCACACCGGGAGTTCGGGCCTCGCCCTGGAGGTCGGCCACCTCACCGTCAACCCGGAGGGCCGCCCCTGCCACTGCGGCAGCCGGGGCTGCCTGGACGTCGAGGCGGACCCGCTGGCGCTGCTGGTCGAGGCGGGCCGGGAGCCGGGCCCCGAGGTCTCCCTGCTCCAGCAGGCCGACGACCTGCTGCGCACCCAGTACGACGATCCCGCCGTCCGCACCGCGGCCGAGGCCCTGATCGACCGCCTCGGCCTCGGCCTGGCCGGACTGGTCAACATCCTCAACCCCGACCGGATCATCCTCGGCGGCCTGCACCGCACCCTGCTGGACGCCGACCCCGGCCGGCTGCGCGCGGTCGTCGCCGACCGCAGCCTGTGGGGGCAGAGCGGCGGTGTACCGATTCTGCCGTGCACCCTGAACCACAACAGCCTGGTCGGCGCGGCGGAACTGGCCTGGCAGCCGGTGCTGGACGACCCACTGGAGGCACTGCGGTGACCCGCGACCAGGCCGCTGACGGTCTCCCTTCGAAGGACCTGCCCACTCCCGGTCTCCCTTCGAAGGACCTGCCCGCTCCCGGTCTCCCTTCGAAGGACCTGCCCGCGGTGGAACTGCTGCCAGCCGGACGCATCCGGCTGGTGGAGACGGCCCCGCCCGGGCTGTCACCGCAGCACCGCTCGCTGATGGACCGCCGCTGGGCGGAGGCGGTCCGGGCCAACCCCGCGCTGTTCGACGGCCCGGTGGCCGCACTGACCGGACTGGCCCGCGACGGATCCGACGGCCTGGTCCTGTCCTGGGCCCGGGCCACCTACCGCTGCCGGACGCTGCGCGGAGTACCGGACGCCCCCGTGCTGTGCTCACTGTTCGTGTCCGTGGTGCAGCCGTGCCCGGACGGGCGGGTGCTGGTGGGCCGCATGTCCGCGTCGACGGCGACACCGGGCCGCTGGCAGCTGCCCGGCGGGACCCTCGAACCCCCGCCCGCCGACGCCGGGCTGGACGGCACGAGCCTGCGCCTGCACGCGGCCCGCGAACTGGCCGAGGAGACCGGATCAGACACCCCGGCCGACGCCCTGACCCCCTGGCTGACCACCCGGAGCGCCCGCGGCAGCGTCGGCGTACTGTTCCTGGCCCCGCCCCGCCCGGCGCACGAACTCCGCGCCGACTACGCTCGGTTGGTGAGCCAGGAGACCGCACGCGGCGCGGACCCCGAGTTCGACCGCGTCGAACTGATCGGCTCCCCGGCCGACCTCGCCCGCCTCCCCGGCCCCCGCACCGACTACCTGGAACCGGTGCTACGGCACTACACCCGGACCTCGCCCTGAACCAGGGGACCACCCCGCGGCCGTATCCGGCACATTCCCCGGCCGGGACCGCTGCGCCCAGCGGACCGCCGGCGGCGCCAGCAGCCCCGCACAGACGAACACGGCGCCCATGGCGATCCAGCCCGGCTCGCCCGCGCCGAGACAGAGCCAGGCCAGCGCGGACGGCGCCGCCACGCCGGCCAGTCCGCTGCCGAAGCTGAACACACCCGAGTACTGGCCCTGCGCATGGGCCGGGGCGAGCGTGTAACGCAGCTCGAACGAACCCGCGGCATGGCGCAGTTCACCGAGGGTGTGCACGCCCACCCCGGCCAGGATCAGCAGCACCGCGGCCCAGCCGGGCAGGCCGGCGGCCAGACCCATGAGGGACATCCCGGCCAGGAAGGCGAGGCCCGCCTGCCGCCAGGCCCGTGCGGCTCTGTCCGTGGTGTCGACCCGGCCGCCGGTCCTGACCTGGAGGAAGATCACCATGACGGTGTTGAGCAGCACACCGGTGCCGGCGAACCAGCGCGGCGCGTGCGTGTGACCGACGATCCACAGCGGCAGCGCGAAGAGCAGCACCGCGCCGTGCAGGGACATGATGCCGTCGAGCATGGTGATCAGCAGGTACCGGTGGTCCCTGAGCGCCGTCCAGCGGCCCGTGCCGGCCGTGCCCGCCGGGACCGGCACGGCCGGCAGCCCGGGCAGCCGGCTGACGATCGCGGCGGTGGCCAGGAAACTGAGGGCGTTGCCCAGCACGAGACAGAGATACGCCGTGTGCGTGTCCAGCTGCACGACGAGCGCGGCCGGCAGGGCAGCGAGGGTGTGGGCCAGGTTGACGGCGGCACGCAGGTAGGCCCGGAACCGCGCCGGTTGCGGACCGGCGAGAGCGCGCACCAGCGGTGCACGGGCCGCTCGGCTGGCCGAGCCGGCCAGCTCGGTCAGGCAGACCGCCACCGTGAACAGCCAGAACGAACGGACCAGGACCAGCATCGACATGGCCACGGCCTGCGCCGTGAGCGTCACCAGGTACACCCCGCGCGGGCCGCGCCGGTCGGCGATCCGCCCCACCGGGATCCCGGAGAGCAGCCCGACCAGGGCACCGACACCCATGCCGAGACCGACCCGCGCCGCCGACAGGCCCATGGAACGGGTGAAGAAGACGGCGGCCGTCAGCGCGAACACGCTGCTGCCGAGCATGTTCACAAAGCTGGCGACCGCCAGGGGCCGCCTCGGGCCCGGCTCCGGCAGGATGCCGCGCGCCACGAGCCAGGACCTCTCGCGGCTGCGGTTCGCTACCTGTGTTCTCAACGATCCCCCATCTCCGCCCGTCGTCGTCCGACGGGGCCCACTGCGCCGACGGGGGAGTATGCGGAGCGCGGAGCGGCTAGGAAAAGGCCTGTTCAGCGGGGGAAGAGTCACATCCGGAACGGGAACGATCCCGGTTGCCCGCAGCGTTGGAGACACAGGAGAGGGCCGCCCGGAAGGGGCTGCGGGGGGGGGTGCCCCTATCTGTTTCGTCAACCCTGGTGGGGTCGGCTTGTAGGGGTTGATCCTGGTTTTCGGGAACGTCCCGCGAAGCGGGATGTTCCCGGCGGATCGGGTGGCTGATGGGCAGCCCGGTGGCCGGCAGGGCCGGAGTGGCCGTGCCGGTGCGCGGGCGTGATGGGGCCCGGAGGGTAGGGGCGGTGGAGTCGTCGTTATGCGGCGAGGTCGACGTCGCCCGGGGTGCGTGGTTCGTAGAGGGCCCCGGTGCGGATCATCGCGTGGATGACGTTCACGCGCTGGCGGGCCAGGCGGAGGATCGCCTGGGTGTGGGTCTTGCCGCGTGCGCGTTGCCGGTCGTAGTAGATCCGGGAGGACGGGTCGGACTTGCAGCCGATCGCGGCGAACGCGGCCTGGAACAGGGCGCGTTTGAGGAGGCGGTTGCCGCAGTGGGGTGCGTGCTCGCCGCGGATGGAGGTGCCCGAGGACTTCGTGGCGGGCGCGAGTCCGGCGTAGGAGGCGAGGTGTCCGGCGGTGGGGAAGCCGGTGCCGTCACCGATCGCGACGATCACGGCCGCTGTGGTCCTGACGCCCAGGCCGGGGAGAGACGTCAGGAGGCGGAAAAGAGGGAGGGTCTCCAGCAGGGCGGCGATCTCCTGCTCGGCCTGGCGGCGCTGGGTGTGGGCTGCGGCGAGCTGGGCGGCCAGGCCGGGCACGATCAGCGCGCTGGCCTCGGTGCCCGGAACGACAAGGGCCTGCTCGGCGAGCGGTTGGAGGTCTCCCCCGACACTCCGGTGACGGTCCGTCTGGAGGTGGCGGGCGCGCCCCGCTGCACGATCCGCTTCGTCACCGACCAGGGGGTGCTGTTCACCAGCGATCCGCTGCCGGTTTCCGGTTCGGGGGTGGCCGAGTGGCGTACGACCCCGGCGCACGCGGCGTATGTACGGGCGGAACTGCGCCATGAGACGGCGGCGGGGCCGGTTCCCGGGGCGCTTGCGGCGTTCACCAATCCGGTCTTTCTCGGACGTCGGTGAAGCTTTCTTTCGAGGCAACCGCGTCGCTTTTTTTCTCATCCTGTTCACCAGCATCAGATCGCAACTGACCGCAGAACAGGACGTCTTCGTGATCCTCAAGCCCACCCGCCGCGGCGTCGCCGTGGCCGCCGCGCTCGGGGCGCTCGCCCTGGTCCTGCCCGAGTCCGCGCATGCCGCCCCGCAAGGGGCCTCGGCCCTGAAGTGGGGTGCCTGCCCAAAGAGTTCGGACGCCCCGCGCGGCACGTACTGTTCCACCCTCAAGGTGCCGTTGGACTACGCGAAGCCGGACGGCCGCCAGATCACGCTGACGCTGTCGATCGCGGGTGCCGTGAACGCCGAGCGCACCCTGGTGGTGAACCCGGGCGGGCCCGGTGAATCAGGAATCTCCCTGGCCAAGACGGTGTGGAGCTCACTCCCGCAGAACCTCTCCGAGAAGTACAACGTCGTCAGCTTCGACCCCCGAGGGGTCGGCGCGAGCACCCCGGTCTCCTGCGGGGACACCTCCGGCCTGATCAATCACCCCGCCTCGCCGTACACCCCGGCGAACGCACAGCAGGAGCTGAAGCGCCGCGACGTCGCGAGCAAGATCGCCCAGCAGTGCCAAGGCAAGTCCGGTGCTCTGCTGCCGTACATCACCACCGAGAACGCGGCCCGCGACATGGACGCCATCCGCGCCGGGCTCGGCCGTACCAAGCTGGACTACCTCGGTTATTCGTACGGTACGAAGCTGGGCGCCACCTACGCGACGCTGTTCCCCCAGAGCACCGGCCGCATGATCCTGGACAGCGTGGTGGACCCGACAGTCACCACGTACGCCACGCAGTTCCAGCAGAACCCGGCGCTGCAGAAGCGTGCGGAGCAGTTCTTCACCTGGGTCGCCAAGTACGACAGCAGCTACCACATGGGCGCCACCGAGGCCAAGGTCTCGGCCGCGTGGGAGGCGGCCCGCGAGAAGCTGGACGCGCACCCCGCCGGGGGCCGGGTCGGCAGCGCCGAGCTGGATGACCTGCTGGCTTCCGCCATGTACACCAACGTGGAGTGGGGATCGGCTGCCGACATGGTCGCCAAGTACCAGGCGGGTGACACGAGCGCTCTGCTCGCCGCCGCGGACCAGCTGGCGTCCGGCGGCGGCGTGAACGCCGCGCAGCTCGCGTACAACTGCGTGGACGACGCCTGGCCCCAGGACTGGAACACCTGGCACAAGGACACGGTCGCGTCGGCGGCAAAGGCACCGTTGTTCGCCTGGCTGAACACCTGGTACAGCGCACCGTGTGCCTACTGGAAGACGGCGCCCGTCAAGCCGGTGAAGATCGGCTCGTCGAACGTCCCGCCGGTGCTGCTGCTCCAGGCCGCTGACGATGCGGCTACGCCGCTGGTCGGTGCGCAGCAGATGCACAAGGTCATGACCGGCTCGCGGCTCGTCGTGTCGGACGGCGGCAACCACGGCCAGTACCTGTTCGACGGCAACTCCTGCATGGACGCCCAGGGCAACAGCTACCTGCTCACCGGGAAGCTGCCGGCCAAGGACACGACCTGCAAGGGTGTCGCCGCGCCTACGCCCTGAGGCCACAGGCATCCACAGCGTCCGAGGCGGACGTCATGGCCGCCTCGGACGCTTCGCCGGTTCCTCTGCCTTCTGTACGCGTCTTCTGCACGCGGGGGGCCCTATGGGCTTCGTCAAGGAAACCAGGGTGCGTTGTGTTGCCGGTGGGGTCAGCATTGCTTGGTGTCTGAGCTGCTGTGGGATGACGTGAAGGACTTCTTCGACCTTGAGTGGGAGGGGTGCCTTCCGGATGTGTGGGTCGCTGGGACTCTGGTTGAGGATTGGCAGGCGGTCCTCGATCTGATCGATGCGAGTGGCTGGCGGAGTGAGTACTCCGAGGGCGGTGTGGTCATGCCGCTGCCGCGTGCTGAAGAGGTGCTGTCGCGGCCTGCTGATGCCGAGTGCGCGGATCTGCGGGTCTGGCCGGTTCCGGATGTGTTGGCGATCTTTCGGTTGGAGTCGGCTGACGAGATCGGTTTCGACGTGGATCTGCGGGAGTTGCAGGGGCAGGAGCGGCTGGACGTGCTGTGTGGGTTTCTTCGTGCGATCGGGCGTCGACTGGGCAAGCCAGTGGTGATGACGCCCGAGGGTGACTGGGAGCGAAGCCACCCGGTGCTTGGGTTCGATGTCGAGTCCGACGAGGTGGTATTGCTGGCGAATCCGCAGGTCAGCTGACTGTTGCAGCCAGGCGCACTTCGTAGAAGGTGCCGTCGCGGAGCATGGCGAAGAGGACATCGGCCCGGCGTCGCGCGAGGCAGAGCAATGCCTGGGTGTGATGCTTTCCCTGGGCGATCTTCTTGTCGTAGTAGGCCCGGAGGCCGGGTCGCCCAGAGCGGCGAATGCGGAGAGGAAGAAGGCCCGTTTGAGCTGCTTGTTTCCTCGTCTGGAGGGCTGTTCGCCGCGGATCGAGGAGCCCGAGCTGCGGGTTGCAGGGGCGAGACCCGCGTAGGCGGCGAGATGGCCGGCGGTCGGGAAGGTGCTGCCGTCGCCGACCTCGATCAGGATCCGGGCTCCGGTCCTGACGCCGACCCCTGGCATCGACGTCAGGACTTTCGAAAGAGGGTGCGCCTCCAGCAGTTCCTCGATCCGGCTGGCCAGCAGCTTGCGCTGGTCAAGGACGGCCGTCAATGAGGCGGCCAGGCTCGGGACGATCAGCGCGGCAGCCTCGGTCCCCGGAACCGTCACGGTCTGCTCGTCCAACGCGGCGAAGATGTCCTCGACCAGCCGCTCGGCCATCCGCGGTGCCTTTGGCCGCAGCAGGGTGACCAGCTGCCGACGGCCGGCTTTGCGGATCTGGGCCGGAGATCCGAACCGTTCCAGCAGCGTGAGGACGGCCGGGTGCTGCAACCGCGGCCCCAGCACCCGTTCCAGCGAGGGGTGGATCTGGGTCAGCAGGCCGTGCAGCCGGTTAGCGACCCTGGTCGCCTCGCCGGCCAGGTCGTCGTCGAAGCCGACGATCATCTCGAGCTCGGCGATCGTCTCGTCCTCTCCGTCGATCGCCCGCAGCGTGTGAGGCATCGCGCGAGCGGCGTCGGCGATGATGAACGCGTCCCTCGCGTCGGTCTTGGCTTCGCCGGGGTAGAGGTCGGCGATTCGCCGCATCGTCAGCCCCGGCAGATAGGCGACCGGGCAGCCCAGGTCCCTTGCCACCGCCAGCGGCAGAGCCCCGATCGAGGCTGGTTGGTCCACCACGACAAGTACGGTCCCGTGCTTGGCCTGGAGCTTCGCGAACAGCTCGCGGAGCTTGGGTTCGGTGTTGGGCAGGCGCTTGTCGAACGCCTTCTTCCCGGCTGGGGTCAGGGCGGTGGCGTGGTGTTCGCCCTTGCCGACATCCAGTCCGAGGAAGACGTCGATGTCGCCGGTGTCGATCACGTGCAGGCCCCTCCATCACGCTTTCGTCCGGCCTTGCCAGGGCATCGAGCTGCCACATCCACGTTACGGAGAGCTCTTCCGGCCCGGGTGAAGCCGGTGCTCAAGCCCCTCATCAGCGGTCCGTCGATGCCTCCGGACCCGGTGACACCACCCCCCGGATCATCAACAACAAGGGGGGGGGAAGTCATGCCGGACCCGAAGGCCGGAGGCCCCATTGCGGGGCCACGAAGACGGTAACGGGGGGGGCTGTCGGCCGGTCGGGGCGGAGCGGTCAGACGGCCCCGGCACGCCTACGCGGGCGCGCGACCAGTTCCCCGCCGCAGTTGGGGCAGACCTGCTCCAGCGCCTCGCCGCACGCCTCGCAGAACGTGCACTCGTACGAGCAGATCAGGGCCGGCCCCTCCGCCGGCAGGACGGTGGTCGTACAGCGCTCGCAGCGGTCGCGCATCTCCAGGGGCATGGCGGATCGTCTCCTCGGCATGAACAGGCGGTATGTCCCGCCCATCCTCCGAAGCCGGGGACCGCGCCGAAACCAGCGGCCGGGACAGGAACCGACATGATCGAGCCACGGTCCGCCCCGCCCCCGGCTCACTTCCAGTCGACGCCGAACGCCCTCCCGGGATGCTCGCCGAGGATGCGGTCCACCAGCTCCGCACCCACCGCCGCCACCAGCCGGTCCCGCACCCGGCGCAGCAGGTACGGCATCCCCGGGCCGCCGTCGACCGAGCGCGCACCGGCGACGACGGTGTCCCCGCCGAGGAGCAGCCGGTCCCCGAACCCGGCCTCGGCCAGCGCCCGTACCGCCTCCGGCATCCGCCAGTCCGTGGCGTGATGGGCCCGGGACGGCCCGTCGAAGGCCAGCCAGCAGCCGGACGCGGCGGCCTCCCGCTGCACCACGGGATCGGGCGAGCGGTTCAGATGCCCGAGCACCACCCGGTCACCGGGCACCCCCAACTCGCCGCACAGCAGGTCGAGTACGTCCAGCGGACCGGTGCCCAGTTCCAGGTGTACGGCGATGGGCGCGCCGGTGGCATGGTGCGCCTCGGCCGCCGCGGCCATGGTCCAGCGGGCGTGCGCGTCCAGGGTGTGGAAGCCGCCCGCCACCTTGATCAGCCCGGCCCGCACCCCCGTCGTACCGATGCCCTCGGTCAGTTCGGAGACGAACACCTCGGCCAGCCGGCCGCGCAGCCCATCGAGCAACTCCGCGCTGTAATGCGCCGCCTGGTGCAGCCCCGTGGCGCACACCAGCCGTATCCCGGTCCTCCCGGACAGCGCGGCCAGCTCCGCCGCCCGCCGGCCCATGCCGTACGGCGTCCACTGCACGACCGCGGCGCCGCCCGCCGCCCGGAACGCCTCCAGTTCGGCCTCGGCGGCGGCGACATCGGCCAGCTCCTGCCCGGGGAGCTGCGGACTGCGCAGAAAGAGATGGTCGTGCGCGTCGCACACGCCCAGCTCCTCGGGCGGGATGTCCCCGAGGACCGTGCGGACGCCGGTCACCACTGCCGCCCGCGGGGGAGCAGGGCACGACCGGGGGCGGAGAGATGGAGTACCTGGAAGACATCGCCGTCGGCCTTCGGCGTGTCGTGCTCCCAGAGGGAGAAGTGGACGACCTCCCACGCGCGCGTGTCCACGGCGGACGCCGCCAGCACCGCACCGTCCTCCGCAGCCAGCCGCTCGGTCTCGGCCGCCGCCTCCGCCATGAACGCGGCCAGCTCCACGCCCTCGGGCACCGGCAGCCGCCTGCGTACGGCGAACGACGCGGCGGAACCGGAGGCGCTGCCCTCCTCGAACGCCAGCCCCGTCCACTGCCGTATCTCCGGCCGCCCGAAGTTGTCGACCGGCCCCTGGAACAGCCCTCCCCACAGGAAGCCGTTCATGCCTTCCATGGTGTTCCAGAGGTAGAACGGTCCGTACTGGTTCACCGGGGAGCCGTGCACCCCCCGCTCGCGCATCACATAGGTCTTGATGCCCAGGCCGTCCCAGTCGTCCAGGAGATGGCCGACGCGGTCGACGCGGGAGCGGATGACGCCCATGTCGTAGTCCGCGGGCAGGGTGAACTCGTACTGCATCGCATGCATGCGGGCTCCCTCTCAGGCGGGGTAGTCGTCGTCGTGGACATGGGCGTCCCACTCGGTCGTGGTGCCGTCCGCGGCGGCCTCCACCACGGCGAGGTGGGTCATGAAGGTGCGCGGCCCGGCGCCGTGCCAGTGCCACTCGTCCGGTTCGATCCAGACGGTGTCGCCCGCGCGGATCTCCTCCACCGCACCGCCCCTGCGCTGCACCAGCCCCTCGCCCTCCAGGACGTGCAGCACCTGTCCGTGCGGATGCCGGTGCCAGGCCGTGTGGGCGCCGGGGGCGAAGTGGACGTTGAACATGCGCAGCCGGGAAGGGGCGGCCGGGGCGGCTATCTCGTCCAGCCAGACCGTGCCGGTGAAGTTCTCCGCCGGGCCCCGCACGGTGTCGGGACGCCGTCTGGTGATGTGCACGTGGCTCACTTCTCCTGTCGGGCGGTGGGGGCGAGCAGGGAGAGCAGTCCGCGGACGCCCGCGTCGAAGGCGGTGGGGGAGCCGGAGGCCCGGGCGAGGACATAGCCGCCCTGCACGGTCGCGACGACCGCCGCACCGATCTCCGCGCCGTCCAGCTCGGGCGCGAACTGCCCCTGCTGCTTGCCCTCCTCGACGATCCCGGCGATCCGCGACCGGATCCACGCGATCGTCTCGTCCACCGGCGCGCGCAGCTCGTCGCTGGCCATCACGTCCGGGTCCATGGTCAGCCGGCCGATCGGGCAGCCGCGCAGCACATCGCGCTCGCGCAGCAGATACGCCTCGATCCGCTGGTACGGCGTGCCCGGACCGTCCAGGGCCCGCTCGGCGGTGGCGCGCAGCTCCTGCGCGGTCCGCCGGATCGCGGCCAGGGCGAGGTCCGGCTTGCCCTTGAAGTGGTGGTACATGCTGCCCTGGCCCGCGCCGGCGCGCTCCAGGATCGCCTTGGGGCTCGTGCCCACGTACCCGCGCTCCCACAGCAGCTCACGGGTGGACTCGATCAGTCGTTCCGGGGTGCTCATGAGATCACTGTACATACTAGTAGTTACAGTTCGCCAGTCCCCGGTGCCGGTGCGGTGGGCCGAGCGGTCGTACGGCAGGACGCCGCGCGCCCCGCGGGCCGTGGCCCGCGGGGTTGACGCGAGGGTTGGTCACCGCCCGGTCAGCCGGGGACGGCCGACCGGGCGGGAGCCTGCGCGGCGGCGTGCGCCACCGCGGGTGCGGTGGCCGCGCTTGCCGGTGCGGGGCCGGTACTCCCCGGCGCGCCCGCGCTCGCCACCGGAGCCACCGACAGCGGCGCTCCTGCTCCCGCGCCCGCGGGTACGGCGGTCCCGGCGCCGACGGGGGTGGCTCGGGGTGTCACGGCGGCCGGTCCGACGCGGACGGGCTCCGGAGCGGGCCGGGTCTCGGGCGCGGTGTGCGGCGCGTGCGCCGGCTGGGTGCGCACCGCTGCCGTCGCGGGCAGCGTGAACCACACCACCTTGCCGTTCTCGCCGTCGGGCCGCGCGCCCCAGCTCTCGCTCACCGCGGCCACCATCGCCAGCCCCCGCCCGCAGGTGGCCAGCGGGGTGGCGTCCAGCGGGTCCAGGGCGTCGGTCAGGGCCGGCGCGTCCGACAGGTCCACCGTGTCCGTCGCGCCCGCGGCCTCGGCCGGTACGGGGAGGCGCGGGTCGTTGTCGCGCACCGAGACGGTGAGCCGGTCCGGCAGCAGCTCCAGCTCGACGGTGCACGACTTGTCGGGTCTCGCATGCCGGTGGACGTTGCTCAGCAGCTCCGTCACACCGAGCGCGGCCCGGTCTATCAACGGGTCCAGATGCCAGTAGCGCAACTGCGCAGATACGATTCTGCGGACCTGGCCGATCCGCGACGGCAGGGCTTGGAGCTCCACCGTGCAGTGCCTGCTTGGATGACTGATCACGGCTGCGACTCCCCGATGTAGAGGTCCTGAAGGACCGGAAGAACACGGAGAACAACGGATCCAGCAGGGTGCTTGCGTCCAAACGTCCGCCTGCTGTCGTGGCCGGCGGGCTGGTTCGCAGCGTTATCGCCGGTAAACCCAGAGTGACGTGAGACCAGCGTGACGCAGCGGAAGCGCTCCCGCAACTCGCCGCGACCGGATGACCCCGCTCGGCGCCCGCGCCCGGGAACCGGCACGCACGCGCACCGGCGCAGCGGTGCACCGGCCGGCATGCAGGCACACCGGCGCCCGGGCGGCGCGGTGTTCAGTTGCCGCGCCCGGCCGCGCGCCGTACCGCCTCGATGAACCGCCGTGCCGTGGGCGGCCCGGACCGGCCCGGCGCCGGGTCCTGCTCGCCCAGTGTGAGCAGATACCGCGTGCCGTTGAGATCGGCCAACGCTCGGTCGTCCGGGGCGTACCACGGCTTGGACGCGCGCACCGCCTGCACCGGCGCGCTGTCGATCTCGCTGCCGTAGCTGGTCAGCAACTCCAGCCTGCCGCCGTTGATCCGGACCTGCCCGGCCCGGGTGAGCGAACGCATCCGCTTGCCGATCCGCACGCCCGTGGCCGTGAACTCCGGCTCCGCCATTCCCTGCCGCCCCCTTGCGCCTGTTCCCGTGGCTCTCCTGCTCCTGACTGCGCCCCCGTTCGGGACGATCGTCCCGTCGCGTGCAGTCTGCCCCGATGCGGCGAGGAGCACCAGTACGCACGAGGCACACGAGTACGGAGCCCGGAGCACTCGCGCCAGTGCGCCCCGGCCGCCTCGCACGCCTGTGCCCCAGCGTGCCTTGGAGTGGCTGAAAGATGTGTTTATGCAGGTGGGAAGCGGTGCTAAAGATGCCTATGCTCGATGTGTCGGCCACGCGAGGCGTCGTCGGCGCACAGCCTAAGGAGCCCGCCGTGAGCATCACCCCCCAGACCCGGACCGGCGCCACCCTCGACGTCGACCGCAGCGACGCCGCCTACCGTGACTGGCTCAAAGAGGCCGTCCGCAAGGTCCAGGCCGATGCCAACCGCTCGGCGGACAGTCACCTGCTGCGCTTTCCGCTGCCCGAACACTGGGGCATCGACCTCTACCTCAAGGACGAGTCGACGCATCCGACCGGCAGCCTCAAGCACCGTCTCGCGCGCTCGCTGTTCCTCTACGGCCTCTGCAATGGCTGGATCCGCCCCGGCCGCCCGGTGATCGAGGCGTCCAGCGGCTCGACGGCCGTCTCGGAGGCGTACTTCGCGAAGCTGATCGGCGTGCCCTTCATCGCGGTCATGCCGCGCACGACCAGCGCCGAGAAGTGCCGTCTGATCGAGTTCCACGGCGGCCAGTGCCACTTCGTGGACGACTCCCGGAAGATGTACGAGGAGTCCGCCCGCCTCGCGGCGGAGACCGGCGGCCACTACATGGACCAGTTCACCTACGCCGAGCGGGCCACCGACTGGCGCGGCAACAACAACATCGCCGAATCCATCTTCCGCCAGATGGAACTGGAGCGGTTCCCGGAGCCCACCTGGATCGTCGCCACGGCCGGCACCGGCGGCACCTCCGCGACGCTCGCCCGCTACGTCCACTACATGCAGCACGACACCCGCATCTGCGTGGCCGACCCGGAGAACTCCTGCTTCTTCGAGGGCTGGACCACCGGCGACCCGGACGTCACCTGCGACTGCGGCTCCCGGATCGAGGGCATCGGCCGGCCCCGCATGGAGCCGAGCTTCGTGCCCGGCGCGATCGACCGGATGATGAAGGTGCCGGACGCGGCCAGCGTCGCCGCCGTACGGGCCCTGGAGCGGGCGATCGGCCGCAAGGCGGGCGGTTCCACGGGCACCGGACTGTGGAGCGCGCTGAAGATCGTCTCCGAGATGGTGGCCGAGGGCCGTCGAGGCAGCGTCGTCACCCTGCTGTGCGACCCGGGCGACCGCTACCTCGACAAGTACTACTCGGACACCTGGCTCGAGGAACAGGGCCTGGACATCACGCCGTACACCGCGGCGATCGAGACCCTGCTGACCACGGGGGTGTGGCCGGAAGACTGACCCGGAGGGGGCGAACAGCTCACTCGAACACGCCAGGCGGGGACTCTAGGCGAGCCGCCCGTCCAGAGCCGTCATCGCCTGTCCGAAGGCCCGGCCCACCGCGGGGCGGGCCAGGCGGCACGCCAGGCGGAACGGGGAGGTGCCGTCGAGGGCGAAGGTCATCCGCACCCGGGTACCGGCGCCCGCCGGATCGAGGCGCCACTCCTCGACCCAGGCCCGGGCGCCCGGGACGTCGGTCACGTCGACCCGGTAGGCGTACACCGCGGGCGCCTCCGCCTCCAGCACCGTCTCCCGGAAGCGGACGCCGCCGCGCAGCCGTACCTCGCGACCGCCCTCGGTGGGCCGGGCGGAGGCCACCGCGGAGAACCACTGCGGCCAGCCGGGCACATCCTCGGCGAGCGCGTGGAAGACCCTGCCCGGGGCGGCGGCCAGCTCCCGGGTGAAGGCGAGCCGCACCGGCGCGGACGCGACGAACTCCGCTCCGACCGGACGCAGACGCTGAGCCATGACGGCGAACTCCTCGTGAAGTCCCGTAAGTCCGCGGCGAACGCGGGGCGTTGACGGTCAGCGTAGTTGACGCTGCGTCAGATGTCCTCGTCCGATTCGGATTCCGGTTCCGGCTCGCCCGCCACGATCAGCCGCGGCAGATACTCGGAGATCTCCGCGCGCGCCGCGGCCGGCAGGCCCGCGTCGGTCACGAGCGTGTCCACCTGCTCCAGCGTGGCGAACGAACTCAGGCCCACCGTGCCCCACTTGGTGTGGTCGGCGACCACCACGACCTGGCGCGCGGAGTGCACCAGGCGGCGGTTGGTCTCGGCCTCCGCGAGGTTCGGCGTGGACAGGCCCGCCTCGACCGATATCCCGTGCACCCCGAGGAACAGCAGGTCGAAGTGGAGCGCGGCGATCGCCTGGTCGGCCACCGGCCCCACCAGCGAGTCCGACGGGGTGCGCACCCCGCCGGTCAGCACCACCGTGGCCGCGCCGGGCCGCTGCCCCGCGGTGCGCTGCGCCGCGTGGAAGACATCGGCGACCCGCACCGAGTTCGTCACCACGGTCAGGTCCGGCACCTCCAGCAGGTGCTGCGCCAGCGCGTAGGTCGTCGTACCGCCGGACAGGGCGATCGCCGTGCCGGGCGTGACCAGCCGGGCGGCGCTGCGGGCGATGTCCTCCTTGGCGCTCAGCTCCAGCCCGGACTTCGCCTCGAACCCGGGCTCGTGGGTGCTCGCCTCCACGACCGGCACCGCCCCGCCGTGCACCTTCTCCAGCACACCCTGGCGGGCGAGCGCGTCCAGGTCCCGGCGGACGGTCATGTCCGAGACGCCGAGCTTGCGGGTCAGCTCGTTGACCCGCACTCCGCCCCGGCGCCGGACCTCGTCCAGGATCAGGGCGCGGCGCTGCTCCGCGAGCAGGTTCTGATTCTCGCTCACGTACGCTCCGGTCCTTTCGCCGCCACTCGTCCGAAACACCCTCCGCGCCGCCTCCGACCAGGACCTTCCGTCCGTTCGAAGGTGCGCGGGCGTCCATCTTTTCACGGGCGGGTACGGGGTGCGCCACCAGCCGTACACGATGCGCACACGCCACTGCGGTCACTGCTGTCACACCGGCCCCGCCGCTGTCACCCGGATCGGGGAGAGGGGGTGAGGAGAGACGTGCCGCCCCGCGGAACCGGAGATCCTGACCCGGGGCGCCCCCCCAGGTGGACCACGCCCCGCTGCGCGACCCCCTCGCCTACGGCCGCACCCCCGAGCATCCGCTCCCGGCCCCGATCCTCGGCCACTCCGACTACCAGACCGACCCGTCTTCACCCACAAACGCGCCCGCTCGAGCGCTCACGGCTGCTCCGGCAGGTCCTCCGCGTACAGCAGGGTCAGATCGTCGGTGCTGGGGTCCGCCAGCTGGGCGACCCGGCTCGCATGGCGCTCCACCATCGCCTCGAACGTCTGCCGGGCCGTACGGCCGTTGCCGAACGCGGGGCCCTTCGGGATCGCCGTGAAGTACTTCAGCAGTGCCTCGGAGGCGCCCGGCGCCAGCCGGTACTCGTGCTCGTCGGCCTGCTGCTCCACGATCCGCAGCAGTTCCTCGGGGCCGTAGTCACCGAAGGTGATGGTGCGGGAGAAGCGCGAGGCGACGCCCGGGTTGACGGTCAGGAAGCGCTCCATCTCCGCCGTGTATCCGGCGACGATCACCACGACCGCGTCCCGGTGGTCCTCCATGAGCTTCACCAGCGTGTCGATGGCCTCCTTGCCGAAGTCCCGTCCCGCGTCCTGCGGCGACAGCGCGTACGCCTCGTCGATGAACAGCACCCCGCCGCGCGCCTTCTCGAACGCCTCCTGGGTGCGGATCGCCGTGGAACCGATGTGCTCGCCGACCAGGTCGACCCGGGACACCTCCACCAGGTGGCCCTTCTCCAGCACGCCGAGGGAGGCGAGGATCTCGCCGTAGAGCCGGGCCACCGTGGTCTTGCCGGTGCCGGGGGAGCCGGTGAAGACCAGGTGCCGCTTGACCGAGGCCGCCTTCAGGCCCGCCTGCCGACGGCGCCGGCCCACCTCGATCATGTCGGTCAGCGCCCGCACCTCGCGCTTGACGCTCTCCAGTCCGACCAGCGCGTCCAGTTCCCCGAGCACGTCCTTCGACGTCCGCACCGGCTTCTCCGGCTCCGTGGGGGCGGCCGACGGCTCCGGTACGGCGGTGTGCTGCACCGGCACCGAGCCGAGCAGCCCGGGGGAGTGCGGCGCCGTCTGCGCGGCCGTCTCGCGGAGCACCGGCTGCCGCAGACTGCCGCTCTCGTCGCTGGTGCAGTCCTCCGCCACCGGGCCGGTTCCGGACCCGCTGTCCAGTCCCGCGTCGGCGAACTCGTACCCACCGCGCGCGCAGCGCTCCGTACGGCACCGGCGCAGCGTCGTACGACAGCCGTCGATCACATGGAAGCCGTAGCCCCCGCTGCCGGTCACCCGGCAGTTCAGAAAGCTGCCGCGGCCGCCCGCGGAGACGTAGAAACCGGCCTCGGCGGGGGATTCGACCGTGCAGCGCTCGATGGTCGGGTCGGCGCCCTTGGTGACGATCACTCCGGTCTGGGTGCCGTCCAGCGTGCAGTTGCTGAGCGTGCCGCCGCTGCCGTGGTCCCGGAACCAGGCGCCGGTGGCCGCCTCCCGGATCCGGCAGTCGTCGAGCTGCGCGGTCGCCCCGTCGCTCACCGAGACCGCGGTGTTGCGCACCTGCGACAGGTCGCTGTCCACGACGTCCGCGCGCGAACCGCGGTCCAGCACGAACAGCGCGTCCGGCACGTCGTGCACCCGGCAGGAGTCGAGCACGGCCGTGGCGCCGTCGCTCACCCACACCGCCGGGTAGTCGCCGGTGCTGTCGAAGATCTCGCACTGGTTGGCGTCCACCCGGGTCCCCGGGTCCCACACCGACAGGCCGTTGCGCCCGAACTGACGGACCGTCGTGCGGGTGAGCGTGAGCACCGAACGGGAGCGCAGGTCGACCGCGTTCTCCGGGATGTCGTGGATCCGGCAGTCGGCGAGCGTGAGCACCGCGTCCGTGTCCAGCGTGACCCCGTCGGCGGTGGTGCGGTGCACATCGCAGTCGGTCAGCTGGGCGGTGGCCTGCTGGGTGACCTGCACGCCGGAGCCGCGGACCTCGTAGACCTCACAGCCGACGGCCTCCAGCGAGGAGTTCTCGCCGGTCACGGTCAGCCCGGTGCCCGAGGCGTGGTGCACCCGGCAGCGCTCCAGCCGCGGATGGCCGCCGCCGCGGACCGCCACCCCCGCCTGCCCGGCCGCGACCACCTCGCACTCCTCGAACACGCCGCTGCCGCCGTCGAGTACGGCGATGCCGATGCCCGCCGGGTTGTCGACGGTGGCGCGGCGCACGGTCGGACGGGCGCCGCCGCGCACCTCGATACCGGCGGCGGACCGGGTGACGATCCGCAGGCCCAGCAGCTCGGGCGTGCCCTCCTCGACCAGCAGCGCGGGCGCCGCCGCGTCCTGGCCTTCGACATGCAGGTCCTGCACCACGGCCGAGGCGCGCACGGTCAGCGGCACCCCCGCCTCCGGTGCGATCCGCACCGAGCCCGGCGAACCCTCCGGGCCGCGGAGCGTCACCGCCCGCTGCACGACCAGGTTCTCCCGGTAGGTCCCGGGGGCGATGGTGAGGACGTCGCCGTCGGCGGCGGCCTCCAGGGCGGCGGCGAGCGAAGCGTACTCACCCGTGCGGCGCCGCCACCGCGATGTACCGGTGTGCGTCACCTGGACCGTGCCCTGTGCCATGGCGTTGCTGTGCCCCCACCTCGTCGTACTGATGGCTCGCTCCCCGCGGGGGCGCTGCCTCGGCCGCCGGGAGCGGGCAGGCGCTCAGCCGCGCGGGCCGGTGTGCATGCGGACTCCCGAAGACCTGCGTCCCCGCCGGTCGTTCACCCGCGGGTTGTCGCCGAAAGCGCTTCGGCCGGTCCACCGTAGCGTGTGCGTGCACGGTGGGTTGACCAGAGCCGTCAGGCCGTCAGCTGCCGGTGCCCGCCTTGCCCCAGTCCGGGCCCGCCCGCTCCCAGGCCTGGTCCCATCGGGCGTACCGGTGACGGACCATCCGCCAGACGGCCAGGCGCCGGGCGCTCTCCACCAGGGTCGTGGTGACCAGGGCCGCGCCGAGCCCGGCGAGGACCGCGTGTGCCGTGGCCGTGGCGGAGTCCAGCGGGCGGGCCGTTATTCGGCCGTGCGGGTCCGTCCACAGCCGGAAGTGCTCGCCGGAGTGCGGGGATTTCAGGCCCGTGAGGGTCGGGCCGTGCTGGTGCGTGCCGTCCGGTGCGGTCCAGTCCGCGAGGACGCGGCGGGGCGCGTCACGCGCGGCGGAGGTGTCGGGGTCGGCCTCCGGCGGGGCGCCCCGCAGGACGTGTACGACGGTGGCGGTGACGAGATGACGGGTGTGCTGCTGCACCCGCACGGCGCGCTGCAACGAGTTCTCGGCGGCGGTACCGACCAGCCAGCCGGCCACGGGTGCGGCCACGGCGATCAGCAGGAGTGCCACGAGGGCCACCCATGCCTCGGCCAGATCGGTCGTGCGGCGCAGCGGATTGCGCCGCCAGCGCCACAGGCCACAGACTGCCCGCAACTCCTCACCCCCTCACGCTCCGTCAAGCCCCCCGGAGCGGACGCTCACCCGCGCCCGGGTCCGGGAGACGGAGCCCCCATCAGCCGCGACCCCGTCGGCACCAGGTGCCGCACGGATGTCCCACGCCCTCTCAACGAACGGCACCCGCCCGCGGTTCCCGGTCCGGTGCACCGGAAAGCGGGGCCTGCCGGCCGTCGCCCCGGCCTACTCCTCGACCCGCACCGGGTCCCCGACCCGGATCGTCCCGGTGGACAGCGGCACGAGGTTCACGCCGAAGAGCAGCTTGCCGCCCACCCTGCGGTGGCGGGCCAGGGTCCGCAGCGGCTCACGGCCGCGAGCGGCGGTGTCCTGGTCGGTGGTGGTCACCACACATCGGCCGCACGGCTTCGCGGCACGGAAGAGCACGTCCCCGACGGAGATGCGCGACCAGCGGTCCTCGGCCCAGGCGTCGGTGCCGGCCACGACGAGATTGGGCCGGAAGCGGTTCATGGGCAGGGGGCCCTCATGGGCGTGGTCGCCCTCGGCCAGCAGCGAGTTCAGGGCGTCGAGGGACGCGGTCGTGGTGACCAGCAGGGGATAGCCGTCGGCGAAGCTCACCGTCTCGCCCGGCAGCGCGTGGCCGGGGTCGACCGGGCGGCGGGTGGCCGGGTCGTCCATGTGGACCAGCCGGACACCGGACCCCAGATAGGCGCTGCACCAGGCATGCGCCTCCGCCGCGGCCGGGACCGCCTCGACCTTCGTGCCGAAGATGTCCACCGGCACGGTCGCCGTCAGCTCCGGCACCCGGACCGTCAGCGATATCCGCCCGGGCGCGGACAGACGGACGCCGCCGCCGGCCAAGGGCTCGGCGGCGGCCAGCGCGAGACGCGGCTACTCGCGCTGTGTGACGACCTTTCCCCCGTCGTCGACCAGTGTCCAGCGTCGGTCCCCGGCCAGGCCCCAGGGCTCCACCACGGCCTCACGGCACCGAAGGCCCCGGAACGCCTTGACCGGATGGACGTGGAGCGAGTGCACTTCGGCGTTTCCCATGACGCCATCGTGCCAGTCGGCACCGACAGCGGGGACCCGTCGGTCAGTAGCCGCGGTACTGCTGGTTGTTGTACGGATCCTGGTACTGGGCCTGCGTGGGCCGCGGGGCGGCCGGGCGCATGGCTTCGTAGCCGGTGCCCGGCGCCATCGGGTTCTGCTGCGGGGCCTGCGGGCCGGGATAGCCGCGCGGGGCGGCCGCCTGCTGCGGGATGTACGCCGTGGGCGCCTGCTGGAGCGGGGCGGGCTGCGGCGTCTGCGGGTAACCGTAGGCAGGGGCCTGCGGGGAGGGCGCCGCCGGGAGGGCGGGCAGCGCCGAGGGCAGGGCGGGGAGGTTGCCGCCCGTGTCGTAGGCGGCGGGGACCCGGATCGGGGCGATCTGCGGGGTGCCCCGCTCGGCCACGAGCGAGTCGTAGATCGGGGTGTCCCGGAAGGAGGCGGAGTAGTAGCCGCCACCATAAGTGGAGCGGGGGGAGGTCATGGCACATAAGTTAAGCCCACGATGTGCTGGTTGGGGAGACCGATAAGAGGGTTGTTTTCCGTGTCGGCAGTGGTCCGGTATCCCCAATCCGAGCGAACTTGGCAAAAAGGGACGCGAATCCATGTTTGGATCGTGTAAAGCCCGAGTTCCTGCGGGGTTACCGCCGGTTGACCGGCGATCTTCCGGCGCTGCTCAGTGGGTGTGCGCCCGGACGGGATTAGGTTGTGCGGGCAGGGGTGATTCCGAGGACCGGAGACACCGGAAAACCGACACGGGTTGGGGGCGGACATGTCAATGCCGAAGGGGTCGAACACGCAGGTGCCGACCGCGGCCCTGCGCGTCGAACTGGGCTGGCGGTCCGGGCCCGGCGTGCCCGACGCGGACGCCTCGGCGCTGCTGCTCGCCGAGGGAAAGGTCCGCTCCGACGGCGACTTCGTCTTCTACAACCAGCCCGCGCACTCCTCCGGCGCGGTGCGCCACGAGGGCAAGCGGACGGCCGGCGCCCAGGTCACCGACACCCTCTCCGCCGACCTCGCGCGCGTGGAGAGCGCCGTGGAGCGCATCGTCCTCGCCGCCTCCGCGGACGGCGGAACGTTCGGGCAGGTCCCCGGTCTCTACATCGAGGTGACCGACGCCGCGACCGGCGCCGTGGTGGCCCGCTTCGACAGCCCCGGCGCCACCAGCGAAACGGCCTTCGTCCTCGGCGAGTTCTACCGCCGGCAGGGCGGCTGGAAGTTCCGCGCCGTCGGCCAGGGCTACAGCAGCGGACTCGAGGGCCTCGCGACGGACTTCGGTATCACCGTGGACCAGCCGCAGCACGCCGCACCGCCCGCGGCGAGCGCCCCGGTGAACGCGCCGCCGCCTCCCGCGGCCCCGCCGGTGCAGCCGACTGCGGCCCCGCCGGTGCAGCCGACCGTGACCCTGCCACCGCCGCCGGCCGGGCCCCCGCCGCAGCCGGCCGCGACCACCCCGCCACCGCCACCGCCACCGCCGCCCGCCGCCCCGCCGACGCCCGCGGCCCGGCCGGTACGGCTGTCCAAGGTGACCCTCACGAAGGCCGCCCCCTCGGTCTCGCTGGCCAAGCAGGGCGGCACCTCCGGCACGCTGCGCGTGAACCTCAACTGGCAGGTCCGCAAGCAGTTCCCCGGCTGGGGCGGCCGCCGGGGCGGCGGCCAGAGCGACCTCGACCTCGACCTGTGCGCCCTGTACGAACTCGCCGACGGCCGCAAGGGCGTCGTCCAGGCCCTCGGCAACTCCTTCGGCTCCCTGCACCGGCCCCCGTACATCCACCTCGACGGCGACGACCGCACCGGCGCCGTCGCGAGCGGGGAGAACCTCACCGTCAACCTCGACCACATCCAGGAGTTCCGGCGCATCCTCGTCTTCGTCACCGTCTACGAGGGCGCCGCCTCCTTCGCCGGCCTGCACGCCACCGTGACCCTCCAGCCCCAGTACGGCGCGCCGATCGACTTCTCGCTGGACGAGTGCACGGTCCCCTCCACGGTGTGCGCGCTCGCCCTGATCACCCACCAGGGCGGCGACCTCATCGTCCAGCGCGAGGCCCGCTATCTGGTCCCGGAGCGCGGGGTGAGCCCCCAGCGGACCGTGGACCGCGCCTACGGGTGGGACATGAACTGGACGCCCGGCCGCAAGTGACCCCGCTCAGCCCTCCTCCGGCACCGCGTCCGGACGCGCATACGTACGGCCCTTCCAGGCGGCGCCGCGCCCCCGGTAGTGCTGCACGGCGGAGTCGACCGTCATCAGCAGATACAGGAACGCGGTGAACGGAAGCAGCGGAGCGAGCCACAGCGGCTGCCGGTAGTACCGCAGCATCGGCACATACGTACCGGTCATCACCGCCCACGTCACCGCACCCAGGACCGCGGTCGCCGCACCGCCGGCGGCCGCGCCCGCGACCAGCGCGGCGGGCGGCACCAGATAGACCAGCGCCAGCCCGGCGACCGTACCGAGCAGCAGCAGCGGGTTGTGCCGCAGCTGCGCGTACGCGCTGCGCGAGACCATCCGCCACAGGTCGTGCAGCCGCGGATACGGGCGCACGCTGTCCACTCCCTCGGCCAGCCCCAGCCAGACACGGCCGCCGGCACCCTTCACCGCGCGGGCGAGTGCCACGTCGTCGATCACGGCGTGACGGATGGCGTCCGGGATCCGTGCCCGCTCCGCCGTACCGGCGCGCAGCAGGACGCAGCCGCCCGCGGCCGCGGCCGTACGCGTGCCCTCACGGCTGATCCACCGGAAGGGATACAGCTGCGCGAAGAAGTAGACGAAGGCCGGGACGACCAGCCGCTCCCACAGGCTCTCCACCCGCAGCCGGGCCATCTGCGACACCACGTCGAAACCGCCGGTGCGGGCAGCCGCCACCAAGGCGCGCAGGCTGTCCGGCGCATGCGCGATGTCCGCGTCCGTCAGCAGCAGGAACTCCGGATCGCGCGCGCGTGCCAGGCCGATACCGTGGCGCACCGCCCACAGCTTGCCCGTCCAGCCCGCGGGCGGCTCCCCGGGCGAACCGACCGTCAGCGGCAGCCCGCCGTGCCGCCGGGACAGCTCCCGGGCCAGTTCCCCGGTGCCGTCCGTGCTGCCGTCGTCCACCAGGAAGACCTCGGCCCGCCCCGGATAGTCCTGCGCCAGCAGCGACGGCAGACTCGCGGGCAGTACGGCGGCCTCGTCCCGGGCCGGTACGACGACACAGACCGACGGCCACCCGTCCGGTTCCCGGCGCGGCGGCAGCCGGACGTCCGTGCGCCAGAAGAAGCCCTGGCCGAGCAGCAGCCAGCACCAGGCGGCCAGGGACACGACGGTGATCCACATCAGGGCGCTCACGGCCGCAGTCTGCCCCACCGCAACGGCCGGCAAGACTCCATCGTCTATCGTGGCCGGGTGAAGATCGCGCTCATGGACTCCGGAATCGGCCTGTTGGCGGCCACCGCCGCGGTACGGCGACTGCGGCCCGACGCCGATCTCGTGCTCTCGCTGGACCCCGACGGCATGCCCTGGGGGCCGCGCACCCCCGAGGACGTCACCCAGCGCGCGCTGGCCGTCGCCGAGGCCGCCGCGGGCCACCGGCCCGACGCCCTGATCATCGGCTGCAACACCGCCACGGTGCACGCCCTGCCCACCCTGCGCGCCCGGCTGGAGCCCGGGATCCCGGTGATCGGCACGGTCCCGGCGATCAAGCCGGCCGCGGCCGGCGGCGGCCCCTTCGCGATCTGGGCCACCCCCGCCACCACCGGCAGCGCCTACCAGCGCGGGCTCATCGAGGACTTCGCCGACGGCGTCCGGGTGCACGAGGTGCCGTGCTGGGGTCTCGCCGAGGCCGTCGAGCACGCGGACGAGGCGGCCATCGACGCGGCTGTCGCCGCCGCGGCCGAGCTGACCCCGGACGATGTGACGACCGTCGTCCTGGGCTGCACCCACTACGAGCTGGTGGCGGAACGTATCCGCGCCGCCGTGCAGCGCCCCGGCGCCGCCCCACTCGTGCTGCACGGCTCCGCCGGAGCGGTGGCCGCGCAGGCCCTGCGCCGGATCGGCGAACAGCCCGCCCCCGAGGCCCCCGCCGAAGGCACCCTGACCGTGCTGCTCAGCGGCCGCGAGGGCGAGCTGCCCGCGCCCGCACTGCACTACGCCGAGGGCCGGCTGCTGCCCGTCCCCGGCCCGGTCGCCGACCGCACCTGACCCGACCGGACGCACCCATGTGCGGCGTATACACATGAAGGTCGCCCTTTGTATATGCGTCCTCTGTGTGCGCGCTCACAGGTCCCTGTCACCCACTGGGCCGGACGGGTGCGGTCACCCTCCGCGAGCGGGTACCCGCGGATCGAAACCTGAGTAACCTCATAAACATGAGGGACCATCCCCGAGCCGACGACACCGCGCGCACCGACGTCTGGACCGGCCGCGCCACCAACCGGGTCCAGTGGCTGCTGGCGCTGGTCGGCGCGGCCTGCCTGGCACTCGGCATCGAGCTGGCCGTGGACTCGGCCTGGACCTCCGGCGTCGCAGCCCTGGCGATGTCCGTCGTGGGCTGTATCGCGGCCGGCCTGCTGGTCCTCTTCGGCACCCTCGCCTTCGTGCACGTCGACCTCCGGTGCGACCGGGAGTGCGTCGAGGTGCGCTGCGGCCACATCGGGCTGCCCCGCCGCCGTATTCCGCTCTCCCATGTGGCGGGCGCCGACTTCACCGCCCATGTGACCCCGCGCCACTGGGGCGGCTGGGGCTACCGCTGGCGCCCCGAGAAGGGCACCGCCGTCGTCGTGCGCCGCGGAGAGGGCGTCGTGCTCCGGCTGTGGGACGGCCACACCTTCACGATCACTGTCGACAACGCGGAGTCGGCGGTGCGGGTCATCCGGGACCGGCTGCGGGCGATCACCCCCGGCACGGCCGGCTGAGTCCGCCGCCCATTCCTCCACGGGTCAGGGTCGCGGCCCCGCGTCGTCGCCCGCCCACGGCCGTGCCGTCGCCCAGCCGGCCAGCAGACCCGCGCCCGCCGTGACCGTCGGAAAACTGAGCGCGTTGCCCACCGCGGCGAGCCCGGCCAGCGCCGTCAGGGCCGCCCCCGCGGTGAGGGCGACCGGCGTCGTACGAGGGCTGCGCCACAGCGCGTGCAGGACCCAGCAGAACACGGCGCCGAGCAGCACGACCCCCACCACGCCCTGCTCAGCGGCCTGCTGGAGCAGCGCCGAGTGGGCCCTGCCGTCGGACGCGGACGCCGGTGCCGTCGTACGGCTCAGCTCCCCGAACCGGCCGGGCCCGACGCCGAGACCGCCCGCCCCCTCCCCGAGCCCCAGCGCCTCCCGCCACACCCGCATCCGGTGCGGACCCGACCACCGCGTGAGCACCTCGGCAAGGCCGCCCGGCAGCACATCCGCGGCCAGCGCCCAGACCGTCGCCGCCACCCCGGCCGCCGCCACCGCCAGACCCGCGAGCCCCCCACCCCGGCGCGGCACCGCGCCCGCGGCCAGGGAACACAGCAGGACGGCCGCACCGGTCGCGCAACCGGCCACCGACCCCAGTGCCGCCCCGGCTCCGACGATCCCGGCGGCCAGCGCCCACAGACCCAGGCGCAGCGCCGGTACGGGCGTCGCCCAGGCGGCACAGCACGCCGCTCCGGTGGCCAGGGCCAGCAGGGCGGCGGTGGCCCCGGCATGCCCGAGGGGTACGGCGTACCCGGGGCCGGGGGAGAGGCCGGGCAGGGCCACGGCCAGGGCCAGCCCGGCCAGCGCACCGGCGCCGGGCGCGGCCACCGGCAGCAGGGTGCCGGAGACCCGGCCCGCTGCATAGCCGGCGGTCGCGGCCAGCACCGCGAGCAGCAGCCCCTCGGGCCGCCCGTCATGCGCTGCCGCGGTGATCAGCGACCATGCCGCGCAGGCCCCCAGCAGGATCATCCCGACCCCGTCGGAAACGTTTCTCTCGCCGCTCTCGGTGTCCGTGTCGTCCGCACCGGTCGCGGACCTCGTCCCCGTCGCCCCCACCCGCCGCCCCTCGCACCTGGTCCCCCGACCTATGGCAAGCCCGGACACACGCACCGAGAACGGCCGCATCGCCCAGGCTGCGCTCACCGTAACGGCTCATGGCGGGTTTGGGGACGATGTGCGCGCAGAGGTCCGCATTCCGGTAGTCGTCCGAACCACTCTCCCGGTCCGGGAAAGCGGGCGCCCGCGGCAGCGGGGGACAGCCGGCCCGGGGGCGGCCACACCAGCCCCTCGCGATCAGCAGGCCCCCCGGCCCGCGCTGTCAACAGCAAGGTCGACGGCCGTACACTCACCCGGGTGACCGTCACCGCACCTTCCCTGGACCAGCCGGACCAGCTCCGGCCGTCCCCCGCGCCCAGCGCGCTCGGCGGCCGCCTGCTGCGCCTGGTCCCGGCCGTCGCCTCCGCCCTGTGCGGAGTGCTGCTCTACGTCAGCTTCCCGCCACGCACCCTGTGGTGGCTCGCCCTGCCCGCCTTCGCCGGCTTCGGCTGGGTGCTGCGCGGCCGGAGCTGGAAGGCGGCCCTGGGCCTCGGCTACCTCTTCGGGCTCGGCTTCCTGCTCCCGTTGCTGGTGTGGACCGGTGTGGAGGTGGGGCCCGGACCGTGGCTCGCCCTGGCCGCGATCGAGGCGGTGTTCGTCGCCCTGGTCGGCGTGGGCGTCAGCGCCGTCTCCCGGCTGCCTGCCTGGCCCGTGTGGGCAGCCGCCCTGTGGATCACGGGGGAGGCCGTACGCGCGCGCGTGCCCTTCCGGGGCTTCCCGTGGGGCAAGATCGCCTTCGGCCAGGCGGACGGTGTCTTCCTGCCGCTCGCCGCGGTCGGCGGCACCCCTGTGCTCGGCTTCGCGGTCGTGCTGTGCGGGTTCGGTCTGTGCGAGGCCGTCCGGCTGATCGCCGAGCGGCGCCGCGGCCATGCCGTCCGGCGCGGGACCGCGGCCGCCGCACTGCTGAGCGTGGCCGTACCGGTCGCCGGAGCGGCCGCCGCGATGCCCCTGGTCAGCGACAAGGCCGAGGCCGGCACCCGCACCGTCGCGCTCATCCAGGGCAATGTGCCGCGCTCGGGCCTGGAGTTCAGCGCCCAGCGCCGGGCCGTCCTCGACTACCACGCGCGCGAGACGTCCAAGCTCGCCGCCGACATCCGGGCGGGCAAGGTCGCCAAGCCCGACTACGTGCTGTGGCCGGAGAACTCCTCCGACATCGACCCCTTCGCCAACCCGGACGCGGCCACCGTCATCGCGGGCGCCGCCAAGGCGGTCGGCGTGCCCGTCTCGGTCGGCGGCGTCGTGGAACGGGACGGCAAGCTGCTCAACGAGCAGATCCTCTGGGACCCGGTCAAGGGGCCGACCCAGACCTACGACAAGCGGCAGATCCAGCCGTTCGGCGAGTACCTCCCGCTGCGCGGGCTCGTCGGCGCCATCAACAAGAACTGGACCGGCATGGTCCGCCAGGACTTCAGCCGGGGCAGCAAGCCCGGCGTCTTCGACCTCGACGGCGCCAAGGTGGGCCTGGCCACCTGCTACGAGGCCGCCTTCGACTGGGCGGTGCGGGACACGGTCACCCATGGCGCGGAGATGATCTCCGTGCCGAGCAACAACGCCACCTTCGACCGCAGCGAGATGACCTACCAGCAGCTCGCCATGTCCCGCATCCGCGCGGTCGAACACAGCCGCACGGTGACCGTGCCGGTGACCAGCGGGGTCAGCGCGATCATCATGCCGGACGGCAAGATCACCCAGCGGACCGGCATGTTCGTGCCCGCCTACCTCGTGCAGAAGGTGCCGCTGCGCACCTCCCGTACGCCCGCCACCGAGCTGGGCATCCTGCCGGAGATGGCCCTCGTGCTGGTCGCCGCGGGCGGCATCGGCTGGGCGATCGGGTCGGGCCTGCGCACCCGGCGTCGCACCGCCGGCGCGTGAGCGTACGACGTCCCGGGCTTCCCCCGGACGGACGGAACGGCGGACCGGCCCGTTAGGGTCGGCCGCATGGCTACCCCTGACTTCATCCGCACGCTCCGGTCCTCCGCCGGACAGCAGTTGCTCTGGCTCCCCGGAGTCACCGCGATCGTCTTCGACGACGACGGCAGAGTGCTGCTGGGCCGACGGGCCGACACCCGCACCTGGTCGGTGATCGGCGGCATCCCGGACCCGGGCGAGCAGCCCGCTGCCTGCGCCGTGCGGGAGGTCTTCGAGGAGACGGCGGTGCACTGCGTTCCCGAGCGGGTGGTCCTGGTCCAGGCCCTGGACCCGATCACCTACGACAACGGCGACATCTGCCAGTTCATGGACATCACCTTCCGCTGCCGCGCCGTGGGCGGCGAGGCCCGGGTCAACGACGACGAGTCCCTGGACGTGGGCTGGTTCCCGGTGGACGCGCTGCCCGACCTGCACGAATTCGGCCTCTTCCGGATCAAACAGGCCATGTCCGAGGCACCCACATGGTTTGACCCTATGACTCTTGGCTGAAGTATGGGCGGCGACCATATGTGGTGAGGGATGGGGTCCGCTTAGGGTCGGCACATGACCTCGCCCACCCCGTTGAACGGCCCCCCTGTCCAGCCGCTCGCCCTCGACCTCGGCGGCCGTACCGCTCTCGTCACCGGTGCCGCCAGCGGCATCGGACGCGCCTGCGCGCTGCGGCTCGCGGCCGCCGGGGCCGACGTGCGGGCCGTCGACCGGGACGGCGCGGGCCTCGCCGCCCTGGCCGACGAGGCCAAACGCGCGGACCTCGCGGGGACCGTCGTACCGCACGTCGTGGACCTCACCGACCTCGACGCCGCCGAACAGGCCGCCGCCGGCACCGACGTCCTGGTCAACAACGCGGGGCTGCAACTGGTGCGCCCCCTCGAGGAGTTCCCGCCCGACGTCTTCCACACGGTGCTGACCGTGATGCTGGAGGCGCCGTTCCGCCTCATCCGCGGCGCGCTCCCGCACATGTACGCACAGGGCTGGGGCCGGATCGTGAACGTGTCCTCCGTCCATGGTCTGCGCGCCTCCGCCTATAAGTCCGCCTATGTGGCCGCGAAACATGGTCTCGAGGGGCTCTCCAAGACGGCCGCCCTGGAAGGCGCCGCCCATGGGGTGACGTCCAACTGTGTGAACCCGGCCTATGTGCGCACCCCACTGGTCGAGAAGCAGATCGCCGACCAGGCACAGGCCCACGGCATTCCCGAGAGCCGGGTGCTGTCCGAAGTCCTGCTGAAGGACAGCGCGGTACGGCGGCTCATCGAACCGGAGGAGGTCGCCGAGGCCGTGGCCTACCTGTGCAGCCCGCAGGCCTCCTTCGTCACCGGCACCTCGCTGGTGCTCGACGGCGGGTGGACGGCCCACTGACGGGCCGGACGCCGCCGGCCCCGAGAGTTTTCCACAGGCCTGACGGGCCGGGTGGCCGATGCGGAATCCTGTGACCATGTCTCGCGATCACGTTCACTCGGCAGCACGCGACAGCACGGAGGCCCCGTTCCTCGAGCTGCTGGCCCGCGACGCCTCCACGGAGGCCTACGAGCAGCCGGCGCTCCTGGCCCGCGCCGAGGGCGGGCCGGCCGAGCGGATCGCCGCGCTGGAGCACGCCAAGCGGCTCGCCCTGCGCGTCCGGGCGGAACTGGAGGGGCGCCGGCGCCGCGAGGCGGAGCTGTCCGCGCTCTTCGAGACCGCCCACGACCTGGCCGGGCTGCGCGATGTGGACGCCGTGCTCCAGGCCATCGTGCAGCGCGCCCGCTCACTGCTCGGCACGGACATCGCCTATCTGAGCCTCAACGACCCGGTGCGCGGTGACACCTACATGCGGGTCACCGAGGGCTCCGTCTCCGCGCGCTTCCAGCAGCTGCGGCTCGGCATGGGGGAGGGCCTCGGCGGACTCGTCGCCCAGACCGCGCGGCCGTACGTCACCGACGACTACTTCCACGACGACCGGTTCCAGCACACCCACACCATCGACGCCGGCGTTCACGACGAGGGCCTGGTCGCCATCCTCGGTGTGCCGCTGATGCTCGGCCCGCACGTCATCGGCGTCCTCTTCGCCGCCGACCGCAGAGCACGGGTCTTCGAACGCGAGCAGATCGCACTGCTCGGCTCCTTCGCCGCGCTCGCCGCGGCCGCCATCGACACCGCGAACCTGCTCACCGAGACCCGCTCGGCGCTGGCCCGGCTCGAGCGCGCCAACGAGATCATCCGGGACCGCAGCGGCGTCATCGAACGCGCCTCCGAGGTCCACGACCGGCTCGCCGAACTCGTGCTGCGCGGCGGCGGAGTCCATGACGTGGCCGCCGCCGTCTCCCAAGTCCTCGACGGAACGGTCGAGTTCACGGAGGAAGACGCGGCGCCGGCCGAGCCGCTGGAGGCCTCCCGCGCCGACGGGCACGCCGTGCGGCACGGCAGCGACTGGATCGCGGCGGTGGCCGCGGGCGGTGAACTCCTCGGCGCCCTGGTACTGCGCGGCCATCCCGGCCTCGACCCGGTCGACCAGCGCACCCTGGAGCGCGCGGCGATGGTCACCTCGCTGCTGCTGCTCGCCCGCCGCTCCGCCGCCGAGGCCGAACAGCGGGTCCGTGGCGAGCTGCTGGACGACCTGCTGGACGCGCGCGACCGGGACCCGCGCCTGCTGCGCGAACGCGCGGCCCGGCTGCACGCCGACCTCGACGCCACCCATGTGGTCCTCGCCGCGCGCATCGACGGCCCGGCGGCCGACGCCGACGAGGAGGCGGCGGCCCGCCGTCGCCTGTGGTCCGCCGCGTCCCACCTCGCCGCGACCCGGCACGGCCTGGCCGCCGCCCGCGACGGCGGCACCGTCCTGCTGCTGCCGCTCGGCTCCGCCGACACCGCCACGGAGGTGGCCCGCCGTACCGCCCGCCGGCTGGGCACCGCCGTGCGCCAGCCCGTCACGGTCGGCGCCTCCGCCCCCGTCACGGACCTCGCCGCACACCCCGGCTCCGTGGTCGCCGCCTATGCCGAGGGCCGCCGCTGCCTGGACGCGCTGCTGCTGCTCGGCCGGGCCGGAGACGGCGCGGCAGCCGAGGACTTCGGCTTCCTCGGCCTGCTCCTCGCCGGCGAACGGGACGTCACCGGCTTCGTGGAGCGCACCATCGGACCGGTGGTGTCGTACGACGAGCAGCGCGGGACGGAACTGCTGCGCACCCTGGACGCGTACTTCGCCAGCGGGATGAGCCCGGCCCGCACCAAGGAGACGCTGCACGTCCATGTGAACACGGTCGCCCAGCGGCTGGAGCGGGTGGGCCGGCTGCTCGGCGCGGACTGGCAGACGCCCGCGCGGGCCCTGGAGATCCAACTCGCCCTGCGCCTGCACCGGTTGGCCGCGCCGGAACGGCACTGACCGGCCCCCGGGCGGGGACCGGTCAGTGCGGGGGGACGAGCGCGCGGGGCTCAGGCCGTGCGCGCCTCGGCGGCCGAGCCGGTCCCGGCGGCCTCTTCGTGCCCGGCCTCGTCCTGGGCCAGATCCCGGTGCCGGGTCTCCCGGGCCACGCCCACCGCGACGAGCGTCAGCAGCGCGGCGCCGATCACATACAGCGCGATCGGCGTCGAGCTGCCGTAGTCGGAGAGCAGCGCGGTGGCGATGAGCGGGGCGGGCGCACCGGCCGCCACGGAGGCGAACTGCGCGCCGATGGAAGCCCCCGAGTACCGCATCCGGGTGGCGAACATCTCCGCGAAGAAGGCGGCCTGCGGCGCGTACATGGCGCCGTGCAGTACCAGGCCGACCGTCACGGCCAGCACCAGGTACCCGAACGAACCGGTGTCCACCAGCGAGAAGAAGGGGAAGATCCACAGGCCGACACCGGCCGCGCCGAGCAGGTACACCGGCCGCCGCCCGACCCGGTCGGACAGCGCACCCCAGGCCGGGATGACGGCGAAGTGCACGGCGGAGCCGATGAGTACGGCGTTGAGCGCGGTCTGCTTGGAGACCCCGGCCGAGGTCGTGGCGTAGACGAGGACGAAGGCGGTGATGACGTAGTAGCCGATGTTCTCGGCCATCCGGGCGCCCACCGCCACCAGCACATCGCGCCAGTGGTGCCGCAGCACCGAGACGAGCGGCAGCTGCTCCGGCGCGCCGGCCCGCCGGGACTCGGCCCGCGCCAACGCCTCCTTGAACACCGGCGATTCGTCCACCGACAGCCGGATCCACAGCCCGACGATCACGAGCACTCCGGAGAGCAGGAAGGGGATCCGCCAGCCCCAGCTGCCGAAGGCGTCGTCGGACAGCAGGGCGGTGAGCAGCGAGAGCACCCCGGTGGCCAGCAACTGCCCGGCCGGGGCGCCGGTCTGCGGCCACGACGCCCAGAAGCCCCGACGGCGCGCGTCGCCGTGCTCCGACACCAGCAGGACGGCGCCGCCCCACTCACCGCCGAGCGCGAACCCCTGCACGAGCCGGAGTGCCGTCAGCAGCACGGGTGCGGCGGCGCCGACGGTCGCGTGGGTGGGCAGCAGCCCGATGCCGAACGTCGCCCCGCCCATCAGCACCAGGCTCAGCACCAGCAGCTTCTTCCGCCCCAGCCGGTCACCGTAGTGCCCGAACACCAGGGCCCCCAGCGGGCGGGCCGCGAAGCCCAGGGCATAGGTCAGAAACGACAGCAGTGTCCCGACGAGGGGGTCGGAGTCGGGAAAGAACAGCTTGTTGAACACCAGCGCGGCCGCGGAGCCGTAGAGGAAGAAGTCGTACCACTCGATGGTGGTGCCGATGAGACTGGCGGCGACGATGCGCTTGAGGTTCACGGGTGGTGGGGGAGCGGTGGTTCCGGAGGCCATGTGCGCCACTTCCTCGTGTGCGGTGGGGACGGGTACGTGTCGGCACACCGTAGAAACATGCAGGTCAGGCGCACATGTGGCGGGGCAACATAGTTCGAGGGTTGGCTATGCGTGCGGCCACCATGCCGGCTCACGGAAGGGCGGTTCAGGGGCTCGGAGGTGGTCGAAACGAGTGCTGTCCGGGACGCACAGTTCGGGGTGATTTGACGGTGCGGTGCTGACTCCCGTGCTGGTTTGGTGCTGACTAAAAGCCCACGTCATCACCCGTGTTCACCCCTCCCGTGCTGACTTAGTGCTGACTACGCTCCGTTGAACTCGGACATCTTGGGGCTGATCGGCTCAGGGCCGTTGCGCGGTAGGTGACCTGACTCAGAGGCCGACCCGGCTATGCCGCTCGGCTCTGCGGGCAGACAAGGCGTTGCGCCTGCGCGCGGTACGCGTTCGGCCCAGCAGATTCTTGGTCTGCTGGTGGTACACGCCTGACCTCGCTCCTGACCTGCGACAAAGAGCGGGAACATCGAGTGCCAGGCTGAGTCGGTCCGCACCTGGTCCGGATCTTGATGAGTGGTACGTGGTGCTAGCGAGTGGGCCGCGGTACCACATGGCACAGGTTGTAGAGACCGTCTGTCGGCGTCCAGGTCAGTCCAAGGTGACCGCACAATTCCAGGTCAGAGCGTTTTGGTCCGCGTGAGTCGACGCAGTCGGTGACAGGTGTGTGATAGCGGTGTTCGACGAGAAGCCTCGCCGGTGCGGTCCGACGGGGTTTCTCACAGGTGCGTGCAACGTCCGCCGAGGGCACCGTTGTGCCCGGCTTCTCCCCTCCTGAGCACCCGAAGCAAGGAGGGGGCGACGCCGCCGCTCTGACGGCCGAGGCACAGCCTGTCACCCAGGGACTCTCCGCCCAAGCGGGAGGCACTCTTCGCTTCTGCAAACTCATCGGCCTTTGAGGAGTGTCTACGGCACGGCATGTCTCTCCGAGGCCGGGCGGATCGCGAACCGCGCCCACGCGACCAACCGAGCGTCGGTGAACTCGGTGCGTGGTCGTGCGGCCGACGTACTGGAAGCGGTCGCGTCCACGTCACACCAGATCCCTTCCACCAAGAAGGGCAGGCGTGCGGGTCTCACGCGAACCCGTCTCCTCGTCATCGACCAGGGGGAGGTAACGCTCCGCGACCGCTCCGTAAGATGAGGTCCACGCCTGTAGTTGCCCACGTCATGGTTCAGGACGGCATCCGCAGGGCGAGCAGGGCCACGTCATCGGTGTTGCCGGGTGGCATGCGGCCGAGTAGCTGATCGCACAGGGTGTCGAGCGGTTCGTGGGCGAGAGCGAGGGCGTGGTGGCGCAGACGGGTGAGGCCGGTGTCGAGGTCGCTGCCGGGGATTTCGATCAGGCCGTCGGTGTAGAGCAGCAGGGTGGAACCCGGCGGCAGCGACTGCGCGGCGTTCGGTCGGCTGCCGACGGTGCTCGAACCGGCGCCAAGGAGGAGCCCCTGCCCGGCTTCGAGGTACTGCGCGTGTCCGCCCTGGGCCAGCAGGAGGGGCGGCGGATGCCCGGCGCTGGTCCACCGCAGCGTCCATGGGCCGGTGTGCGGGCTGCCTTCGAGCAGGGCGAGGACGAGGGTGGCCATGGGGACGGTGGTGATGGCCGGCAGGGCGTCGTCGAGGCGGTCCACGACAGCGCCGGGTGGGCCGGCGCGGTCCCAGGCCAGTGACCGCAGGATGCCGTGCAGTTGTGCCATGCCGGCCGCGGCGGTGAGATCGTGACCCAGGACGTCGCCGATGACCAGCGCGAGCGTGCCGTCCTTCAGCTCGAAGGCGTCGTACCAGTCGCCACCGA
The DNA here is from genome assembly GCF_042672505.1 of Streptomyces sp. NPDC127190. Classification (NCBI taxonomy): domain Bacteria; kingdom Bacillati; phylum Actinomycetota; class Actinomycetes; order Kitasatosporales; family Streptomycetaceae; genus Streptomyces; species Streptomyces sp. NPDC127190. The sequence goes on from NZ_JBHXVE010000006.1 coordinate 275,263, forward strand.
CCTGGGAGCCGGCCGGGGCGGGCTGGTAGCGGGCGGCCAGTTGCAGGCGGCCGAGCCGGGGCAGCGGGGCGAGCAGGTTGCGCTGCATGGCCTCGGCGACGGCGCGCTGGCGGCCGAACCGGCGGGCGTTGTCGATGACCAGGCCGACCCGGCGGCCGATGTCGCCCACCACTTTCAGATCGTCGGTGTCGAAGGGGGTCTCCGGGGCGGTGCGCACCAGCGTCAGGGCGCCGGTGACCTGACGGGCGGAGCCCAGCGGCACGGTGAGGGCGGATGTCGCGCCCACCGCCCGCAGGAAGCCGCTGTGGACGGCGGCCAGGGCAGAGCCGGCCGGCTCGGCGACGTCTGCTTCGCGCTGCAGAACGGGATCACCGCCGTTCAATACCTGGACGAGCGGAGAGTGGGCTTTTCCCACCTCCGTCTGGGGCAGGCGCTCGCGCCAGTCCTCCTGCGCGGCGTGGCGGCCCCCCGGGCCCGTCACCGCCACACGGTGGACCTGTCCGGTACCGACCCGCAGGTCTACCGCCGCCCAGTCGGCCAGGCGGGGAACCAGCAGGCGGCCCAGCCGGGCGAGGGCCTCGTCGATCTCGAGTGTCTGACCCAGCACGTCGGTGATCTCCGCCACCAGCGTCAGCCGCTCGGTGCGGTCCTCCAGAGCCCGCGTGTAGGCCGCACGCTCCCGGCGCGTGCTGCGGTTGCCGGCGGCGTCGGTCAACAGCACGGCCATGCCCTGGAAGGCGCTGTCGTCCCTCAGAGGGGAAGCGGACCAGGAGATCGCGGTCAGACGGCCGTCACCGCGCAGACAGATCTCACCCTCCCCCCGTGCCTCGGCTCTCTCGGCCAGGGACCGCAGTAGTGGGCACTGCTCCCGGGGCACCGGGCCGCCGGCCGCGTCCCGGTGCAGCAGGTCGTGTGCGTCCTCGCCCCGCATGGCGGCGGCGGCACGGCCCAGCAGGCGCTCGGCAGCCGGGTTGGCCGCGAGAATCCGTCCAGTGGGGTCCACCACGATGAGAGCTGTGCCCAGCCGTCGGACGACCTGCCGCCAGAAATCCGGCTCGGCCACCGACCGGCACCGCCCCTCATCTCCCATGTCCTCCACCATGCCGCCTTTCCAGCCATGCAAACCCTCGCCGGAAACCGCGGACGCGTTGGCAGGCCGACACACCAGCGGATCGACGACTGCGGAGTTGACAACGATCGGTACGACCTGCATCAACGCTATGCCCGAGCGGCAGGGAACGGGCTCGTCTCGACCGGTCTGAGTAGTCTTCGTCGTTAGTCCTTCGGGGGTTGATCATGCGGCGAGTCGGGGCAAGGATTCTTCTGGGCGATCGGCGGCGTGTCGGTCGAGCCTGGCCAGCAGATCGTCCAGGTCGGAGGTGGTGAACTTTCACTGGAACGGCTGCGCCGTGGCGTTGTAGCGGTCTTCGAAGGCTCGGAGCCGGTTCCCGACTTGGCAAAGGTCGGTGAAGTGGTTGGGCGAGAGGGCCTTGCGCTGTACGGCGGAGAAATAGACCTCGACTTGGTTCAGCCAAGAGGCGCGCACGGGGGTGTGGACCAGTACCGCGTTCGAGAACCCAGTGGTCAGCCGGGCTGTTGCGGCCTTGCCGCGGTGGGCGGAGCCGTTGTCGACGATCCAGAACACGCGTTTCGCGCTGGCGTAGGGTTCTTGGCTCATGACCTGGGTGACCAGGTTCATGAACGGGCCGATGCCGGTGGTCGGCTCGCAGCGGCCGAACCCCTTCGCCTGGTGGACGTCGTAGGCGGCCAGGTAGGCCAGTGCTCCGCCGCGCCCGTAGGTGTGGTTGACCCGCACCGCCCTGGCCTGCCCGGGGGCGAGGGGTGGGGTGACAGCGGCAGCGGGCCTGGATGGAGGTCTTCTCGTCCGCGCTGATCACATACTCGTCCGCGCCGAGCGGCTCGCCGTCCCAGGCGCGGGTGTACAGGTCAAGGACACGGGCTGCCTTGAGCCGGAAGCCGGGGTCGCTGATGAAGATCCAGGACCGGTGTTGCCAGGGTTTGATCGCGTCCTGGACGAGCCAGCGTCGCACTGTGGAAGCGGAGATTGTGTCGACGATGGCGCGGGCGATGACCTCGCGGGCCAGCTCCGAGGCCGACCGGCGGGACAGTGGCGTGCCGCTCTCCGCGGGCAGTTGACAGGCCAGCGCCTTGACCTTGGCCCTCTGTAACGGGGCGAAGGAAGCGGGACGCCCGGAACGCTTGCGGTCGGACAGGGCGGGCAGCCGGTTCCCGGCGAAACGGTCGCGCCAGGTGCGGACGGTCTCCACCTGCAGCCCGGTCTCGCGGGCGATGCGCGCGTTGGAGCGGCCCCGAGCCGCGTACAAGACGACCTGGGCGCGCTGGCGCAGCCGGTGCTCTGTCTTGTGGCCGTAGGCCATCTTCTTCAGCCGCTCACGCTCGGAGGCCGTCAGGACGATCGGGCATGCGGCGGTGCGATGCAACGCGGGAGAGCCGTGCACGAGAAGTGGATGGCGACGGGGTGCAAAGAAGCGCGCCCTTCCTGCGGCGTGCCGCCCTGCACCGTCTCTGTGGTCAGTTGGTGCCGATCAGTGCCGTGCGTGCGGCGGTGAGGATCTCGTCGGAGAGCGGGGTGCCGTTGGTGGCTCGGGACAGGACGAGTGCGCCGAGCATGGTGCACAGCCGGGTGATGCCGTCCTGGTCCTCGGTGGCGAGGAAGTCGGCGAAGTCGCCCACGCCCTGGCTGTAGACGCGGTGGGCCTCGGTCTCTCCGCCGTCGCGGGCCATGTCGGTGGCGAGTGCGGCGGCGGGGCAGCCGTCAGCCGGGCTGTCGCGGTGTTCGACGGAGAGGTAGGCGTCGATCAGCGCCCGCTGGGCGGCGTCGCGCTGCCCGGCGTACTGATCGAGCCCGTCCTTGTGGTGCTGGGCGAGTTCGGCGAACGCGTGGGCGGTGGCTTCGTCGATGAGGGCCTCCTTGGAGGCGAACTGCTTGTAGAAGCCGCCGTGGGTCAGGCCGGCCGACTTCATGAGGTCGGCGACGCTCAGGCGGGTGCCCTCTTCCCGAAGCAGCCGAGAGGCGGTTTCCACGACCCGTCGGCGGTTCTCCTGTGCCTGTGCCTGCGATACGCGGCCCATCGGTCACCCCTCCCAGTTGGATGTCGAGCGAAATCTATTCTAGGCTGAGATTTAGATGACGGATGCAATCTATCGTGCGGTCGTCGCCGTGCTCAACGCTGGGAGTGCTCATGGAACTGAAGGACGCGGTCGCGGTGGTCACCGGCGCCAACCGGGGGCTCGGGCGGCATCTGGCCGCCCAGCTCATGGCGCGCGGGGCCAAGGTGTACGCGGCGGCCCGCCGCCCCGAGGCGGTGGACCTGCCCGGGGCCGTCCCGCTGCGGCTCGACCTGACGGACGCGGAGTCGATCCGGGAGGCGGCCTGCACCGCCTCTGACGCGACGCTGCTGGTGAACAACGCCGGCATCTCCACCGGCACGCCGCTGATCGCGGGCGGCTTGGAAGCGGTGCGCCTGGAGATGGAGGTGAACTTCTTCGGCCCGCTCGCCGTGACCCGGGCCTTCGCCCCGGTCATCGAGTCCAACGGTGGCGGCGCCGTGCTCAACGTGCTGTCCGTCCTGTCCTGGCTGCACCCGGCCGGCCTCGGCTCCTACGCCGCGGCGAAGGCCGCCGCCTGGGCGCTGACCGGTGCGGTCCGGGAGGAGCTGGTGCCCCGCGGCATCGCCGTGACGGCGCTGCACGTCGGATACATGGACACCGACATGGCCGCCAGCGTTCCCGCCGAGCAGAAGGCCGACCCGGCCGAGGTCGCCGCCCAGGCTCTGTCAGGCATCGAGACGGGCCTGCCCGAGGTCCTCGCCGACGACGTCACCCGGCACGTGAAGCAGGGCCTGGCCGCCGCGCCGAATGCGGGGTGAGGCGCCCCCGCCGCATCGGCGCGGAGCCCTCTGAACCAGCAGTGCAGACAAGAAAGTACCTCGTACCGGGGCAAGCCTGGAGCGAGCGGAGACCCCGTCCCCCTGCGGGCGGAAAACGGAGATGATGATGAAGGCGTACCTGATCGAGAAGTACGGTGACCAGTCCGCGGTGCGCGCCGCCGAGCTGCCCGATCCGAAGCCGGGCGCCGACGACGTGCTGGTCAAGATCCACGCGGCGAGCGTCAACCCGCTGGACTTCAAGATCCGCGACGGTGCCTTCAAGCGGATCCTCCCGTACCGCCTGCCTCTCATCCTGGGCAACGATCTCGCTGGAGTGGTGGTCAAGGTCGGCTCGGCCGTCACCCGCTTCGCGGTGGGCGACGAGGTCTACGCGCGGCCCGACAAGGACCGCATCGGCACCTTCGCCGAACTCATCGCCGTCCACCAGGACGACCTGGCCCACAAGCCGGCCACCCTCACCATGGCGGAGGCCGCCTCCCTTCCCCTGGTCGCCCTCACCTCATGGCAGGCGCTGGTCGAGAAGGCACGGGTCCGGCCGGGCCAGAAGGTCCTCATCCACGCGGGCTCCGGCGGGGTGGGCACCATCGCCCTCCAACTGGCCAGGCACCTGGGCGCACACGTGGCCACTACCGCGAGCGCGGCCAATACCGCCCTGTCCAAGGAGCTCGGCGCGGACGTCGTCATCGACTACCGCACCCAGGACTTCGAGGACGTCCTGGACGGCTACGACGTCGTCCTGGACACCCTCGGCGGCAAGACCCTGGAGAAGTCCCTGCGCATCCTCAAGCCCGGTGGGAAGGTCATCAGCATCGCCGGACCCCCCGACGCGGACTTCGCCCGCGAGCTGGGCGCGAACCCGGTCCTGCGCCAGGCGATGAACGCGCTGAGCTTCACGACCCGGCGCCACGCCAAGCGCCAGGGCGTGACGTACTCCTTCCTGTTCATGAAGGCCGACGGCGAGCAGCTGCGCGAGATCACCCGGCTCGTCGACGCCGGGAAGATCCGCCCCGTCGTCGACTGTGTCTTCCCCTTCGAGCAGGGCCGCGAAGCCATGGAGTACGCCGAGAAGGGACGCGCCAAGGCCGGCAAGGTCGTCATCGCGACGGTGTGAGCACCAGCCCCCGCCGCTCCACCGCCAGGCCCCGGGCGGCGAGAGGATATGCCACACCCCACCACCCCTACCCTCCACACCCCAGGAACCGATCATGAGCGCACCGCGCAGGTCCCCCACCCCCAGGCCCGCCCCGTCGACGTACAAAGATGCACCGACCCGTTCGGTGTCCGTGCGCGGCGTCGACTTCGTCTACCGCCAGCTCGGCTCGGAAGGAGACGGCGTACCACTGATCCTGCTCCACCACCTGACCGCTGTCCTGGACAACTGGGACCCCCGCGTCGTCGACGGACTCGCCGCCCGGCGCCAGGTGATCGCCTTCGACAACCGCGGAGTCGGCGCGTCGGGCGGCTCCACCCCCGACACCATCGAAGCGATGGCCCGCGACGCAGTGCTGTTCATCCGAGCCCTGGGCTTCGAGCAGGTCGACCTGCTCGGCCTGTCGATGGGCGGCTTCATCGCCCAGGTCATCGCAGCCGAGGAACCGCAGCTGGTGCGCAGGGTCGTCCTCGCGGGCACCGGCCCCGCCGGAGGCCCGGGCATCGACAAGGTCACCGCACTGACCCTCCGGGACATCCTGAAGGGCTTCCTGACCCGCAAGGACCCCAAGCAGTTCCTCTTCTTCACCGACACCGAACACGGCCGACGCGAAGCACGCGCCTTCCTCAAACGGCTGAAGGAACGCACCAGCGACCGCGACAGGGCCATCTCGCTGACGTCGTTCCGCGCCCAGCTCAAGGCCATCCACCGATGGGGCCTGCAGGCGCCCGCGGACCTGTCGCGCATCCACCAGCCAGTCCTGGTGGCCAACGGCGAGAGCGACCGGATGGTGCCGAGCGAGAACACTTTCGACCTCGCCGCACGCCTGCCCCGGAGCGAACTCGTCCCCCTCTACCCGGACGCCGGACACGGCGGGATCTTCCAGTTCCACAACGAGTTCGTGGCCAGAGCCCTCGCATTCCTCGAAGCACAGCCCGTCGCCTGACTCCTGACGCCACATCCCTCCGCCGCCTCGGCCCCAGGCGCGCCCGGGACAAGGCGGGCCCGGGCGAGCCAGCCTCCCCCGATCAGACACCTCCTGTACGCCGGCATTCCCATCGGCACCCGAGAATGCCCTCGGCATCGCATGCCAGATCCGCCCCGTCACCTGGCCACAAGCCCGCCGACGCCCAGCCGCGAAGTCAACCCCCGAAAGACTTACGACGCAGACCACTGAGTCGTACTGCCCAGAAGTACCCTGGAGTTACCGAGGACCCTTCGAACATCGGCCTTCATGTCTGTGTAGTTCTCGGTGATCCAATACGCCGGGCCGCTTCCGGTCGGCCCGAGGCAGGGTTCGCGTCATGACTGCGACCATCTCCCGCCCGGCTTCACCCGAAGGCGGGTTCGCCCCGTCCTTCGCCTCACGCTCGCTCCCACCGGTTCCGCACCGGCCCTGCTGCACCGCCTGGTGGCCGCGCTCGCGCGACCGCGTTAGCAGCCACCTCAAGGGGAGCCGTGAGGCGGCGCAGCCCCGCCGGGAAGCCGACGGGGCTGTTCCGGCAATTGCGTTTCACCGGATCACTGCAGCCGGGCACCGGGACAGGGCTCTGGAGTACGCCGCCGGCGCCGGTGCGTCATGCTGGGGCGCTGCCGATACGGGCTCGCCGCAGTGGCGCTCCTGCTCGGTGGAGACTGGCGAGTGCTTGCCGGTAGGAGGCGATCAGTCCGGTTTCCAGGTAGTCGACTCCCAGGTCCTGGCAGTAGTGGCGGACGAGGGGCCGGGCCTTGCGCAGGTTGGGGCTGGGCATGCTGGGGAACAGGTGGTGTTCGATCTGGTGGTTCAGGCCGCCCAGGGCGAGGTCGGTGAACCAGCTGCCGCGTACGTTGCGGGCGGTGAGGACTTGTCGGCGCAGGAAGTCGGGGCGGTCGTTGCCGGTGAGGATCGGCATGCCTTTGTGGTTGGGGGCGAAGAGGCAGCCGAGGTAGAGGCCGAACAGGCCCTGGTTGACGGCCAGGAACGCGATCGCCATGCCGGGCGGGAGGACGAGGAACACTGCGGTCAGGTAGGCGGCGGTGTGCCCGTAGAGCAGCGTGCCGTCCAGGGCGCGGTTCTTCAGGGCGCGGTTGCCCAGTGCTCGCGCGCTGGAGACGTGCAGGTTGACCCCTTCGAGCAGGAGCAGGGGAAAGAAGAGGAACGCCTGCCGGCGGCCGATGATCCTCGGCAGTCCGGTCGCGGCGCGGGCCTGGTCCTGGGACCACACCAGCAGGTCGGGGGTGATGTCGGGGTCGAGGCCCTCGTGGTTGGGGTTGGCGTGGTGGCGGGTGTGTTTGTCCTGCCACCATCCGTAGCCCATCCCGATCGCGGCCCCGGCGATGCGGCCGGCCGTCTCGCTGGGCCGGCGCCGGCGGAAGACCTGGCGGTGGGCGACGTCGTGGGCGAGCAGAGCGACCTGCCCGAACATCACGGCGAGGAACGCGGCGAGCGCCAGGGTCCACCACCCGGCGCCGATGAGGACGAACGCGCTCCAGCCGCCGGCGTAGGCGACGGCCACGACGATGGACCGGACGGTGTAGTAGCCGGGGCGCCGGTTCATCAGGCCGGCCTCGGCGATCTTCTTCGACAGGCGGGCGAAATCACTGCCACCTGCGGGGGGAGGCGGGCGACGGCGCGGGGTATGCGTGGTCATGGTCTCGGAGTGCCCTTCCCGGCTGACGGGCCGCATCCGGTCATGCGGTGTACGCCGGATGCGATGCGGCAGCCGGGTACCCACATCCCTGCCGTCGGACCGGCACCCCGGTGCTTGTTGGCCGGAGCCTGCGGATGTCGCCGGGCTTTGACGGCGTGAGATCCTCCCCGGAGGGTGACTGCTGTCGATGAACCTGCCGCGCTGGCAATCGGGGCGAAGCGGCATGGAAGGGATATAAGACACTAGCCTCGGGTCATGGTGACGCGTACCCGGCTGTATCACGACGGCACTCTCGTCCTGGAGGACTTTCCCGTCGGTGACGTCCCTGCGCATCTCGCTGATCCGGCGTCGGTCCTGTGGCTGGACCTGCACCGGCCCGGAGCCGCTGAACTCACCATGCTCGGTCAGGAGTTCGGCATCCACGAACTGGCTCTGGAGGATGCCGCCCAGCGTGGACAGCGGCCGAAACTCGACCGCTATCGCACCCACGAGTTCCTCAGCGCCTATGCCGTGACCGTCAGCCCGGACGGTGCGCAGCTGACGTACAGCGAGATCGCCGTATTCCTCACCGGCCAGGCCATGATCACCGTCCGCAAGGACGACGGCTTCGACATCGAGGACGTCGTCGCCCGCTGGGACGAGAGCCCGGACCTGGCCGGCCACGGCGTCGGATTCCTGCTGCACGGCCTGCTCGACCATCTCGTGGACGGACACTTCGCCGCCGTCCAGCAACTGGACGACGGCATCGAGGAGCTGGAGGGCCTGCTCTTCGCGGCTGGGCGCCGTGAGATCGAAGCCGTGCAGCGCCGGGTCTTCGCGCTGCGTAAATCGCTCGTCCGGCTGCGCCGCGTCGTGCTTCCGATGCGCGAGGTGGTCAATGGGCTCATGCGCCCCGGCCTGCACCTGATCACCGACCCTCTCGTCCCGTACTACCAGGACGTCTACGACCACGTGCTGCGTGCCACCGAGTGGACGGAATCACTGCGGGACCTGGTGGCCTCGGTCATGGAGACGAACCTCTCGGTCCAGGCCAACAGCATGAACCTGATCATGAAGAAGGTGACGAGCTGGGCCGCGATCATCGCCGTACCCACCGCGATCACCGGCTACTACGGCCAGAACCTCCCCTATCCCGGTTTCGGCCGCGAGTCGGGATTCATCACCTCCGCCGCAGTCATCGTGCTCCTGTCCGCATTGCTGTATCTGACGTTCAAGCGCAAGGACTGGCTCTGACCGGCATCGGCACCGGCGACCCGGTCCTGAAGGCAGGAAACTGCCTGGTCATCCCGGGCTTTTCGGACCGGTGAGCGGAGTAGTGTTGAAGACACCGGGAGTTCTTCGCGCACCGGCTCCGATGCGGGTGCCGTTCCCGGTGATCGACAGCGCCGGGCCGCACCCACGAGCCCGGGGACAGGTCCGCGCCATGGCTGTGACCATTGACCGTACGACATCGATCAGATGTGCGCCGCCGCAGCCGGCCCGGCTGTCCCTGACGCCCGCGCCGGGCGGGCTGGACGGTATGTGGTGGCCTCGCTCCCGTGCCTTCACCCGTGAGCTGCCGTCGTTGACGGCCGCATTGGGCGATCTCTGGGGTCGTATCACGAGTGTCACCGTGCACCCGGCCTACTGGCCCGTCCTGCCGCACTGGGTGTCCTACGCCGGGCGCACCGTGCAGGTGGGCTGGTCCACCGAGGAGCAGGATCCCCACAGACTCACTCTTTTCTCCGCTGACGGCCGCCGGGACGTGCTGGTGATTCCGCCGGAAACCGGTGCGGATGCCGCCGCGCAGCTGATGGCCGGCGACGGCGTCGATGCCTCGGCCCGGGAGCAAGCAGCAGACAGGATCGATGCACGAAACAGGGAAGAAGCCTGGGAGGCCGACGGCGGAGCAGGTCGACCGTCGTCCCTGCCCCGGTCCATCGGCTCGGCAGGGCCTTCGCCCGCCGGTCGGCGGAGGTGAGATCCCATGCTCGTCATCGCCGTGGCCGTGCTGCTCGTCCTGATCGCCGTCGGAGTCGTTCTGATCCACCGGCTCAACGGCCAGCACGCCGAACGGATCGCTGCCTTCCACTACAGCGATGTTCTGCCGGGGATCGGGCGTCGGCCCCGGAGACACCGTCGGTCGGTGGACGCGACCGTTCCGACGCGCCCCACCGCGACGGCGACCGCGGATGACATCGGCTTCGGCCCGACCGTGGGCGGTAGAGGAAGGCGCGTCATGGCGATGTTGCGAGACCGAAAGACGTACCGCGAGAGGATCATGCAGGCTCTGTACCAAGCCGCCGAAGGCAATCGCCTCCTGGGTGTCGATGGGGCGAAGCTCCGCACGGACCTGGGTATCCCTGAGCAGGACATGGCCGCTGCCTGTATGTACCTGGCAGGTGAAGGCTGGGTCGTCGTGGACTGGGAGAGGGGCAACACGCCCGGGATGATCACGCTGACGCACCAGGGGATCCGGCAGATGGAGACGGAAGAGGAAGGGCGTGGCTGAGCCGCCGCGTCGGCGTCTCGGACCGAAGTGAACCCTCGCAAGGATTGCTTACGACGGATGCGGGTCGGCGCACGCTCACGTGCAATGACCCGGAAGGGTGGCTCCGGCGGGTATACGCCGGAGCCGTTGCCTGTTTTCGCAACCGCGCCCTGCGGCGAAGCGCTCGCGGGCGCGTCGTGCGGAGTACCGTGAGGTAGGAGGGTCGTATCGTGGTCGCACGCCGTGCGGTCGCACTGCTCTCTGCGGACGGGCGGACACCATGGCAGGCTCAGACACCCCCGACTTCCCCAGGCTCCTGCCGGACGCCGTGCACCGGTCGGTGCACCCCGGGACGGCCCTGCTGCGGCTGGAGACGACACACGCACGCGAGGGAATCCTGGACGGCGCATGGTGGCCGCGGTCCCGGGACATCGGTGCCGAGCTTCCCTCGCTGATCTCCGCGTTGACCGAGCATCTCGGGCCTGTCACCCGGGTCGGTCTGGACGGCAGTGCCTGGGACGGACTGCCGACCCGGGTGATGGTCGACGACCGGGTCGTGCACATCGACTCCTTCCCGGTCGGTGACGACACCGTTCTCATCACCCGAGGCGAAGGGGACCTTTTCTCTCTGTTGCTGGTCCCTCCGGACACGTCGCCCGACGCGGCACGCGCCGCGATGGCCAGGGCCGTACGGGCCGACAACGTCACCGAGGCCAGGCAGATCCTCATTGATACCGGCGGCGGCATGCCTCCTGCGCCGGCCTGACACGTCCGTCGCAGATCGACTCCCCTATCGGCCTGGACGCTAGATGCGGGCGTACTTTTCCGTTTGCTGGGCGAAGTCCTGGGCCATGGCGGCGCTGACCGTGGGCTTGGTGTCGCGGATCGTGTCCAGGTAGTCGTCGGTGGTGGGGGTGGTCCGGGTTCCGGTGTCGAAGGTGCGCTCGAACTGGGCCTGGGAGACGGTGCGTGCCGCGTGGGCGATGTCGGCGGGGGTGAACCCCTCGCTGGCGGCCGCGAGTACCGCGCTGTCGGCCCGTGCGCCCGCTCGGGCCAGGTAGCTCTCCCACAGCGCGGTCCTGGCGGTGTGGTCGGGAGGGCCGATCGGCAGCACGTAGTCGAAACGGCCGTGCCGCAGGAACGCGGAGTCGAGCGTGGTCACGTTGTTCGTGGCGCAGACGAGCAGCCGTCCGTCCTGGCTGCGGAACCGGACGATCGCCTTGAGCAGTTCGTTGACGACGCCGACAGCGGTCGCGTCCGCGCCGCCGCGTTCGCCGGCGACCTCCTCGACCTCGTCGATGAAGACGAGGACGTGGTCGAGCCGGGCGATCTCGTCGAAGCGCCGGTTCAGCCCGGTCGCCAGGCCGTACTCGGCGGCCAGACGGGCGGGGAACAGTTCGAGGAAGGGCCATCCCAGGCGGCTGGCGATCGCGTGCGCGAACGTGCTCTTGCCGGTCCCGGGCGGGCCGAACAGCATCACCGCCCGTGGCAGTTCCACTCCGTGCTGGGCGGCCAGTTCGGGATGGGCCAGCGGCAGGACCAGGCGCCGCTCGATGAGCTGCTTCTCCCGTTGCATGCCCGCGACCTTCTGCCACAGCCCCCCTGGCGGCAGCTCCGCTCCGAGCGAGGACAGCGTGCCGGCCGACTGCGGGGTCACCGGTCCGCGTTTCTCGAAGAAGACCAGCCCGGGGCGGGCGCCGAAGTCGCAGTTGCGCAGGGCGGTGGCACCGGTCTCGCCCTCGGGCAGGGCGGCGTGCACCGCGCGGACGCCGACGGCGAAGAGCCGTTGCTCAAGGGCGGTGATCAGGGCACTCCCCAGCCCGTGCTGCCGCCAGCCGGGCGCCATGCAGATGCGCAGGATCCATGCCCGTTCGCCCTCCACCCTGCTCACCGCGGCGCCGATCAGCACGTCGTCGGCCGTGGCCACCACGGCCGGGTGGCGGGTCTGGAGGGCCGTCACGGCGTCCGAGAGTGGGAAGAGCGGCGGCTCCTCGGTCGTGCCGCTCTCCATGTCGACACGGATCACCGCTTCGAGATCGTCCTGGGTGTAGTCCCTGACCCGCCAACCCGTCATGATCAGCTCCGCGTGTTCGGCCGTACCCCCATCATCAGCCGGTGCCCGGAGGATGCGCGCGACAGGCGACGGTCACGAATCCTCCCTGGTGCCACGGATCGCTCGGGCCGTAGTCGGCTTCACGCCGCGGTGCCGGGCGCGCTGCCTGCCGGGCTGAGGGACGTGTCGGTGCGGCCGGTGCCGGCCGGTGGCGCTGCCGCGGCGGGTGCGGCGGCAGCGGTTTCCCGGGCGAGGAAGGAGCCGAGCTCGCCGATCGTGCTCATGAGGGGGGCCGGGAAGACGACGGTGGTGTTCTGGTCGACACCGATCTCCACCAGGCTCTGGAGATTGCGCAGTTGGAGCGCCAGGGGGTGGGCCATCATGGTGTCCGAGGCGTCGCCGAGCGCGGCTGCGGCCAGGGACTCGCCCTCCGCGTTGATGATCTTCGCTCGCTTCTCCCGTTCGGCCTCGGCCTGGCGGGCCATGGCGCGCTTCATGGTGTCGGGCAGCTGGATGTCCTTGAGTTCGACCAGCGTGACCTGCACACCCCAGTCGACGGTGGTGACGTCGAGGATCTGGCGGATGTCCAGGTTGATACGGTCCGTCTCCGACAGTGTCTCGTCGAGCGTGTGCCGGCCGACGACCTTCCGCAGGGTGGTCTGGGCGATCTGGTTGATCGCCGCGTTGACGTTCTCCACGGCGACGACCGACTTCACGGCGTCGACGACCCGGAAGTAGGCGACCGCCGACACGTCCACGCTCACGTTGTCCCGGGTGATGATGCCCTGGGACTGGATCGGCATGGTGACGACCCGCAGCGACACCCGGTGCAGGGTATCGACGAACGGGATGATGAACCGCAGTCCTGGGGAGCGTGTTCCGACGAGTCGACCGAAGCGGAACAGCACTCCCTTCTCGTACTGCTTGACGACCTTCACGGACAGGGCGAGAGCCAGGACGGCCAGGAGGCCGATCACGACGATGAGAACGATCACGACTTGCATGTGCTGCTCCTCGGGACGAGGACCACCTGGGGCGGGGACCCGCCGGTCGAGACCTCTGCATGGGCCTGCGTCGGTTCGTGAGACAGCGCCGAAACCCGTCGGTACGAACCGCGCCGACGGCCGGCGACCTGGACGGTGCTGGTCGCAGGGGGTTGTGCCGTGTCGGTGCTGCGCGGGCCGCCGGGCAGCGCGCGACTGTACCGGTGCACGGCGATCCTTTCCGCCTGCTCGAAGTTGAGCCGGTGGATCACGGACGCCGCCGCTGCGATGAGGACCAGGAAGACGCTGGTCGTCAAAAAGGTGCTCATGTCTCACATGCCGATGATCAGGCGACTGACGCGACCGGTCTGTGCCGGATCGGCCGCAGAGGAGGGGCCGCTCTCGTACTTCCCTGGCTCGTCCGGTTCGAGCGGCCGGTCGGCGGCGGAGACGGCGTGCCGGGTCTCGTCCGCGGCGATGAGAGCGCTTGCGGTCAGCGGCGGACCGTCGTAGTCGGACGCGGCCGCCATCAGGCGGGCCGCCGACTCCGTCTCGGTCTCGGGCGGGATGACCAGCAGGTCCCAGCGGCCGGTGCCGTAGGAGAGCAGCAGCAGCTTGTGCGGGTCGATCTCCGGGGTGAACCATCCGACCTTGACGACATGACCGCCCACGGGGATCTCGTGCGGGATGACCGGCCAGTACTTCGGGTTGACGGCGATGCGGGTGATGCGGCCCCACAGAGGGTCCAGCACATCGGTCAGTGCGGGCAGCTCGCTCAGCAGGTCTCGGGAGCGGGGCCACCAGGCACCGTCCAGGAGGCCGCGCGACGGGCCGTCGGTCTTCAGCGCGAGACGCACGGCCGGGGCTGAGACGGGCTCGTGGTGTGGCAGGAGTTGGTGCAAGGTCGCCGACATGATGCGGACCCGTCTCCGGGCCGCCTTCGCGGCGACCCGGGTTTCATCTCTCGCCGAGAACGACCCGGCGTGGAAGCCGGTGTGCGAAATGCCCTCGGTGCTGTCCACGGTACTCCGCACACGCCGGGGCGGTTGTGGAGACGCCGCCGCATTCGGCGAAGCGGCCGTCGATACCGGCGGCAGTGGGCCGAGGGCGCCGGGGCCCTTGGTATGCCGGCTCCCGGACCGGTCTCACGCCCGACGGCCCGCATGCCCCGGCCCAGCACTCCCCTGGCTCTGTGACGTGTGTCGTTCCGTTCAGCCCGTCACTCCCCGCCAGTCCGCCGGGCCTCGGCGAGGAGTATCCTGGTGATTACCGAGAGCATCTCGTACACCGGCTTCCACGCCGGGTCGTTCTCGGCGATTCATGGCAACCGGGCCGGCCGTGACCGGCCCGGGGTTGGGTCCGCGTCATGACCGCGACCATTCCGTTCACACCCGCAGTCGGAGACCGGGCCCCTTCTTCGTCACCGCTCCGACTCACGCTGGCGCGGGCCGGCGCCCCTCCGGCCCTGATCGACGGTGCCTGGTGGCCCCGTTCGCGCAACCTGACGGAGGAGCTCCCGGCGCTCGTCGAATGTCTCGAGCCGCTGTGGGGGCGGATCACCCGGATAGCGGTGAGCCGCACGTTGTGGCCGGTCATCCCGGGTGAAGTGCCCGCGCACGGCCACATGGTGCGCGTCGGCTGGTCCAACGCCGGGCAGGACCCGCACAAGCTGTTGCTGCTGTCCCACACCTTCGGCCGCTGGGACCTGCTGGTGATCCCACCGGAGACAGCCCCGGCCACCGCAGCCCGGCTCATGGCCACGGCCACCGACCCGTCGCGGAGCCTCACGGCGACCGGCCTGATCCATGAGGCCGAACGTTTCCGGGCCGCGGCAGAGGCAGCGGCCGACTCGGACTCGCTCCGGGAGGCGGTCTGGGACTCCGAAGGCGGACACGACGCCCCCCACCCCGCCTCACGCACTCCTGACGGACCGGTCACCCGTCACGTGCCCACCGCGGCAGCAGGAGTGTGAGAGATCGGCGGTGGGGGAAAGGCTGCGTGCCGTCGGCCTTTCCTTGGGGGCGGGAGGCCGGCTCACTCCGGGAGGGCGAGGTCGTCGGTGGCGCTCCCGCGCCATTCGATCAGCAGGAGCGTCGCATCGTCCGTCGTGATCCCGCCCCGCGCCCGTCGCAGCGTGTGGGAGAGGGAGCGTGCCACCGTCCGGATCTGCTGCGCCGTGGGCTCAAGGCGGTTCACCCACCCGAAGAGCTGCTCCTCACTGAATTCCTCACCGCCGACATCGCGCTCCTCTATCAGTCCGTCGGTGAAGCACAGGATCCGGTCGCCGGGGATGAGAGCCACTTCGCTGATCCGGGGCTCGTGACCGCCGAAGCCGACGGGCAGCGTCGTCGGGCCCTGCAGCCGTCGTACGACACGGTGTCCACGGATCAGCAGAGGAGCGGGATGTCCGGCATTGACCCACTGAAGCCTGCCCGTTGCCGTGTTGAGCCGCATCATCTGAGCGGTCACGAAGTGGTCGGGGCCGAACTGATCGGCGACGGCCCGGTCCATGAACGTATAGATCTCCGACAGGCCGACGCTGATGCGCCGGGCATGCCGGTAGGCTCCGATGACCACCGTGGCCATCGTGGCGGCGTCCAGTCCGTGGCCCATCGCGTCGACCATGGCCACATGCAGGACATCGCCGTTGAGGGCGTAGTCGAAGCTGTCGCCGGCCACGTCGTAGGCGGGTTCCAGCATCCCGGCCAGCTCGACCCGGGGCGTGGACATCGCCAGCGGTGGCAGCAGCGACCACTGGATCTCCGCCGCCACACTCATCGGTTCTCTGCGGCGCAGCCGGAAGAACAGATCGGTGTAACCGTGCTTGGTCACCAGTATGTCGGCCACGAGTGAGGCGAGCCTGCGCAGCAGCCGTCGCTCGTCGTCCTGGAGACGGTCCAGGGTGACGGCCATGACGCCCACCTGGTCGCCACCGTCCAGCAGGGGCAGATAGACCCGCACACCGTCGGCCTGCGAAACCTCGACGGGACGCGCTTCCCGGAAGGCGCGTCCGGCGTCGGAGGCGTCGATCGGCTGCGGTTCCCCGGCCGCCAGCCCGTCGCCCGGCAGGGGGACGAGCCACACCTGGCCGTAGTCCTGCAGGAAGATAGAGGTCTCGCGGCCGTCGAGCCTGCCGATCTGCCGTGCGACGAGCGGACCGAGCTGGTGCGGCGGCAACTCGTGCCCCTGGTCCAGCAGGACTCCCAGAAACTCCTCCCCGAAGCACTCCGACCGGGTGGAGCCTTCCGCGGGTCCTTGCCGCTCACCGCCCGCCATCGCCGTGGCCCCGGGGGACGTTCGGGCGGATCCTCACGAAGGTGCTGTGCATACGAACTCCCGACGGAGACTCACGGGCCGACGCGGTGGGGAACTTCCGCCCGGATCGTGGGGGCCGATCCACCGACTCCCCAACGAGTCGGCCGTGCGCTCGTGCGGCGAGGACCGGCACAACGGCCACCGGGCGCGCCCCGGTCGAGCCTCGGCGGCTGGCCGGCATCGGCGGCGGCCTCAGCCGGCTCGACCTCTCCGCCGCCGCCGTCGTCCGCCGCCGCGGAACGTCTTGGTGGGGTCCGCGACGTCTGCCGGCCTGCCCGCAGCCTGGATCACTGCCCTGCAGGGCGACGATTCCGACTACCAGTAGTGGCGTCGGCCGGCGACGGCGTGTCCCATCGCGCCGAGGATCCACAGGATGGCTCCGACGACCAGCAGGATGATCCCGATGGTCCACAGGATGGACAGGCCGGTGAGGAAGCCGACGACGAGCAGTATGACGCCCAGGATGATCATGATCTCTCCTTCGGGGAGTGGTGTCGGCGCGCCCGCGGACCGCGGTGGGCCGCAAGGGCGTCGGCGGGAACGGCCGATCTCCTCCTTACTCCACGCGGTGTGGTCCGTGGCGGCTGACCTGTAGGCGGACCTCGGCGGGCATGTCGATGAGGCCGGTGGACCGACGCGCGGTGCCGATCGGGCCTTCGCACAGGGCACCGAGAGTGGCGCCGGGGGTGCCCTCGGGGGTGAGGGTGAGCTTGATGCGGGTGCGGTGGCGGCCCGGTCGGCCGGTGATGAGTACGGCCGCATGGCCTACCCCTGGCAGGGCACCGGCTTCGTTCGCGATCGCTTCGCTGAGTGCGCGGTCGCGCAGTTCGACGCCTTCCTGCGGGGGTGTGCCGCCGACGGGTAGTGAGCCGGGGCGGTGTCGGCTCAGTTGGGCGAGCAGCCACCACAGGGCGAGCAGGGCGGTGAGGACGAGGGCGGCGATGACCGCGGGCCACCACCACCAGCCCTGGCTGCTCCAGCGTGCCCGGTCGGCGGAGCCGAGCAGGACGTCGGCCGGGGTGGTCAGGGGCCAGCCGGCGGGTGGGGCCAGATCGTGCCGCCGGTAGAGGTCGAGCCCGGCGAAGAGGATGAGCAGTCCGCCGCCGAGGAGGACCAGTCCGGCGAGGGCCAGCAGAGTGCGGTTGAGGGCGGATCGCGGCGTCATGGCGGGCTCCGGTGCTGCGGGTCTTGTGTCAGCGGGTGCGTCGCCGCGCCCGTACGGCGATGCGGGGAGGACGGGCGAGGGCGAGCCGGTCGCGCTCCTCGTCGAGGACGGCGGTGAGGTCGTCCTTCACCTGTCGGGGGTCTCGGAAGCGGACGTCCGCGCGGGCTTTGATGCGGTGGCGGCCCACCAGGACGTGCGCCGCGCCGACTCCGGGGACCCGCATGGCGGCGTCGCGCAGCAGGACGGCGGCGCTGTTGCGGTCCACGAAGGCCCGCAATCGCGGGCAGCCGGCGGGTGAGCGCAGGGGCAGCCAGCGTCGCTGACCGGGGGTGAGGGCCAGGACGATCAGCCAGACGCCGACGGCGGCGGCCACGGCGGCCCCCGTCAGCATCCACACGTCGTCCACCGGGCGGGTCGCCAGTTCGTCGGCCAGGTGCCGTCGCCAGGCCGCGGCCGGACGTCCCGCCCGTACGGCGACGACGTCGACGAGCGTCGCGACCGCGGCCGCGAGGATCACCGCGGCGACCAGCGCCGCCGTGACGCTGCGTGCCGACCACTTGCGACGGGTTCGGTGCCCTCCTTCGCGCTCACCGGCTGTGACGTCCGAGGTGGACACGTCGCGTTCGGGAGGATCGGGCTCCTTCGTCAGCGGCACCGCGGCACGGTGCGCGGACGACGCGGAGCCGCGGCCCGGGGGACGTGGACCGGATGTCATCACGATCGCCCTTCCTGCACGGCGTGCCCGGTGACCCGGGCCGCCCGGCCGCTCACCGGACCCGCCCCCGGCTCGAGTCGGTGGCGGTCACCAGCCGCCGGACGGTGAGGAGGACCTCTCCCACTCGCAGCCCGGTCAGCTGGGCGACCCGTTCGGCGACGTCCCGCTGGATCCGCTCGCAGACACGGGGGATGTCGGTGGGGTAGGGCAGGTCCATGGTCAGATGCAGGCGCACCGATCCGGTACGGACGGCGGCGGAGGCGTGGGGTGCCGCGGGTCCGCCCCGATCGGGCGGTACGGCGGCGCGCCGCGACTGCGCCGCGCGCGCGGCCTGCGCGGCGATGCGGGCGACCACCCTGTCCGGGATGACGGTTGCGCCCCGCTCGGCCGGGAGCGGCAGCCCGGCGGCCGGCGCCGGCGGGCCCGACCCCTCACCGGGGGAACCGGGCCGGGTCTTCACCGCTGCCTCCGTGTCCGGAGGTCCAGGTCGCCCTGTACGACGAGGCCGACGATCAGCCCTGCCGCACCCAGGACCAGCACCAGCAGAAAGGCCCAGAAGCCGCCGAAGTAGCCGGCGAAGCCGAGGGCCATGCCGGCCGCGAGTCCCGTCGTTGCTGTGTTCATCTCGCACTCACCCGTCTCGCGAGCGTCCCTCTCACCGTGATCATCCGCTCGGGCCCGAGGACACGGCGGTGCTCCCGGCAGCGGTCACCTCACGCGGCCCTCGTCCGGTTCGGTCTGTTCCTCCTCGTCGTCGGGCAGGTGGACGTCGTCGACGGCGATGTTCACCTCGACGACCTCCAGGCCCGTCATCCGCTCCACGGCGCTGATGACGTTGGTGCGTACGCCGCCCGCGACGTCGACGATGGAGACGCCGTACTCGACGACGACGTCCAGGTCCACCGCGGCCTGCCGTTCCCCGACCTCGACCTTGACGCCGCGGGTGACCGCTCCGCCTCCGCCCGCGCCGGGGACGCGTTCCCGCATGGCGCCGAAGGCGCGGGCCATCCCCGCTCCCAGGTTGTAGATGCCCGGTACCTCGCGGGCGGCCATGCCCGCGATCTTGGCCACCACACCGTCCGCGATGGTGGTCCTGCCCCGTGTCTCGGCCGGAGCCCCGGCCCCGGTGCGGCCCTTGAGCGCGCTCACGCCCGCTTCGGGCCGGCTGCCCCCACCGACGCTGGTGATGTTGTCCGTCATGGCGGTCGCCTCGATCGGTCGGCCGGACACCGGAATGGTGCCCGTCGAACGTTGGACATACCGGGCGGCACAATCCTCACACGTCTGGCATGTGATGTGCGTCACAACTCGTATCAGGGGTACACGATCGTTCCGAGCCTGCGTGGGAGCGTCATGATCGAACGCACTGCTTCCCCACGACTGGGGTGCGACCTGCCCGACCGCCTGCTGGCGGTACGGGCGGCCGAGGGAGACGAGGACTCCTTCGCCGTTCTCGTCCAGCGGCACAGCCGGTCCCTCCTGACCCTGGCCCGTTGCATGCTGGGCAACCCCCAGGACGCCGAGGAGGCCGTTCAGGACGCCTTCGTCAGCGCCTGGCGCCACCTGCCGGAATACCGCCACAGGGCGGAGTTCCACACCTGGATGTACCGGATCACCGTCAACCGCTGCCAGACCATGTGCCACCGACGGCCGCCGCCTCTTTCCCTGGACACCGTCGCCGAACCCGCGGCGGGCGACGCGTGGAGCCAGCCCGCCCGGACCGCCGAGGAGGACGCGGCCATGGCCGCCCTGTTCCGCGCGCTCGCCGAGCTGGACGCCGGACAGCGGGTCTGCTGGATCCTGAGGGAGGTGCAGGGCTTGCCCTACAAGGAGATAGCGCACGTGACGCGTACCGACGAGCAGACGGTACGCGGCAGACTGTTCAGGGCACGCCGATCCCTGCAGGAGGCGATGGGCTCATGGCGCTAGACGACCCGCACACGCGGCCTCCCGAACCGCCCGGAGCCGGCGGGCCCCGCAACGGCTGGGCCGCCGCCGACGTGCCCCCGATCGCAGGCGATGAGGTACTGCCCTGCGGCCGCCTGCTCAGCCGGGTCTGGGAACAGGCGCGGGACGCACCACCGGCCGCGGACCCGCACCCGGTGTCCTGTCCATACTGCCGAGAGGCGGTCGAGGGACTGGCCACGGTGAACGCGGCCACCCGGACGCTGCGCGACGAGGACCCTCCGGGCCTGCACGCACTCGCCGACCGGGTCATGGACGTCGTCAGGGCAGAGGTCCGGTTCGGGCGGCTGCTGCCCCTGGCCGACCCCGACCGGGACCTGCGGATCGCCGAGAGCGCCGCGGCCAAGGTGCTGAGGCGGGCCGCGGACACGGTCCCCGGTGCCAGGGCCGCGACCTGCCGGCTCGTACACGAGGGCAACGGCACCGACGTGCGGGTGACCATGACCCTGGCCGCCGCCCTCGACCGCCCGCTGCCCGACCGGGTCCACCAGGTACGCCGATCGGTCCTCCACTCGGCCGGACAGGACCTGGGGCTCACGGTGACAGCCGTCGATATCACCGTGGCCGACGTACTGGAACCGGGACCGACCCTCGGTCCCCGCCTTCCGACGGGCGGTGGCGCATGATGACCGCCACCGGCACCACCGCGCTCCCCGGCGTCGCGGCCGAGGCAGCCCTCGCGGTTCCTGGCGTGGCCGCCCTGCAGCCCCGCCTCGCCCGGCGCCTCGCGGCAGCCGCCGCGCCCACCCGGGCGGACACCACGCCACCTGAGGCCGGCGTACGCGCCGACCGGGCGCCGGACGGTTCGGGATGGCACATCGAGGTGCGCTGCGTCCTGACGGAGGGTCGGCGGGCGCTGGACATCGCCCGAAACGTCCACGACCGGGTGACAGCCGCCCTCGTCACCCACCTCGCCACCCACGGTGCCGCGGAGCCGGTCACCGTCGCGGTCACGGTGACCGGTATCGCCGCCTGGCGCGACGCGGCATGAGCGGCGGCGCGGGCACAGGCCCCACGAACCGTCGTTCGGCAAGCGGCAGGTCGCCGACCGTGGGAGCGCGCTGCTCCCCGTCCGGAAGTCCTACATGGGTGGTCGCGGCTCAAGCCTCGGTGCCGCCGACGATCCGGCTCCCGTACGGGGTGACCGGCTGTGAGTTACTCCTCCGGACGTGCCCGTCGAAGCCCGCCCACCATGGAGCTCCAGACTCTGGCGTGTCGCATAAGACATCGGCCTGTCGAGCCGCTTTTGTACAGAGCAGCCGTGGCGGCCCCGTCCGCGGGCGAACGCCGGAGCGTGAGTGTTCACGGATTGACGCTCACTGCGGTGATTACCAAGCTGGTGGGGGGGGTGCGGAAGGGACTGCGGTCGTGAGCGGTGGACAAAGTGGGCTCACTCGATTGCTGACAGCAGCGGAGACAGCGGCGCCGGCGGACGCCGTCGACGTGATCGCGGAGGACCTGCGGCGGCGTTTCGAGGCCACTAAGGTCTCTTTCCTCATCGTGGACCTGACAGGGAAGGCGGTGGCTCGGCTGTCCACCGCTCCCACTCGGGGTGGGCGGCAGGCCGAGCGGGTTCCCCTGTTCGGCAGTGTCTACGAGGAGGTGATCCGTACCCAGCGCCTGTATCAGGACGCGACCGGCGAGGGGCAGCGGGTGATCGTGCCCGTCACCAACCGCGGGGATGCGATCGGGCTGCTGGAACTGCTCCTGCCGACCGGCCCTGGCGAGGACGTGCTCGACGCAGTCGGGGAAGCCGCCCACATCCTGGCCTACATCGTGATCGCCAACGGCCGCTTCACCGATCTCTACACCTGGGGCAAACGGTCCAAGCCGGCCACCCTGGCGGCTGAAATCCAGTACCAGCTGCTGCCCCTGTCGCTGTCGTGCGAGGCCGCACAGTTCACCCTGTGCGGGAACCTGGAGCCCTCCGAGGACCTCAGCGGCGACACCTTCGACTACACCGTGGACCGCGACACCTTGCACGTGTCGGTGACCGATCCCATGGGCCACGACATGGATTCCGCCCTGGCCGCCACGGTCCTGGTGGGCGCCCTGCGCGGGGCCCGCCGGGCGGGCACCGGCCTGGCCGAACAGGCCCACCGGGCAGACCAGGCACTGATCGAACACGGCCACGGTCATGCCACCGGGCAGCTCCTGCGCATCAATCTCCATACCGGGCGGGCCCAATTCGTCAACGCCGGTCATCCCTGGCCGCTGCGCATGCGCGACGGGGCTGTGGAGACGATCACCTGCGAGGTGGACCATCCCTTCGGGCTGTCTGAGCTGACTCCCCACCCGTACCGTGTGCAGGACCTCGACCTGCGGCCCGGTGACCGTCTGCTCATGTTCACCGACGGCATGCTCGAACGTCACGGAGAGAAGGTCGATCTGCCCGCCCTGCTGGGGTGCACCCGGAATCTGCACCCGAGGGAGACCGCGCTGGCGCTGACGTCCGCGGTCCGGGACGCCGCCGACGGCCGGCTCGAAGACGATGCCACCGCCGTCTGCCTGGACTGGCACGGCCCCCAGGAGACCCAGCGGCACGTCAGCAGCGGCGCAGACACCCGGCAAGCCTCAGCCGCACGCACGAAGGACCAGTCGTGACCTGGGTGAACGGTGCCAACGCGAATGAGACATCACGAGGTGTCTGGAGAACCGTCCCACTTCTCCTCGGCGGCCCACCCATCGGGCGGCGCCGGGTCGGTGACGGGGGCCGCGAGCATCGGGTCCGGCAGCGCCCACATGCGCCATGCCTTCCACGCGGGCGCCCCTTCGTGCGGTGCTGCTGTTCCCCGTTACTCGAGTAGACCGAGTTCCCAAGCACTCGCCGGTGCCTTTGCCGAGTTGCTAGGCAGCCTCTTTGGCAGCCCGCGCCATGACTGCGGACAACCGTGCACCAGAATGAGGGCTCGAAGCCGTTCGTGCGATGGCCGATGGAGGGCGACCGTAAGGCGGCCCAGACGGCTGTCTGTCATTGCCGGTCGCGAGTGGGCGGGGAGTCAGCTCATTCTCAGCCTGCTCCGGCCAGGTTGGGCATTGGTTCGGGCGAAGCCATCCGGCTGTGGTCGGTAGGTGCCGATACGCCGGGATCGATGGGACGGTTGAGCGATGCCGTCCCGGACGGGGGTCTGACTCTTGAGATCTTTGACCGAAGTGTCCAGTCACAGGCTTGTCGACCGTCGTTGCGGGCTGGCTTCTGCTGTCACCGAGCCACAGGGCGTGTCCCAATAGGGGCCTTGCCGAGTTCCAGGCGCCATCACGGTTCAGACCGCCCGAGCGGGCCGGTGCCATCCACTCAGCGTGTCACCCTGCGGGAGGCGAACCACCATGACGACCAGACAGCGCAGCACCTCCTCCAGTACGGATCCTCCCGTGCGGAGAGAAGTCGTGCTCGGCGTGGACACGCACGGTGAGGTGCACGTCGCCGCCGTAATCTCCCCGCTGGGGAAGGTCCTTGGCACCGAGTCCTTTCCGGCGACGGTGGCCGGCTACCGTCGGCTGCTCGTGTGGGCCCGCAGGCGGGGGACGGTGCGCCGGGCTGGTGTGGAGGGCACCGGTACCTTCGGCGCGGGCCTGTCCCGCTACCTGCTGGCCCAGCATGTCCAGGTGTTCGAAGTGAATCGGCCTGACCGCACAGCCCGCCGTCTGCTCGGCAAGTCGGACCCGCTCGATGCGCAGGCCGCAGCGCGAGCCGTGCTCAGCGGTCGCACCCGGGCCCAGGCCAAGTCCGGCGACGGCCCGGTGCACAGCGCCCGGATCTACAAGCTCGCCAAGGACTCCGCGGTCAAGGCCCGCACCCAGGCGATCAACCAGCTCAAGGCCGTCCTAGTGATCGCCGACCCCGCCCTGCGGGAACGGTTGTCGAGCTTGGGCAATGCCGAGCTGTTCCGCACCTGCGCGACCCTCAGCCCACCCGATGGTGGGGGAGACGAGGACGCGGTGGTCCAGACCACCCACATGACATTACGCATGCTCGCCGAACGCATCGAACAGCTCACCGGGCAGATCAACGAGCTGAACCAACGCCTGACCCGGCTCGTCGAACGCCACGCGCCGCAACTGCTCGTACCGATGGGCATCGGCCCGGACAGCGCCGTCACTCTCCTGATCACCATGGGGGACAATCCCGAGCGGCTGAACACCGAGGCGTCCTTTGCTGCCCTTTGCGGAGTCAGCCCCATCGAGTACTCCTCCGGGCGGCGCATCACGCGACGGCTCAACCACGGCGGCGACCGGCAGGCCAACGCCGACCTGCACCGCATCGTGTTCACCCGCCTGCGCCACGACCCCCGAACCCAGGCGTACTACGAACGCCGCACCCAGGAGGGCAAGACCCGGCGCGAGATCATCCGATGCCTCAAGCGATATGCCGCCCGAGAGGTCTTCAACCTGGTCAGAACGGTATCCAGCGTTCCCCCGTTATAGGGGCGTCCGTGAGACGTGAGAGGGTCTGGGGCGTGAGTGAGACACCACCGAACACCCTGCAATACCGCTTTGACGGGCCAGAAGACGCTCCGGTCCTGATCTTGGGTCCCTCACTGGGTACCACATGGCACAGGTTGTAAGGGCCGTCCATGAGGGTCCAGGGCAGTCCATGACGGGCACGTAATGCCAGCTCAGGGCCACCTGATCCGGGTGAGTCGACGCAGTCGGTGATAGGCGTGTGAGAGCGGCGCTCGACGAAAGCCCCGTCGACGCGGCCCGGGGGGACTTGCGAAGCAGTGGGTTGCAGCGTCCGGCGTTGGTGCGTCGCACTCGGTTGTCCTCTCTCGTAGCACCCGAATCAAGGACGCGGCGACAACAAGCGTCGTACGGTCGATGCGCAGCACGTGCCCCGGAACTCCCCGCGACGAACCATACCGTCTTGTTTGCTTCTGCACACCTGTCGGCTTGCTCCGACTGGCGTGCTGCGAAGATGGGGACGTGATACGACGGCGCTCCGCCGGCTTGCTCCAGCGCGACGTCGTCGTTTAGTTGGTCAAGACGGATTGGTGCTTGTACTGGCGGCGCCGCGTCCGCGTCGGCAGCGAGGTGATGGTCAACGCGGTTGGCGGTAGGGCGGCCGCCGGTCTTGGTCCGAGCACTCGCGCATCTCGCACCTGTGCCTCCGTTGGAGGCTAAACCGGCCTGTGGGCACTTCTTCAGGTCGGCACTTCAACAGGGGCCCGGAAGGGTGAGAACGGCTGACTCGGTTCAGCCCTGTGGTCGTCGGGACGCAGTGGAAATGGAATGAGAAGGGCCTGCGGAGCGACCTACGATCGTCTGTCATGGGTGTATAGGCGAGCCGGAATCGGACGGATGCGGCGCCGAAGCAGGCGGCCGAGCCACAGGCCGAGTTCTTCGAGAGGGTCGCCGGTCCGTTCTGGGACCAGGTTCGGGACGTGATCAACGAATGGTGGTCGCGCTTCCCGGACCAGGCTCGACCCGGCCTGCTCAGTCGGCTGCGGGACCGAAACTCCGACACGAACGTCTACTCTGCGCTGTGGGAGTTGTACCTGCACGAGATGTTGCTAGGTTCCGGTTGCAGCGTGGAGGTTGAGCGGCAGACGGGAACGGGTGGCTATAAGCCCGACTTCCTGGTTACACGCGGCAACGCGCAGTTCGTCATCGAGGCGATCTGGAAAGCTCAGAAGCGTGACGCTGGGTCTTACTCGCTCCCACCGCAGTTGAGCGATGCCATCGATCGCTTGCCGAGTCCAAACTTCTTCGTATCATGCGAACTGCACAGCGCCGGTACGGCAACGCCGCCGCAGAGACGACTGAAGTCCGGGCTGACGCGATGGCTTGAAAGCTTGGACCCCGACCAGGTCATCGCCGACTATGAGCGTAAGGTGCTGCTTCCCAGTCACACTTGGCAAGAGGCTGGCTGGTGCCTCACGTTTCAAGCGATTCCCCGCAGCCCAGGCAAACGTGGCAATCCATCCAGCAGGACAATCGGCGTCTACCCCTCGGCATGGGCGGTCGAGGACGGATCGGAGCGAGTGCTCCACGCCGTCACACACAAGGGCGGGAAGTATGGTGACCTGGACCTGCCATTCATCGTGGCGCTAGGCCATGCAGCCGACTTCCCCGAAGATGAGGACATCGAGAGAGCGCTGTACGGGAGTACGGTCGAGTACGCTTACGACAGCGGATCGACTTTCACCCGCAAGCCCGATGGCTACTGGAGTGCCACCTACGACCATGCCCACAGTCGTGTTAGCGGCGTGCTCGTCGTGAATAACCCGGCACCCTGGACCTGGACGAAAAGGTCAGATGTCCCTGAAGAGACCAGTAAACGCGGTGACCTGTAGCGATGAGTGGCTGATGGTGGCTGACCTGCGCGAATGGCCTTTCAGCTGTTTCATGTTCGTGCCGGTTGATGGGGCCGAAAGTCCCAGAAAAGTCCCAGAGGGCTCCGACCGCTGATGGGTGCCCCTCCCTCCTTGTACGCCATTGCGAGCTCGAGGTAGGCCCTGTTGCCGACGAGGGCGCGACAACCTGGAGTCGGGTGACCGGCGCTCGGTGGATGCCGTGCGGGATCGTAGGTTTCTGATGATCGGTGCGACCATTCGTCGTGGGCATGGCCAGCTGACCGCAACGGCGGTTCACGTTCGCCGGTAAAAGGTGGGCCCTGACGACCTCCTTGGCAAGCCCGGTGCTGCCGGTTCACCTCCGCCTGCGCGGAGCGGACGGCGAACACGCCGTCCTGGAGGATCGCCTGGTCGGTTCACCTCCGCCTGCGCGGAGCGGGCGAGTGATCGTCAGGGAACCCCTGGCACCGGGCCGGTTCACCCCCGCCTGAGCGGAGCGGGCGATGTGGCCTGCGACGTTGATCGGCCGACTGGCGGTTCACCTCCGCCTGAGCGGAGCGGGCGGACACCACCGGCACCGACGTGTGGACGGACGCGGTTCACCTCCGCCTGCGCGGAGCGGGCCCGGGCCAGATGCTGTTCGGCGCCCTTGAGAGCGGTTCACCTCCGCCTGCGCGGAGCGGGCCTACGCGGTCAAAGTCGGCGAGACCTACTGGGCGGTTCACCTCCGCCTGCGCGGAGCGGGCGTCGACCGCCTCAACGCCGGCGAGTGCCCTATCGGTTCACCTCCGCCTGCGCGGAGCGGGCCTGTTCCGCCGGAGTGAGAACGAGCGTCACGACGGTTCACCTCCGCCTGCGCGGAGCGGGCGTCTGCGAGACGCCTGACACCGTGACAGTGATCGGTTCACCTCCGCCTGCGCGGAGCGGGCGGGAAGCCGGCGAGCGTTGCCCGAGGCGGCGTCGGTTCACCTCCGCCTGCGCGGAGCGGGCGTTCACGCTGCTCGTCACCCCGGCCGAACCAACGGTTCACCTCCGCCTGCGCGGAGCGGGCCAGCGGTAGCGCGGCTGGGGCGACGCCAGTTCCGGTTCACCTCCGCCTGCGCGGAGCGGGCGAGGCCCGGGCCGCCACAACCCGGGCCTCTGCCGGTTCACCTCCGCCTGCGCGGAGCGGGCTCCAGCACCGCCGCGAGCACCTGCACGATCATCGGTTCACCTCCGCCTGCGCGGAGCGGGCGCTGCCGCGGCCGCCACGGACTACACCGGCGACGGTTCACCTCCGCCTGCGCGGAGCGGGCAGGTCGACCCACCAGGAGTCCCCGTACACCATCGGTTCACCTCCGCCTGCGCGGAGCGGGCGGGTGGAACGGGCGGGAGATCAGCGCGTCCAGCGGTTCACCTCCGCCTGCGCGGAGCGGGCACCACCAACCCCTGCTGCCCCAACGAGACCTGCGGTTCACCTCCGCCTGCGCGGAGCGGGCCCTTCATGGCCTGCGGTTCTATAGGGGCTTTGCGATTTCTTGACTTGTGGGGAGGCGTTGGAAGGCGATGAGGGTGAGGCCGTCGAAGTCGAGGGGGTCGCGGCGTTGGGGGCCGGCTGTGTGGAGGGTGAAGCCTTGTTCGTTGGTTGCGGGGTAGGCCAGGACGGCGCTCCCTTCGGTGAGGCAGGCGGTGAGGTTGTTCCAGAGTTCGGTGCGGACGCGGGCTGAGATGGTGCCGATGTAGAGGGTAGGTGTGACTTCGAGGAGCCAGCGGGTGAGGGCGCCGCGCAGGTGGTCGGGGACGGCGGTGGCGGAGATGACGGTCATGGCGGGCACAGGCCGGGATGCTCCTGTCGTGGGTCAGGCGTGGTTGGTGCCGCCGGGGAGAGGGCCGGTGACGGGGTCCCAGAGGTCGACGAGCTGTTCGTAGCAGGTTTCGTCGGGGTCGGGTTGGGGGCTGTCGGGGGCGAGGAGGGTCTGGAGGTCGCGGACGATGCGTGGCATGAGGCGAAAGAGGCGCAGGCCGTCGCGGAAGGAGCGGCGGGCTTCTGCTTCGGGCCGGTCTGAGGTGTTCAGGGAGAACGCAAGGGGGATGGTGAGTTCGGCTTTGTAGAGGTCGGCGATGTCGTAGACGAAGGCTTGCTGGTTGCCGCTGTGGACGAATCCGAGGGCGGGGGAGCAGCCGAGGGCGACGATGGCGGCGTGGACGATTCCGTACAGGCAGGTGTTGGCGGCGGACAGGGCGAGGTTGACGGGGTCCTGGGTGTCCCAGGAGTCGGGGTCGTAGGAGCGGCGGAAGCGCTGGATGCGGTGCTGTCTTGCGAGGAGTTTGTAGAGGGCTTTGACGCGTTGTCCTTCGAGTCCGCGCAGTTGCTGGAGGGTCGCTCCTGGCGGGGCCTGGCCGGGGCCGAAGCGGTGCTCGTACATGGCGGTGGCGATGGCGAGGCGGCGGGTGTCGTCGGCCCAGGCGCGGGCCTGGTGTTCGAGCCAGGTGGTGGTGAGGGTGCCGGGGACGGTGGCGGCGTAGCAGCGTACGCCGCCCATGCCGGTGATCAGGACGGTGGTGCCGTGGCGGGCGAAGGTGGCCAGGGCGGGTGCGGTGATGGAGGTACCGGGGCCGAGCAGGACACAGGCGAGGGAGGCGGTGGGGAGATAGACGGTCTCGGTGCCACGGCGTTGGGTGGTGATCTCCGCGCAGACGCCGGTGTCGTCCTGGTGGACGCGGACGATGTCGAGGTAGAGGAAGGAGAGGCTGTCGACGACGCGGGGCAGCATGGCGACGGTGGGTGCGGCAAGACGGCGACGGCCCCCGCCGTTGGGGCCGGGAGCCGTCGCGGGGACGCTGGTCATGCGGGATCCGGGGCGGGGGCGATGCTGAGGAGTCCGCAGCCGTATGCCTTGCCGCGTCCGATGCCGCTGAGGACGGCGGTGCGCAGCAGGTCGGGGTCGGTGACGGTGGCGGTGCCGTCGAAGCGGACGCGGTGGTGGTGGATGCGGTTGCTGTGCTTGGCGCGGTCGGCGCGGGTGGTGTCGGCGGGGTACTGGCGGTCGCGGGCTGCGTCGACGGGCTGGGAGTGCAGGGTGAGGGTTTTTAGTCCTGCTTGGTCGGCCTGGCGGTGCCACCATTCGTCTGCGGCGGTGCCGTTGAGGGGGACGACGGCGGGGAGCTTGTAGTGGGCGCGGGTGGTGGCGCCGGGCTTGCGGACGGGGGAGGCTGTGCAGCGGTAGTGCAGGGTGCGGCCAGGCTCCAGGGCGTCGAGGAGGGCGTCGAGGGGGCGGGTGGTGAGGGTGGCGTACTGGGCGGGGAGGCGGGCGGGGTCGGGGGGCTGGTTGGACTGCAGCAGGAGGTGGTTGCCGCGGGGGGTGTCCTCGACGCGGAACAGGACACCGAAGTGGGCGCGGGCCTGTTCGGGGATGCCGTCGGGGAACAGGGACATCACGCGGCGGTGGAGGGAGGCGTGGGAGGTGTTGGCGCCCAGTTCCTGCTGGGCCAGTCGGGAGGAGGGGTGGGGGATGAGCCGGGTGAGGTAGAGGGTCACTGGATGCTTCCTTCCCGGGCGGGGTGGGCGGCGGGTGTGTAGGTGGGAGAGGTGTAGGCGGCGAGTCGGGTCAGTTGTCTGGTTCCGTAGTCGGCGCATTGGGAGGCGGGCAGGGTGAGGGTGCGCCGGTAGAGGGGGCGGGCCCGGTGGCGGCGGTGCAGGGAGGTGAAGTCGACGGGGGCGTCCAGGATGGTGGAGTGCTCCTGCGTGCCGTCGTCGGGTGTGCTGTGGACGAGGGGGGCGGGCAGTCCGGTCAGGGGCTGGTCGGACAGGAACAGCACCGAGACTGTGGCGTCTTTGCCGTCTTCAGGGCCGGTCACGGCGTGGCGTGCGTGCACGGCGAGGGGGAGGTGGACGAGGTCGTGGAGGACGTCGGTGCTGCGGCCCAGGAGGAGCGGGCCCGCTGGGGGACAGGAGCGGCGGCCAAGGTAGGTGGGCCAGCGCGGGGACAGCAGGGCGTCGCTCCAGGAGGCGGGGGGGTCTGTGTGGTCGGGCAGGGTGAGGGCCACGGTGAAGGCGGCGTCCTGCAGGTACCAGCGGGTGCTGGTGAGGGTGGAGGTGTCGCTGTCGCGTCGTTTGCCGTCGGCGGTGACCACGGTCCGCTCGCGGCTCAGGCCGCCTCCCACGGTGTGGAAGTCGCGCAGGTGACTGCCGGGACGGTCGGCGCGGACCGTGACCGACAGGGCGAGGTCGTCGAGGTGGTGGTGGCGGGAGCGGCCCAGGGCTGAGGCGAGGAGGCCGGTGATGGCGGAGCGGGTGGGGAAGGGCAGGGTGTCGCGGTCGTCGAAGTGGCTGTGCTCGCCCCAGGACTGCAGGGGCGAGGCCAGCCGCAGCAGCAGGCCCGGCACGTGCGCCCGGCGGGGGGCGCTCATGCGGCGCTGTCCTGGCCGGCGGTCCGGACGTGGCCGACGGCTTCGGTGATGAGGGCGTCGAGGCTGTCGGTGCGCGGGCCGAGGGCGTTGGGAAGGTCTTTGAGTTCCGGGCTGGTCCAGCTCCGGTAGAGGAGGTGGCTGGTGCCGAGGAAGGAGCCGGCTGCTGCCGCGTACTGGGCGAGGGCGTCCACCGCGGGGGCGCCGTGGCCGCCGTGCGTGCCGGGGCGTACGGGCTCTTCGAAGGCGGCGGCGAAGGAGACGGGCCGGTCGCCGCGCACGGCGAAGTGGACGAGGTGGGGCAGAGTGTGGGGGGCGGTGGAGTTCTTCTTGGCCTGTGGCACGGCGAGGGTGAACGCGGTCAGGAAGCTGGTGAGAACCTCGTGGACGTCGGCGGTGCTGTCGGTGCCGGCGAGGTTGTGGGTGAGTTCTTCGAGGTCGATGGTGGCGTATCGGTAGAAGGTCCCTGCGCTGAACTCGGCGTGGCCCATGTGGGCGCTGCCGGTGGTGTCCTGCCAGGTGGAGGTGAGGTCGTCGACCGCGGTGAAGTAGTCGAGGTCGGCGTCGGCTTCGTGGGTGGTCATGGCGTGAGCCACCTGGACGGCGCCGTCGACGCCGGCCCGGTCGACCTCGGCGAGCATGCGCCCGAAGAGGTTGATGACGTCGTTGCGGCTGCGCAGGATCGCGTCGACACCGGCCTTGGGCAGGGCAGAGGCTTTGGCCTCGCCCTTCTTCGTGATGTCCTTGGCGGCTTCCAGCGTCTGGCGGTGTTCCTCGGCGTAGTCGGCGAGTTCGCGCACGGCGGCTTGGGGGACGTAGACCATCGCGTTGGTGATCACGTGGTTGGGGATCGCGGTCTTGGTCTTCCCTTCGGTCTTCTCCTCGACCTCGAACTTGCCGACCGAGGCGGCGATGTGGGCGCCCGCCCGCTCGGCGAGTTCCTGCGGCCAGCCGCGGTCTGCGAGTTCGCGGGTGACGGCTTCGCCGATGCGGCGGGTACGCAGCGTGCTGCTCCCGGTGATCCTTTCGAACTCGACGCGCGTTGCCCGCTTCCAGGACTGGCTGGAGACACGGGTGCGCAGCTTCGCGCCGTAGAGAACGGTCTTGACGGAGTTGGTGTCGTCGCGGTTGAGGTTCGCGAAGGGTACGGACTGGATGATGTGGATGTCGAGGAATCGGGCGCGCGCAGTCATGAGGGGTCCTCCAGGGAAGTGGATGCGGCCGGCCGCCGAGGCTTGGCGCGAAGGCGTTTGTGGGAAGGGTCAGTTGGGCTCGCCGGTCTCGTCGTCCTCGCTGTCGTGGCGGCGGGCGGCGGCTTCGATGGCGGAGTTCCGGATGCGGTAGAAGTCCTGGAGCCAGCGCCGGGAGATGGCCTTGGAGTACCGGGGCCAGGCCGCCAGGTCGGCCAGGAGGACGGCGAAGTCGATGTCGGTGTCACCGGCGCGCAACAGACGGACGCTGCCGGGCAGATGACGGTGGAGCCCCTCCAGGCTCTGTCGGGTCAGGAGGTTCAGGCGGGCTTCGGCCGTGTCCTGACGGACCCCGGTCTGTCCGCCCTGCGCGATGACGGCGCGGGCGAAGGAAGCGCCCAGGCTGTCCCGGCGGGCCCGCACAGGCGCCTTCCGCTCTTCTGCGGGTTCCGCCTCCTTGTCCGCCGTCTTCGGCTCGTTGCTGGCGGCCGCCAAGTCCCGTCCGTCGGGCTCCGGCGTCGTCTCGTCGGCGTCGGGGGCGGTGAAGGAGTGGCGGGGCCGGTCGGCGATCATCGCGGCCACGGCGTAGAAAGCACGCTCCTCCGCCTCTCCCCTCTCTTCGGGCAACCACGGGGCGACGATGCGGTGCATAGAGCTGACGTCGTCCAGCCCGCGGCGCAGTCCCTTGCGCAGAGCGACCCGGACACCGGGATCGGCACCGCACCTGGCAGTGATCTCTTCGACGTACGTGCGGTACAGGGAATGCCGGGTGACAGGTGGGGCGGTGGTGGTCATCGGGAGTTCCTCCGGGGACGGCCGCTGCGGCCGGGCGTGGCCGGCGGTCTGACGGACAGGGGCGGATCAGGAGCGTGGACGGCGGTTGCCGCCGTAGAGCTCGGTACGGGCGTCGGCGACAGCACGCGCACCGCGCTGGGTGTGGCACACCGGCTCGGTGACGCTCGCGTAGGCCCGTTCCGCGATCCGCAAGAACGCCTGCCTGGCAGCGTTACGGTCCAGTCCGGCCTCGACGAGGAGCGCGCCGGTCGTATCGAGGCCGTCGAAGCGGGACCAGAACTCCTCCTCGGCCTGCGGCCAGTACATGGCGGCGGCCCGCTCTGCCCAGTTGTCGGCTTCCTTCGGCCTGGTCTCACGGGTGTAGAGCTGGCAGGCACGGCGCACCGCGTACTGCACGCGCCGCCCGTACAGCTCGCCGGTGCGCCGCAGCCAGCCGACCGCCGGCGCGACGGCCGGGTTGGTTTTCTCAGCCCGGTCAAGGACCGGCGGGGTCAGCCCGGCGACGAACTGCCGGTCCTTGGCCTGCCCGTCCTGCTCGAAGCCGAGAGCACGCACGGCCAGTGGCCTGTCCAGCACGTCGGAGACTTCCAGAGCATGGGAGGGGGAGAAGACTTCGGGGTGGCGGGCCTGGGACGTGCCGCCGGGTTTGAGCAGCAGCAGGCCGTCGATGTCCCGCCACAGCGCACGCCCCGAATCCGCAGGCCGGGGATAAGGGTTGCCCTGCTGGCTGATCTGCCAGATCAGGAACGGGTCGTCGCGCGGCAGACGCCCGTCGCGGTAGGCCCAGGTGATGAAGGCATCCGTCACGACGTTCTCGTCGTCCGGGTCGGGGATCAGGAGCAGGGCATGCTGGGAGACGGCCGTCAGCCGCGAGCAGGGCCCCTGCACGGGGGGCGGCGGCGCGTCCGGGTCGGGCAGTTCCTCCCACTCCCACATGCAGCGGTCCGTCGTACGGCTCACCTGCGGGTCCGGGTGAAGGAGGCCCGCCAGGAGTGTCTCGAAGAGGGTGGAGCCCTCGGGATGGTAGGAGAGCGCGCCGCGCAGCGGGCCCGCCTTCATGTTCGCGCTCGCGGTTCCGCCGACGGTGCGGGCGGAGCCTCGTCCGGAGGGGCCGTAGTAGTGCCAGGTCAGCAGGCTCAGGACGGCTTCACCTGCGGGGACGGGGTCAGGGTCGCCGTCCTGGACGTGGGTGAACCAGGCGTGGTTGTTGCCGGAAGGCCGGGTCGGCACCAGCTTGTTGACCCCGGCCGAACGCGCCGGATCGCACTGCTCGGCCAGGCGCGGATCCTGCATCCAGGGCCGCTCGCCGAACAAGCACAGCCGGTGCGCCCAGGCGTCGAAGTAGGCGGTGATGCCGTCGGCGGGCAGCTGGCCCGCGTCCAGAATGTTCAGACGGCGCTCGGACCAGTCCTCGCCCGATCCGTCGTCGTCCTCATCCAGCGCGCACACCCGGGCGGTGAGCGCGTACAGCGTGCGCAGGACCGCGGAGTAGGCCGGCGGTTCGGTGATGGCGAGCGAGCTGATCTCGTGACTACGCGCCAGCAGGGTGCGCAGGCCGACCAGCGGCGGCAGGTGCTGGCCGCCTGCTTGGGCGGCCGGAGTCCACAGGACCGGGATCCACGGTGCTTCGTCAAGGGGA
Organism: Streptomyces sp. NPDC127190; assembly: GCF_042672505.1. Taxonomy (NCBI): domain Bacteria; kingdom Bacillati; phylum Actinomycetota; class Actinomycetes; order Kitasatosporales; family Streptomycetaceae; genus Streptomyces; species Streptomyces sp. NPDC127190. The sequence goes on from NZ_JBHXVE010000006.1 coordinate 309,944, forward strand.
AAGGCGGACACCGTGAACATCACGCTCCTGCGGTGGGCGGGTTGGCACAATGGGTATCGAGGGCCCCGCGTGAGCGGGGGTGAACCGGGTGCGTGCCACAGCTCGCCACCGGTGCTTCCCCTCTGCCCGCGCAAGCGGGCTCATCCGGCCCGCCCCTCGTCTCCCCCTGCCGAGGGACGGGCCTGGTTCAATCATCCAAGGGTGCCTGGCACAGCTCAAGCGGTTCAGTGACCTCGGTCAAATTCGATCGATACCGGTCTCGCGCGTGAACTCGACGCACCTGCCGTCGAGTTGACCGTGCCAGACTGCGCCCTCGCTGCCCTCCGCCGTACGGACCATGGGTACGAGGACGAGGTCACGCAGGTGGGTCTGCTTGCGCCAGGCCGCAGGAAGGTCGGGCCGCTCGCCAGCCGGAGGCAGCCAGCTGCCGGGTACGGGTACGGCGCGCGCGACGATCCGTCGCACCGCCGCCCGGTCCGGAGCACCCTTGTCCGGCAGTGGGAGTCGCCCGTCCTCGTCGAGCGAGACACCCCCCGCATCCTGGGTGAACAGCATGAGCAGGCGTCCGGTGTCGGCACCGAGCCGGGTGGTGAGCAACTCCGCGGTCATCTCCGCGGTGCCTTTGCTCAGGAGGGACAGATCACCGCGTACCGCATACGGTGGACTGATCCCAGTCATCACGGCGAGCGTCTCCTCCGCGATCTGAGCACCCGCCCGTCGCTGGTCGAGTGCGTGCAGCCGCCTCGCGGCCGCCTCGGCCTCCCCCTCACCGGCCTCCTTCAGCCGATCGGTGAAGTCCTGCGCGTACACGGCGTCCACGAGGTGCTGCACGTCCCCGGGAACAGCGATTCCCTGCCCTGCCTTCTCCCGCAACAGGACGGCCGAGCGCAGCAGAAGCGAGTGGTCGTAGACGTCTCCCCACGACCTGGGGGGCTCGGTCGCACCGTCCGGCCCGGTGGGCTCCAGGACGACCAGAGCGGGCCGCTCCTCCGCCCGCGCCCAGTGGGGGCGTCCGGCCGCCCCGCGGGCGTGGCGCCGTCCGCGGCCGGCGCGTTGCAGGAGCAGGGCCAGCGGAGCGAGGTCGCTGACCACGAGGTCGAAGTCGAAGTCCAGTGACTGTTCCACGATCTGGGTCGCCACCAGGATCGACGCAGGCCGCGCACCAAGCTGTTCATCCGGGCCGGGCTTTCCATAGGCGAGCTCGCAGTCGGCGGTGATCTCCTGTCGCAGCAGGCCGGGGAAGCGTGAGTGAAGCAGCCGGATCCCGCCCTTCTTGCGGGCCAGGGCCGGGAACGCCTTGCGGAGGTCGCGGAAGGTGCGTTGTGCCTCAGCGACGGTCGTGCAGCACACCAGCGCCGTCCCGCCGAACTCGGCAACGGGAGTGAGGACTTCACGTAGTACGCCGCGCCGCCCGCCCGGCTTCAGCCGGGCTTCGCTGTCATCGCAGTCCCAGGTCACCTGCCGCAGCGACAGGTCCAGGGTCCGCGGGCGCAAGGTCGCCACCGCGCGCGCATCCGACACCTCTCCCGTCGCGGCGTCCGCGAACAGCCAGCCTGGGTAGGCCGGTTGAACGTCGCAGGGCGCGGTGAAGCCGGCACCCCGCCGGTACGCGTCGACGAGGGAACTGGCGGAGCGGCCGCTCAACGTCGCCGACAGCAGCACCACCGGGGCCCGCAACGCCCCCAGCCATTCCAGAAGGCGGACCATGAGCGTCTGCATCCACGGCCCGTAGGCATGCGCCTCGTCCACGATCAGCACCTTGTCCGACAGGCCGAACAGACGCAGCGCGTTGAAGGAGACCGGCAGGACCGCAGCGAGAGCCTGATCGATCGTGCCCGCGCCCAACGGCGCGGCAAAACCCCGCTTACCGCCCTCCCGCAGCCATGCACGCGCCTCCACCGCAGTGGCCGGAGCCGCACTGAACTCATCGCCTGACGCATCCGCGCCCTGCTCACCCTGTCCGACGGCCTCCTTGAGGCTCCAGGTGTCCGTCGCGCATCCGCCCTGGACGCCGTCCATCGCGGGGCTCAGCCAGGCCGCGCTGTGCATCAGCAACAGGGCCCGCTCCCCGGTCAGCACGCGCTCGGCGAACGAGGCCACCCGCGGGAACATCTGGTCCGCGGTCGCCATCGTCGGCAACGCGAAGTACACCCCTCGCGCCCCCGAGGCCCGACCGAGCGCCGCGGCCGCGAACAGGGCTGCCTCCGTCTTTCCGTCGCCTGTCGGCGCTGTCACCAGTACCAGTCCCGAGCCTTCTTCCCCCACCAGCCCGGGCAGGACCTCCGCGATGTCCTGCTGCAATGCGTTCGGCGTGAACGGAAACAACTCCTCGAACTTCAAAGCCTTCTTACGCGGGAACTCGGTACGGCCCAGTCGCGCCGTCGCCACCACGCCAGGCGCGTCCCGCGCAGCCTGCCAGTAGTGCGCATCCAACTGTTCCGCACTGCCCGGCCACGTCCTGGACGGCAGACCGGGCAGGATCCACTCGACGCTGCTGGCCAGCCAGTCCGCCAACACGACCAGCCCGTACACCCGCACCGACGTCGCCGCCGACAGCTGCCCTGCCGGCACGGTCTCGGCCCCCACTACCCGCCGAACCGCCTCAAGATGGCAGCGCCGCTGCTCCTGCCACCCGCGCTGCCCCAGCCCCGCCTGATACTGACCGGCTGCCGCGGCCTGCCGGGGCGGCACCACATCTGCGAAACACCCGTGGTGCCCGCCCAGCAACTGGGCCACTTGATGCGGCAGACTGCGCGCCTGCACCCGCGATACCGGATATCCGGCCTCCGCCAGCAACGACACCAACGCCCAGTGCGTCCCCAGTTCGTGCCGGAACCCCGCCAACCTCTCGGCCCCTGCCGCCGCAAGGTAATCCCCGTCGCCCGTCAGTGCCTTGAACGCATCCGGCACCTGTGCCTGGAACGGTGGCGTGATCTTCCCTAGATCATGCAGACCCGCCCACCACGCCAGCACCGCTCGCGCCTGGCTTACACCCAGGCCAAGCTCCCCCGCGACGCGCTCCCGTAACCGAGGGTGCAGCAGGACATCCCACAGCGCACCGAACACCGCTGCCACATCCAGCAGATGACAGATCAAGGGGTACGGATACGGCAGCCCTCGCTCCTTGCCCCACACCCGCACATCCACCTGGTCCGGGACCACTACATCGCTCATGCCGAGAACTTCTAGCAGCAGCCACCGACAACACGGGCCCACCTGCGGAAATCCCCACCGCCGTCGCCATACCGGAGATAGTTTGACTTCTGTCACCGCTGTGCCGCGTCTCTCTGAGACGCCGCCATTTGATCGAAGTCAGGGAGACTCTGATGCGCCGCAACAGCGTTGGTAAAGGAAGTGTCAACCCCTTCTAACATCGCAGGTCAGGAAGTGTCCGCTCCGCGCAGGCGGAGGTGAACCGACGTCCACGTTGGGGGGCAGCCGCTTGAACTCGTCCGCTCCGCGCAGGCGGAGGTGAACCGCCCTCCAGGCCTGGCATGAGCTGAATGACCGCGTCCGCTCCGCGCAGGCGGAGGTGAACCGTCGATCTCGCAGTTCGGGCAGGCCGCGTTGTCGTCCGCTCCGCGCAGGCGGAGGTGAACCGGCCACCGCCGCCGTCAAAGTCGTCATGCCCACGTCCGCTCCGCGCAGGCGGAGGTGAACCGTCCGCGGGGTCCTTCGTCCACAGGCCCTCGGCGTCCGCTCCGCGCAGGCGGAGGTGAACCGAGGCCGACGGCGGCGTTGCCCGCCTTGCGCACGTCCGCTCCGCGCAGGCGGAGGTGAACCGCCCGGCGCAGGCGACTCGGAGCGTCACCCGCGTCCGCTCCGCGCAGGCGGAGGTGAACCGGTGAACGTGGTTGTGATGTCCGGGATCAACACGTCCGCTCCGCGCAGGCGGAGGTGAACCGGAACGCTGGGCGGTCACCTGGCGCCTTGCCGCGTCCGCTCCGCGCAGGCGGAGGTGAACCGCGGGAGAGGGCAGAGGGCCGGGTTGTGGCGGCGTCCGCTCCGCGCAGGCGGAGGTGAACCGCTCAGGGGCCAGCGGCTGGGGTGTTGGTGCCCGTCCGCTCCGCGCAGGCGGAGGTGAACCGGCGGCGCAGAGGGAGCCCACCGGGTCGGTACCGTCCGCTCCGCGCAGGCGGAGGTGAACCGACGCCGCCTCGGGCAACCCGCGCGCCGCGGGCGC